>CABMGU010000068.1 GCA_902385765.1 uncultured archaeon | reverse complement strand
GTTCAGTTCTATTTATGTCACCTTTATTGCGTATTCGCCGTCTGTTTCCACACCTATTTTTTTTGCTATGTCGCTGTTTTTTGAATCAACGATGAATATTCGTCCTTTCCAGTTTGTTACTGATTGTGTTGTCTTGCAGTTCGGGCATTCTTCTCCTTCAAGGAAGAGTTTGCATCTTTTGCACGCTTTTTTCTTGCTCATTTTTTCTCCTTCTTAGCTTTCTTTTCAGTTTTTTCTTCTTTTTGCGCAGCGACTGGTGCTTCTTCTGCAGCTATCCATTCTAGTTTTCCCAGTCCTGGCTGTCTCATTGTGAGTCCTATTTTCGGGTTTGTGACATCTTTGAACGAGACCGCTATGACTCTTGCTCTGCAGCCGTCTCCTACTCTTAGTGTTCTTTTTGAGTCCCTTCCGCTTAATGTCTTGTCTTTTGCAAAGCTTACGAAATCGTCCATTGTTTGTGAGATGTGTATCATTCCGTCTATTGGTCCGAGTGTTATGAATGCTCCGAAGTCTGCTATGTCTTTTATTTTGCCTGGTATGATTTCCTGCAGTTCTGGCTGGAATGCGAGTAATTCAAATGTCGTGTCGTAGTAGCTTGCTCCGTCTCCTGGTATTATGATGCCTTCTCCTATTTTTTTGATGCTTGCAACGTCTATGACTACTCCCAGGTTCGGGTCTATCAGTCCGTCTTACTTTTGCTTGACGGCTTTGAGTACTGCTTCGTTTACGTCGAATTCAAAGAATCTTGGCGGTACTCTTATGTGGTCGTTTACTTCTGTTTTGTAAAACATTTGGTCTCCGTCAAAAACCACCTGCTTAAGCAGATGGCATGACTTATGAGCATTCGGTTACCCAAATGCAGTTGGTTTTTGAGCGTGCTCGGAAACTTGGAGTTCCAATATATAACTTTGGCAAGTTTCCGACACATCAATAACGGTTGTTGAAGAACCCCCGTTATCTCATCCTATTCTCGAAAAACAAGAAGGGGGTTTATAAAGTTTGTGCCTTTATGAGTATTCGTCAGCGTCATATTTTTAAGTCGTGTTCTATTAGTTGCTAATAATGGTTAAAGATGAAAAGGTTTACGAGGAGCAGTCAATAAATTTTATTTTGCGAAGTGGCGGTAGGAAGGAGTTAAGGGATGCTATCGTAATTAAGTTCCTGGAAGAGAAAGGGGGTTACTGGAAAGAGGGCGTTAAGCATGTAACTCGATTTCGTTATTATGTTGAAACTTTGGCTGATGGTCGGAGAGTTTTCTTGTTCAGGCCGACTCATTTGAATAAAGGTATTGATTTTCAGGTTTGGGTGGAGAAATTTCAGGATGATAAAGATGGAAGGCCAAGCCATAAAGATGTATTTGCTGATTTGAAAGGAAAGAATATAGAAGATTCAAAAAAATGTCTGGAATTGGCTGAATTGATTAATCGTGTTTGGCTTTGTGAGGATCCTGACGACGTTTTGAAGGGCAATTCCCTTGTTTTTAAGAGTGGCTGGTCTGTTGAAATGTTGCTGAAGATTTTGAAATGGTTGTTTATAGAGCAGGATATAACTTACTGGAATTATGATGGACGGGGCATGTTGTGGTCTGCTATACGAGAAGCGATTAAACCGTTTTGAGCGTTTTCTGGATTTTATCGATTGGATAGTTGGTTACTACAAGTTCATTGATCGCTCCCCTTTTGGTGGCATCGCAGTTTATCATTCTTTTGGCTTTAACGATTGTGATGTTGTAGTCTTTGTAGCGTTTTTTGATGAATTCTGTGTCGCTGTTGCTGAGCATTACGAGGCATCCTCTTTTATCTAAGCTTTTGAATGTTCTGGCTAGCGTTTCCTGTTCTTTTTCTAAAAAGTTTTCTTTGGTATACGTTGTGAAGCTTTGTCCTTTCTTTATAGGGTAATAAGGCGGATCAAAGTAAATGAAGTCGCCTTTTTTGGCTACATTAAGAACGGCTTCAAAAGAGGTTTTATTGATTACGGCCTTTTTTAGAAGTCTGGATATCTCCTTCAGGTCTTCTTCTTGGACTATTGCTGGTTTATTGTAGCTTCCGATTGGCACATTGAACTTCCCAGTGCTATTTACCCGGTATAATCCATTAAAGCAGGTTTTGTTGAGATAGATAAATCGTGCAGCTCTCTGAACGCTTGACAGTTTTTGAGGATTTTGCTCTCTAAAATTGTAGTATGTTTTTTTGCTGTGCATTTTTGCATATTGTTTGAGACTCCAGATTAGCTCCTTGACATCATTCTTTATGACCTTATAGCAGTTGATTAGTTCTTCGTTAATGTCCGAAATGAAAACTTTTTTTGGTTTGTGGTTTTTGATTATGTAGAATGCTACGCTTCCTCCTCCTACAAATGGTTCGTGGTATGTGGTTATTTCTTTTGGGAAGACGTCTTTGAATTGTTGCAGGAGTTGTTTTTTCCCGCCGGCCCATTTAACGAATGTTGGAACGTTCATTTTTTTAATCCTCTTTCTCTATGGTGAGTTTGTCTTTTTCTATTTCAGCTTCTAGTTCGTCGCCTTGTTTCCATCGTAGTTTTTCTATTATTTTGTTGGGTAGTATTATCCAGAATTTATGATATTTCTTTCCGTTGTATTCCCTGCTCTTTTGACTTAAAAGTTTCACAATTCTTTTAGGTACCTATCGATTTATAAGCTTTTTGGTACCTAAATACATATTTCGGAAAAGTGATGTTACGCCCCAACCACTGCCAGCTTTTTCATTCCTCTGATTATCACAACGTCCTGTTTTTTTCTTTTCAGTCTTTGCTTCAAAGCCCTGTCCATTGTGGCAATGATGTGATTTTCGTCTGCCATCTCAACCAGCAGGTTGTCAGTGTGCCCTCCCATTGTCGGCAGTATTGTTACCTGTTTTGTCATTAGTATTGTTCTTGCGAGTTTTGCTGCCTGTCCTTCTTTCTTGCCTCGCGCTATTATCTCATCAAGTTCTTCCATGGTCCTGTCCAGGATGGCGATTTCAAACGAGAAATCCAGCACTCTGGTCAGCTCTGTCTGTATGTCTATCCTGTTTTTTGCGCATTCCACTAAAAAATTAGTGTCGAGCAGTATGGTTTTCAAGTTTTGTCACCCAGGTTGTGATTGCTGATAATATGATGCTGTACAGTATAAACGCGAAGGTCATGTCTATTATTGTGCTGATGCCTTCAATATTGTGTACTGCGAGCATGAAGACAACTGCTGCTGTTGCCACTCCTTTTGGCGCGTTTAGTGCCATGTAGATTGCTTCTTTTGCGTTCTTGACGCTTGTCCAGCATCCGGCAAATCTTATTATTGTATAAACTCCGAACATTATTGCTGACGTGATGAAGAATTCTGTAGTGTAGGGTATCTTGATGACAAGTCCTGCGAGCATGAACACAAGAATATACAATGCTTTTGCTAGCACGCTTTCTGCTCCAAGGAGGTTAATCTTATCTTTAGCGTATGCATTTCCGAAGAATAGTCCGAGTGCTGTAACTGCGAGCACTCCGCTTCCTCCAAGGTTCTCAGCCAGCACATAAGACAGTAATGCCGCCACTATCACCGCAAGCGGCGAGTAGACTTGTGTGTATGCTTTTTGTACGACTTTGAACAGCACGATTCCGATGAATACTCCTGTGCCGATTCCGACGATGAATTTCATTACGAATGGTGTTGCTTGTTCTATTATTTCTGTCAGCATTGTGATTTTGATTTTTTCCATCAAATCCAGTACTAGGAATGGCAGGATTACTGTCAGTGGCGTGTTGAATATGCTTTCCAGTTTCAATAGCATAAGTGCTTTGTTTTTTCCGGTGTATTCAAGCATTATTTCCGGTGATGTCCCTGTCATTAGTGCTGAGAACAATAAGCTGGTCCAGAATGGCAGGTTTAGTATATATTTTGCTGCGATTGTGAAGAACACGAGTATGAATATTGTATTCAAAAACGTCAAATTTACTGCTTTGAGGCTGAACGTGTCGAGTTCTCTTAATCGTAGTCTTGCTGTGCTGTCAAATACTATCATGGCGAGCGCGAGTATTGCCACGCTGTTCAAAAACACGTTTGGAAATTCTATTAGGGCTACATTCTTGTATTGTATTGCTCCGAAAGCCATTCCTGTGATTATCAGCAGTAGCACGTCTGGTATTCTTAGCTTACTGCTTATCCAGGAGCACAGTACTCCCACGAACAATAAGAACGCGATTGCTGTTGTGATTATCAGTGCTTCTTGCATTTCTTGTCGTCTGTCTGGCGTCTATTTAAACTTTCGTCACCACTAAGCTTTTTAAACAGTCTTTCGTTTGCTTGGTTATGCGTTATCAAAACATTTTCCAGCCCGTCTTGAAAAGCATTGTTCCTTCTAGTGATGAGCGCAGGAAGGTTCTTGGCGAGGTTAATGGTTTTCTTTCAGGTCTTAACAAGGAGCTTAAGCGCAACAAGTTCAAGGCAGCTGCTGTTCTTGGTGGCAGTTATGCAAAGGATACCTGGTTGTCAGGCGACTATGACGTTGATGTCTTTGTGAAGTTCAGTTTTGTTCATCATAATCAGAATTTGAGCAATCTGTTGGAGAAGGCTCTTCCAAAGCCCGAGCGCATTCATGGCAGTCGTGATTATTTCTGGGTTAGGAATGGTATAAAGTACGAAATCATTCCTGTGCTTGATATTAAAAAGCCTGATCAGGCTGAGAACGTTACTGATTTCTCTCCTTGGCACGTTGCCTGGGTAAATAAGAACGGAAAGAACCTGAAGAATGACATCCGTCTTGCCAAAAAATTCTGCAAAGCCAATTATTGTTATGGCGCAGAGAGCTATATTCGTGGTTTTTCCGGTCACGTGCTTGACATTTTAGTCATCTATTACAAGGGCTTCTTGCCTTTGTTGAAAGCTGCTAAGAATTGGAAGCCTAAGGTTATTCTTGACTATTATAACACGTATAAAGGCAAGTCGTTGTTGATGATGAACAAGTCCAAGACAGAGGGTCCTCTTATCTTGGTTGACCCTGTTCAGCCTGGCAGGAATGCTGCTGCTGCTTTGACAGTGGAAAATCTTGACAGGTTCATTTCTGGTGCCAGGAAATTCCTGAAAAAGCCCGCTGTTGACTTATTCATTGAGAAGCCTGTTGACTTTGCTAAAATGAAAGGTCACTTAATTAAAATCAGTGTTAAAACTTTGCCTGATAAGGAGGATGTTGCTGGTACTAAGTTTGTTCGTGCTTTTGAACACGTTCGTGACCAGTTGTCTGACTTCCACGTTAAGGATTCTGGCTGGTTGTGGGATAAAAAAGCAAATGGCACTTGGTGGTTCTTGCTGGATAAGAAAGAATTGCCTGCTGATATGGACTGGATGGGTCCGCCTGTGAAGATTCCTGATGCTGTTAAGAAGTTTAAAGCCATTTACAAGAAGACTTTTGTCAGGAAAGGTCGTGTTTATGCTAAAATAATGCGTGCTGAGCGTACTCCTGAGCGGGTTGTTAAGCGTTTGATTGGCGAGCCGTATGTTAAGGAGAGAGTTTCTATCGCTGCGCCTTGCTCCGCAAGGTCGCTTTCTTCTCCCCTTGCAAGGCGTGGGGAGAAATGTCGGAAATCCAAGATTTCCGAACACACTCGGAAATTTGCACAAAAGGCATCGTTATGCAAATTTCCGATGAAAGCGAGTCGTAGACCGCGGCGCTTTGAACAGGAGGAGGTAGTATGAACGCTTTGCTTTGGGCTGCTTTGCTTAGTCTGACTCCTGTCAGTGAGCTTCGTGGCGGTATTCCTGTTGCTTTGGCAGCTGGTGTTAGTCCCTGGCTTGCTTTTGTTGTCTGCGTAATAGCAAACCTCCTGGTGGTTCCGATTGTTTACTTTTTCTTTGAGTTCATTCACAATAGATTATTGCACGTTAATTCTTACCAGTCTGTTTTTGACAAATATATGGAGCGTACGAGAAGAAAAGTGAAGCCTTTGATTGACAAGTATGGCTTTTTGGGTCTTGCTGTGTTTGTTGCTGTTCCTTTGCCTGCTACTGGTGTTTATACCGCTACTCTGGCTGCCTGGTTTTTCGGTATGGAGTGGAAAAGGGCATTGCTTGCCATTCTTTTGGGCGTCGTCACAGCAGGCATTATAGTCTTGATTGTCTCATTTGGCGGTTTGAAATTGCTTGGTTTGTAAACTATATTTCTTTTCACCAATAAAGTTTTATTAGGCTGTTTTTCTTTCTTTGTTATGCACGCCTTTGATTACATTATCCCGTTTTTGTCCAAGCGCCTTGAACAGCAGGGTAGTGCTATTTTGTTTGGTTCTCATGAGCGTATTCCTTTGAAGAAGGAGTCTTTTCAGGCAATTAGTCCTGCTGTTGGTCCTCAGATGGTGTTTATTGATGGGGGCAATGGTGAAATCCTGAAGGGTCCTAATGTGAGTGTTCAGTTTATCCGCTTGCATGCTTGTTTTTATGATAACAACGTGCGTGTTGACCGCGAGTTGAGGGAGTTTTTCTTGGTTGTTACAGCTTGTCAGAAGGGTCTTGATCTTGCTTATGAGGTTGTCTTGTTTGATGCAGGTGGTGTTGAGAAGGAAAAGTTTTCTTTTGATGCTAATGATCCTGTTTTGTGTTTTGCTGGAAAGCGTGCTGAGCCTTCTGCTGTTGCTGGTCATGTGAGAAAACTGCTTGAACTTCGTTTTTGTGAGGAGCTTTGTAAGACTGGCATTCTTGTTCGTGATGGTGATTTGGAAGCCAGGGGTGAGTTGATGGAGTCTGTTTTGCGTTCTTTGCGCACTTCTGCCCAGCGTAATGGTGTTGTTGTTCTTGGCTTGTCTAAGACGTCTACTTTGTGTACTGATTTGGGTAATGGTGCTTTGGTTGCTTTGCGTAATATTGCTCCTTCTGGCTGTTGGTCTTATTATGCTGGTGGTGGTATTGCTTTTGTGAAACTGCATCCAGCTGCTAAGTACATTTTCAGGTGTGATGTTTTCCCGCATGACAGGGAGTCCTTGCCTAAAGCGTGGTCTGCTTTGTCTGCCAATTCTGCTGATCCTGCTTTCCTTGGTTATCCTTACGGCTTGATTGATGCTGATAAGTTTGCGCAGGTGACAAAGGATGAGACTTCCCAGTTGCGTGCCCGTTTTGCTGTTATGTCAAATGAGGCTTTCAGTTCTGTTGAGTCTGCATTGGATGCTCACGACTTGCTTAACACGTTTTGACTTCTGAATTCGCCGCTCTGCCTCTAGCATATACTCTTTTTAAGTAATTACATAGTTTTTTATCTGATTTTCTGATTAACTCTCCTAGAGGTGATATTTTATGGATTCAAAAACAGGACATTGGGCATTTTTGATTGGTGTTGCTTTGGCAGTTATTGCTGGTTTTGTGCCTGCATTGCAAAAGCCGTCAGTTACCTGGATTTTGGTGTTGTTGGGCCTGATTGTGGGCTTGTTGAACATTACATCAAAGGAAGTTCAGGAGTTCTTGATTGCGACTATCGCATTGGTTGTCGCTGCAAGTTCAGCTGTTAACATCTTTACAACTGGCTCTGTGATGTACATGATTTTAGCGAATATCGTGACTTTTGTCTTCCCGGCTTCGTTGATTGTTGCTTTGAAGGCAATCTGGCAGTTGGCTAGCGGCTAAATCGCAAGATTTTTATACTTTTTTTATTAATTTCTTTATTATACATGAATTACGACAGAAGGCAT
>CABMGU010000067.1 GCA_902385765.1 uncultured archaeon | reverse complement strand
AAGGAGATTCGTGCGTGGAACGATTTTCTTCTTGATTGTTATGAAGAGTCTAAAACCATTGTGGCGGCTTTTTTCAGGAAGAAATTGGATGCTTCTTCTTTTGGTTCTGAAGCTGTTTTTGACAGGACTGTTAATGCCAAGACTTTGGATGTTGTTCGCTACTTTTTGCCGGCTACAATTCTGACTTCTTTGGGTATTGTCTGGCCGACTCGCGAGGCAGAGCGCCATATCTCTCGGTTGATGAGTGATTCGCGTGTTGAGGTTCAGGCAATTGGTAAGGCTTTGTTGGAAGAGGGTAAAAAGGTTTCTCCTGGTTTGTTGAGTCACGTTTCTGTTAATGATTATCAGCAGATTAGGGAGAAAAACATTCGTTCATTGCCTGTTTCATTGAAAACTCCTTCACAGCTTGCTGGTCGTTCTTCTGATGCTGTCAGGCTTGTTTCAATTTCTCCTGATATTGAGGCTCGTATGGCTGCTGCCATTTTGTTTGAGCACAGTTCTTCTGGAAATAATTATGATGAATACCTGCAATTATGTCTGAAGGATAAGGCTCTTGTTGATAGTGTGTTTAAGGAGTATCTTGAACAAAGAGGCAAGTTTGACAGCGTTCCTGTTCCGATTGAGGTTGGCAGTCTTCTTTTTGAAGTTACTGTTGATTTTGGTGCTTTTCGTGATTTGAAAAGGCATCGTAGAAACCTGTTTTTGTGGGCTCCCTTTACTGCTTTGAGGGGTTTTGAGTATCCTGAGCACGTTGCCTCTGCTCCTGAGCTTTCTGAAGTTAAGAAGAGGATTGAGTTGTGTGCTGAGAAGACTGCTAAACTGCATGAGAAGATTAGAGCCAGAAATCCTCGTCTTGCTGAGTATGTTGTTATGATGGCTGACAAACAGCGTATGTTGTGGCAGATGGATCCGAGGCAGTTTGTTTACGTTATGGAATTGCGTACTGCTCCTGCTGGCCATTTTTCTTATCGCACTATCTGTCAGGAGATGTTTAGGCTTGCTTCTCCTCATATTCCTGTTTTGAGTAAGTACATCAGGATTAATATGACTTCTGGTGATGAGGGCAGGAAACAGCAGGAGGAAAAAATTGTTGAAAAGCTTAAGGCTTTGGGTGGGGATTTGAGGAGGGTGTCGTGATGAATATTATTGCTGCTATGACGAAGTCGCGTGTTATTGGTAAAAATAATCAGCTTCCTTGGCATTTGTCTGATGATTTGAAAAACTTCAAAAAATTAACTGCTGGCAATACTGTTATTATGGGCAGGAAGACTTTTGAGAGCATTGGTAAGCCTTGGCCAGACCGTAATAACATCGTCATTAGTTCTTCAATGTCTCCAACTGAGAATATTATTGTTGCAAAGACTGTTGAGGAGGCTGTTCAGAAAGCGAATTCTTTTAAGAAAGAAGTTTTCATTATTGGTGGTGCTTCTGTTTATTTCCAAGCTCTTCCTTTTGCTGACAAATTATATCTCTCTTTTGTCAAGGATGATTATAATGGTGATGCTTATTTTCCCGAACTTAATCAGAACGAATGGAAGGTTGAAAAGAAGACTGATTATCCTGATTTTGAATTAATAATTTTTACGCGAAATGGAACACCTGAAAAAGTTTGATAGTGAAGTGTATGATGCAGTGATGAAAGAGCTTGATAGGCAGAGGAATGTTATCGAGCTTGTTGCTTCTGAAAACATTGTTAGCAAGGCCGTTCTTGAAGCGACTGGTAGCTGGTTGACTAACAAGTACAGTGAAGGTTTTCCTAACAAGCGTTATTATGGTGGCAACCAGTTTATCGATATTACTGAGCAATTAGCCATTGATCGTGCTAAAAAACTTTTTAATGCTGAGCACGCGAATGTTCAGTCTCATTCTGGTAGTTCTGCTAATCTTGCTGCTTATCTTGCAATTCTTCAGCCTGGCGATACTATTCTTGGTATGGATTTGGCTCACGGAGGCCATTTGACTCACGGCAGTCCCGTAAACTTCTCTGGCAGGTTGTTCAAGTTTGTTTCTTATGGTGTTGAAAAGGAGTCTGAGCGCGTGAGTATGGATGTTGTGCGTGAGCTTGCTTTGCACCACAAGCCGAAATTAATCTTGGCGGGCTTTTCTGCTTATCCTCGTCATTTGGACTTCAAGGAGTTTCGTCATATTGCTGATGAGGTTGGTGCTTATTTTATGGTGGACATGGCTCACGTTGCTGGCTTAATCGCAGCCAAACTTTATCCGGACCCAGTTCCGTACGCAGATATCGTCACAACAACAACTCATAAGACTTTGCGTGGTCCTCGTGGTGCTATGATTTTGTCTAAGACTCTTGACCGTTTTCATCCTGATGATAAGAAGAATCTCGCGCAAAAAATCGATTTTGCGGTTTTTCCTGGCAGTCAGGGCGGTCCTTTGGACCACGTTATTGCTGCTAAAGCAGTTGCATTTAAGGAAGCTCTTGAGCCGAGTTTTGTTGGTTATCAGCGTCAGGTTCTCAAGAATGCCCAAATTCTTGCGAATGTTTTATCAGAAAACGGTTTCCGTCTTGTTTCTGGCGGTACTGATAATCATTTGATGCTTGTGGATGTTACTCCTAAAGGTATTACTGGCAAGGTTGCAGAGCACGCTTTGGACGAAGCTGGCATTTGTTGTAATAAGAATATGATTCCGTTTGATTCCCGTGCTCCTTTTGATCCTTCTGGTATTCGTTTGGGTTCTCCTGCTGTTACTACAAGAGGTATGAAAGAGCAGGAAATGGAGCAGATTGCTCAGTGGATTTCTCTTGTTCTGAAAAACCCGTCTGACAAGCACGTTCTTGAGGGTGTTAGAAAGGAAGTGTTGGATTTGTGCAGGCGTTTTCCTTTACCGTACTAATTTCTCCTTAATATTTCCCACTAAATAGCAGCTTCCTACTACAAAGATTATGTCTCCTTTTTGTGCAATTTTTTTCGCGTGGTTATACGCCTGTATGGGTTCTTCTATTATTGTGACTTCTGTTTTGAACGGCAGTTCTTTTGGTTCTATTGCTCTTT
>CABMGU010000066.1 GCA_902385765.1 uncultured archaeon | reverse complement strand
TTGTTATCTCTTCTTCAGAACCGGCAATCACAACATCAATTCCATCATTTATGCGCACGCTTTTTGAAGGAACTTTTTGCATTTTCGCAGTTATAAGATAAACATTTTTAGATGTGAGAGAAGCCACATATAGTTCTACCTCTAACTCAGTATATTGGCTTCTGCCTGTTTTTTCCTCTACAAATGAACTGTACGCCATAATAGCACATATAGTCTTTAGTATATAAATAATTTTCGCTGTTTTAGAGCACAATGCTGAAAACCCTTGATTTTATGAAAGTGCCAATAATTCTTTTTTCTTTTCTTCTAATTTTTTTCGGTCCTCTTCTGTTTGGCATTTGCGTTGCCATCGCTCGCAGACGTCAAGACCGGTTTTCATTTGTCTTGCTTTTGTGCACGCAACCACCCAGGTTTCGTACAAGGACAATATTGTTGGCGCCTCTATTCTTTCCAAAAAGCGTTCTGCTTCTACAAAAAGGTTCTCTGCTTGCTCATAATTGCCTTCGACATCATATACCATGCCAAGCCCATATCTGCTTCTTCCCTGAAGGTCCACATCTTTAATTTCGTCTGCAATTTTGCAAGCGTTTTCTCCTGCTTCCTTTGCCTTATCCATGAGACCTTTTTCTTTGTAGCAAAAAGTGAGATTGTTGTATGCCAAAGCCAAAGCTGCGATTTTACCAAATTCATTTAATAGTGCTACCCCTTCCTCCGTTAGCTTAATGCGTTCTTCTCCTTCAATAGCTTTTCCCACGTTGACTTTAAGGATGCCTTCTATGTATCTGTTTCCCGTCTTTTGGGCTAATTGTATGGCCGTATCATAATAGGGCTTATTGCGTTCGAAATCATCAGGGTACAGTGTGCAAAAATTCAAGTGCAATTTCAATTGTAATGCGTCTCTTAGGTTTTCAGGCAGCTTTTCAGAAGTCATCATTCCTTGGTTTAATGCTTCTTCTGCTTCTGCAAACCGTCTCAGCCATTTGTAAGCTATTCCTTTTCCATTCAAAGATGTTCCGTATATGTTCACTTGGCTTGTTGTTGGTTCTCTTATTGTATCAAAGCGTTTTTGTATCTTGCCCGCGTATGAAATGCCTGTCGTGTTCTGTTTTCCCTCCACAAAAAGGCGTTCCGCTAACAAAAGGTATTGTAATGCTTTGTCGTCACTTTCTCCGTTCTCGTAATCCCACGCGAGTGCTACTATTTGGTCGTCTCCTTCGCCGTACAGTTCTTTCCTTCTGTCTCCTACCGTTGTGTGCATTTTTCTTCTTTGGTCGTCTGGGATGCACTTTCTGATTGCGTTTTTGACGAGGTTGTGCTTGAATGTTACGCTGCCGTTGTTTCGTTTTAGGAAGTCTGCGTGTTCGAGTGCGAGCAGTGTTGCGTCCAGTTCTTTCTTGCCGAGTGTTGCTTCAAGGAGCCGTTTTGGGAATTCTTCGCCGAACATGCACGAGGCGTAGTCGAGTATTGCCTGCATTTCAGCGTTTCGCAGGTTTCTGTATCTTTGCAAGGTAAGTTTTTCTATGGTTTCCAGTTTTCTGTCTTCGAATTCTATCTTGCCGAGCTGTTCTTCTATTTCTTGTGTTGTTTTTGTGAGTTTTCCGTCTTTGATGTGGCCTTGCTGGTGCAAATAACGCATTAATTCTTCAATGATGAGGGGCGTTCCTGTGGAGTGTTTTTCTACGAATTTTATTAGCTCATCGTGCGGTATTTGGTTTGTCAGGAGGTAGCATATGTGCTGTGCTATGGCCTGCCTGTTGAACGGTCCAAGTGTTATTGTTGTTCCTTTGAGTTGTCTTTGTATTGGCCTGTAATTTGTTGTTATTATCGCGTTTGGCAGTTGTGTAGCTAGCCATTCTATCCTGTCAATGCTTGCTTCGTCTGCCCAGTGTACGTCGTTGAACACCAATAGTTTTGGTCCTTCTTCGATTATGTCTAATAGTGATTTTCTTCTTGCTTCTTCTAATTGCGGTCCTGTCTGTGCTGGTTTTTCGTATCCTAAGTTGAAGCCGAGCCAGTGGTGGACTATTTTTCTTGTTTCTTCCGGTAAAACATCAAGTTTTGCTTTTATCTCTTCGCGTGCGGTTTCTGCTTTTACGCCGAGCGCGTTTCTTATGAAGTCTTGGAACAAATAGTCGGGAATGTCTTTTGCCTGTTCTGCTGTTGATGCGTGGTATATCACGGGCTGTTGAGAATGCCTTCTGCCTAACTGGCTGAATAGTTCCTCGAATCTTTTTGTGAGTTCTGTTTTGCCTCCGCCTGCTTCTGATGTTATGTTTACTTGTATGCTTTGCTGCTCATAGGGCATTTTTGCGATTGCTCTGAGTTTTTCCTGTTCAGCGTCTCTTCCTATGAGTGTTTTTCTTTTGAGCATGACTGTCATGCTTTCTGCTGATTTGTCTCTTGGCGGAGGCGTGGTGTAAACGTCTATTGATTTGTGGATTCCTTTGAGTTTTTTCTCGCCAGGCGCTCCGTCGTCCGGCTCTGTTTTGACTACGAATTTGTTTGCTTTCTGTATATTTGTGAGCGGTATTGGCTCTTTTGGCAGTCCCATCGTGTTGTGTTTTGACCATTCTTTTGATTTCATCATTAGTCTTGCTGCCCTGTTCACCCTGTCCCCGAGCATTGTGAATGCTCTTCTTCTCTCTGTTCCTGTTGGGCCTATGATGACCTCGCCCCAATAGTATCCTATTGGAGGCGTTTCTATTGTTATTCCTGCTTCTGCGAGTAATTCTCTTATCGCGTAATCACGGGCTATTCGTTCTGCAAGGTGTGCTGCTGTGTGGTTTGCCGCATCTTCGTAGTTGTCTCTGAATCTTGCTATGACTTTGCCCAAATACAGTTTGTCTATTTCTCCTGCGTTTTCTGTCTCTATGAGGTCTCTTAAGATTTTGAAGTGTGCGCCGTATGATTCTGCCATCTTGTCAGGATTGTCTGAGTGATGTTCAACGAGTGCTGCGAGCGTGGGGAGTTTTGCGAACATTATGGCAGCGTTGCCTGTTTTTGCAGTTGGAGCTTCTGCCCCGGTTTTTCCGTAGACTTCGGCTCTTGCTAATGGCGGGAAGAATGCGAGCAGTTCCTGCTTTCTTTGTTCAAGGTACTCGGTTTCTTTTGCCAGATTTTTTGGCATTTGTTCTGTTGGTCTTGGTGTGAGTTTTGGCAGTGTTGGTTTTTCTGCGAGTTCGTATCCGATTCTGCTGTTGGCTTCTTTTCTTGTGAACTTGAATTTGTCTTTTAGTCCTTGGTATGTTGCTTCGTCCACGCAGACTATTCCGTCTTTGTCTGCTATTGTTTCCATTTCGTAGGAATCTTCAAGTCCGATTCCGTCTATGACTGGTATTTTTCTGGTTTCATCACCAACTACTGCCGTGAATACTTTTCCTGTTGCTATTCCTTGTCTTAGTTTTAGTTGTTTGTCTGTTTTGTCGCTGAGTATTACTGGTTTTAGCTTGTTTATGGCATCCTTGACTGCTGTTGCGCCGTATATGGCGCCTTCAAGCGTGTCAAAGATTGCTATTCCTGCATCTCCTTCGTGGTATTGTATGTTTGCTCCGTGTGGCAGTAGAAGGTCGAATGAGCCGTAGATTTCATCTCCTATGCGTCTGACCCATTTGGCTGTTGCAAGCTGTCCTTGTTTCAAAGCATCATCTGTTGCTGCTGTGAATCCTGCTATGTCGCTCTTCCAGATTGCTCTTGTGTCTATTCTTGGCCTTCCGAGTCCTTTTGGCCAGAAGCTTTCCAGATAGCTTACTTCGCTGAGAAGTTGTTCATATTTTGCTCTTATCTCATCCACTCCCATATCCTCTTTAGTACATAAACAACCTTTATAAACCTTTCTATATTCGTTACTGAGGAGTGGTTAAAAGATAAAGCTTTAAATACTCGCCACATTTTTACCAGAATATGCTGTATTTAATCGGTCTCGGGCTCGCGGATGAGAAGGACATTACTTTGAAAGGTCTTGAGGCAGTGAAAAACTGCGATAAATTGTATTTGGAGTGCTATACTTCCAGGCTTTCCTGTTCAAAGGAAAGTCTCGAAAAGCTTTACGGAAAGAAGATTGAGCTTGCTGACAGGAATTTTGTTGAGACTGCTGAAGTTTTATTGAAGGAATCAAAAGGTAAGAATGTCGCATTGTTAATTATTGGTGACCCGTTGTGCGCTACCACTCATTGGGATATTTTGCAGCGCGCCAGGGAACTTAAAATAAATACTGAAATCATTCATAATGCTTCAATTATCAATGCTATCGGCGCTGCTGGCCTGCAGGTTTACAAGTTTGGCAAGACTACAAGTATTCCTTTTCCAAAGGAGAACTTTGAGCCGGAGTCTTATTACAACATAATTAAAGAGAACAAGTCAATAGGCGCTCACACTTTGGTTCTTTTGGACCTGGACCCGGTCAACAGCAGGTTTATGTCTGTTAATGAAGGTATTGAACTTTTAAGAAAGATCGAAAGAAAACGTGATGAGAAGGTTTTCCTGCCTAAGGATTGGTGTGTTGGTATTGCAAGGCTTGGCGCGAAAGATCAGAAGATTGTTTCTGGAACAGTAACAGAGGTTTCTGATGCTGATTTTGGTCCTGCGCCTCACTGTTTAGTCATTCCCGGCAATCTTCATTTTCTTGAGGAAGAAGCGCTAAAGCAGGCAAAAACTTTATAAGTCCTAATCAGGCCTGCACATAGTGCAGGCCCGTCGTATAGCGGTCAAGTATAGAGGGCTTTGGCAGTCGTTTGGCTGAAGAGACCCTTTGACGGCGGTTCGAATCCGCCCGGGCCTATACTTTTATAAACAAAGTTTATCCAGTAATTATGCTATAAGGATTTGAACTTCAGCCAACCGCAGTTGGCGCGAGTTCGAATCCGCCCGGGCCTATATGATGTTAGAGGAGAATTTGCAGGACTTGAAAGGTCTGGCTGGCAACCCTTTGATAGTTGTTGCTATGCTGTTGGCTTTGATTCTTGGAAAGCTTGTTTTGTTTTGGCAATTGATTGTTGGATTTGTAATAGCATATGCCCTGACTATCACTGTTCGTTTGCTCTTTTTCAGGCGCCGTCCTGACAAGCAGGCATACCATAATTTTATCGGCCGTTTTGATGCTGGGAGTTTTCCAAGCCTTCACGCAATGCGTGCTTCTCTTTTTGCCACTCTGTTGTCTTTGTACTTCAGCAATTCTTTGTTGACCGCTTTGTTTGCTTTGTGCGCTGTTGCTGTCGGCATCACCCGTGTTGTTCAGAAGCGTCATTTTATCTCAGACGTCATTGTTGGCTTGATTGTTGGTGTTCTTATCGCGTTTGTTAGCGTCTGGCTTGTCGCAAGATTTATAAGTTAAAAAACAACTATTCTTGTTATGGGCTTATCTAAGCCGCAGGCTTTTGTCCTGTTTGCATTGGGGCGGTGTTATGAGGAATGTGACAGGCGTTTTGCAGATAAACCTCTTGTTGTGAATATGAATAAGAAGGCTTTTATCGAGCTTGCAAGGGCTGCCAACATGGTCAGCAAGGGCGAGCGTGCGATGTACAAGAATTTGGAAGATTTGGAGCAAAAAAAGCTTATTTCGTATGATAACAAGTCTTTGAAGCTTACAGACCGGGGTGAAAGGCACTTCCAGGACATTCTTAACAAGGTTGAGCCTTATCTTGCTGTTTCTTTGCTGCTGCGTTCTGAGAATGTTTTGAGGTATACTAAGGTTCAGGCTAAGTTAGCAAAAACTTTATAATTGTTGTGTAGCGGTCAAGAAGTAAAGTTTAAAAACCCGGGCACATTCTAATGGTTATGCGATTAAGACTTCTTAAGGGAAAGCAGGAAGAGCTTATTCTTGCCGCAAAAGGCAGATTATCTTGGAACCAATTGTCGAAACTAACAGGTGCTAGCAGTCATTATCTTGCAACCGAATTGAGGAACGAAACAAGGCTGTTAAGTGACAAATTGTATAATGAATTATGTAGAATAGCTAAAAAGAGTTTTGATGATTACATCATGGCAAAATACGATGATAACTGGGGGAAAGCAAAAGGAGGAAATAATTCACCAGGAAGCACGCTAAGAATTTCTATTCCGAAAAAAGACGAAAGATTGGCCGAGTTTATCGGAGCAGTTCTGGGTGATGGCAATATTTCTTGTTACAAAGAAGGTCTAAAAATCAGGGTTTATCAGGTAAAAATTGCGGGCGATTATAGTGCCGATAAAGAATACCACAATTATTTAAGGAATATTTCGGAGAAACTTTTTAATTTGAAGGCTGGCGAAGTTGTCATACCGAAAAATAATGAGCGATTTTTGGTTTTATCAAGCAAAAAGCTTGTGGAATATATGGAAAAAAACGGTCTTCAAGCAGGAGATAAGATCAAAAATCAGGTGACAATTCCCTCGTGGGTATGGACAAATAAGGAGGCATTGAGGGCTTGCCTGAGAGGCTTAATCGACACAGATGGTTCTATTTTTCGAATGTCTAAGCGCGATGCAAATCTGCTCAGGATTAGTTTCACCAATTACAATCAAAGACTTTTAGAGGATACAAGGAAAGCTTTTGTTACTTTGGGTTTTTCACCATCAAAAATCATACAAAATAAGAGGTTCTTTGTTTCAAGACAAGCCGAGATAAGGAAATATTTAAAAGAGGTTGGCTTTTCCAATAAAAAGCAT
>CABMGU010000065.1 GCA_902385765.1 uncultured archaeon | reverse complement strand
GTGTCGGTGCTTTATGGTATAACATTGATAATTACATTAATGCTTATGATTTTGTTGAGATTACTGCTGAGCCGTTTGATGACTTGGATGTTACTCCTGGTCCTGTTGCTCTTGTCGGCGCGATAACAGACAGCACTCCTGCGCCTGAGTACTTCAATCCTGCGCCAAAGTCGGCTAATATGGTTTCGACTGGTTTTGAGAAGTATTAGAACTGAATAATCCTTGCTTTCTCTTTTGTTCCTGTTATCTTTACAGTCTTCCCTGGTGTTAGTACGACCATTCTTGGCTCGTTGTCTGTTACAAGGAATGCTTCTCCTCTTGTTACTGTGAATTCTATCTTTGCTGTTTCCGGCAAAAACATCGGCTTGTGCTCGATTGTCGTGTTGTTGAATGCTATTCCTATTCCTTTGTTGAATGTTTTTCTTGTTATGCTGTGGAAGTATGCTGTTGCTCCGAATGTTGTTGCGACTACTATTCCGTCTCCCACAATCTCTCCGTCTATCTGTTTTCCATCTATCTTTAGCGTAAACCTGACTGCGTGTGTTGGCAGTGCGTTTCTTATGACGACATCGTTTGTTGCGAGCATTGTTGTAGTGTCTATTTTTGCCTGTATTTTGTTGTGTGTTTTTATCGTGTATTTTTTCTTTCTGAGAAGTTCTAATGCGTGTGTGATCGGCAGGTTGTGACATTTGACGCAGGTTTTTGAATATCTAAAAAGCGCTTTTGGTGTTCCTGGGTATTTTCTTTCTGCCCAGAGGAATGTGCCGTCTCCGCCGTATGTGATTACTATTTCCGGTTTTTCTTCTGTATAGAGAAATCCGAATTTTTTGAGCTCTTTTTTTAGCTGTTCTTTGCTTTCCGGTGTTTTTCCGAATATTGCTACTTTAGCCATCGTGTCAGCTCCAGCATCATTCCCAGTTTTGTATGCACCTTGTCCAGGTTTTTTGCCAGTATCGGCTCGTTGAATGCTTCTTTGACCCAGATGCTGAAATCATTTTTGTTTGTGTTGCAGTGGTATGTAAATGTTTCTTCGTTCATGTTAAGGAGTGCTTTGTGCAGTCCTGGTATGCTTTTTATGATTCCTCCTCTGTGCAGTCTGAAGTATAATTCTGGTCTTAGTTCAAGTTGCAGTTTTTTGCCGTGTTCTTCTACTATTTCTCCGCATACCTCGCATTTCAGCATGACTGCGTTTTTGACTTCTGCAATTATATTGTCCGGCGTTGTGATTCTTACTGGCACTGGGTAGTTTTGGCATATTGTTTCTGCGATTGCACTGCCGAGTATTCTGTCTGTTGCGACTATGCATCCTGTGAGTCTTGCGCTTGCTATCAGTGCGTGCTTGTCTATTGGCTGTATTGTGTGGCTGTCCAGCACTGTGCATTCAACTTCTTGTTTTGATAATTTCTCAGCAGCCATCATTGCATTTTGCAGTGCTGGTCCGTTGCTTATTATTGTGCAGTCTTTTCCTGCTCTCATTATTTCCATTCTTCCGACTGTGAATGCTGTTTTTTCTGTTATGCTGGCTTTTTCTGTCAGGAGTTTGATGTAGTATGGTCCTTTTGTTGTTCCTGCTGCTATTGTTGCTTTTTTTGCTTCGTGATAGTCTGCTGGTATGATGACTTTTATGTTTGGCAGTATTCGTGCTATTGCCAAATCCTCTAGTTCCTCGTCTAAATCAATTATTTTGACGTTTTCGTTGTTCGTGCAGATTTCTTTTATCTGCTGCCAGTTCTTTCCGAGTCCTACTGTTGTGACAAAAGGCGTTTTTCCTTCGTGTGCCATTCCTGCTGCTATGCCCGCGTCTGCTGTTTTGAAGTATTTATTCGGGTGTTTTTCTGCGAATTTCTTGAAGCTTGTGCTTAATGCTATTACTTCTTTTATTTTGGAAAGTTCTTCCAGCCCTTCCTCAAATCCTTCTTTTGTTGTTTTCATTTTATTTCTCTCAACTGATTGCCGCGGTCTCCGACTTGATTTCTTCTCCCCTTGCAAGGCGTGGGGAGATGAAATCAACCTTGGCCAAGCCAAGGCGCGGCATTTTCATTTTATCTCATTTAGTGCTTTTTCAGCTTCTTCTTTTGTTGGTTTTTTGTCGTGCCATTCTGGATTGTGTTCCATGAAGTTCACTCCTTTTCCTGGTATGGTGTGGCATATTATTGCTGTTGGCCCATCTTTTGCTTCCTGGAGTGCTTCTATTATGTGCTCTATTTTGTGTCCGTCAACTTCTATTATGTGCCAGTTGAATGCCTCGAGTTTTTGTCTTAATGGCTCTATGTCCATGAATCCTTCTTTGCTTAAATTGTTTCTGTCTATCACGAGCGTGAGATTCAGTTTTCCTGCGAGCATTATTGCCTGCCAGTCTATTTCTGAGTCTGTTGTTATGCAGTATGTGTGGTGTTTGCCTTCTGATGCGAGCGCGCTTCCTATTGCTGTGCTTAAGGCGTGTGTTGTTCCTTTTGGAAGGTCTGCGTTTTCAAGCAGGTTTTTCTTTGCGTAATATCCTGCGTGTGCGAGTGTTGTCTGCCAGACTGGTGTTAGTTTGCTTGTTACGAATATTCTGTCTCTTTCCTCCCATTTTGGCTGTCTTGGATTGTGTTTCAGTATTTTGAAGTACAAAGCGGTGAGTATGTCTGCTGAACTCAGATTAACTGCAGGATGCCCTCCTTTTATTTCAATCGTCCTTATGACGTCTTTTCTTATGTTTCTTGCTATCTGTTGCATTTTTTCATTAGCTCTTTGTATGCTTTTCTTGAATCAGGAGCGTTTGTCACTGCGTGTGTTGCTACTGCATAATCTGCTCCTCTTGCCATTCCACAAGTGCGCGAATTAATTCCGCCGTCCACTCCGACGATTATGATTGGATTGTGTTTTTTGATTTCAGCAATCTTTCGTAACGGTGCTTTCATCAGCATTTGCCCGCTGTGTCCTGGGTTTACTGTCATTATGAGTGCTGTGTCTGCGTGTTTTACCGCGTCTGCATCCACTTTTGTTGCTGGGTTGAACGCAATACCTGCTTTCATTCCGCTCATTCGTATCATTTCCAGCGTTTCTGCTCTTTTTTTGGTTGCTTCTGCGTGTATGATTAGTTCTTTTGCTCCGAGTCTTGCGAATTTGTTTACGTAAGTGTGGGGCTTGTATGCCATTAAGTGAATCTGCATTTCCATTCTGGGCAATGCTTTCTTTAGCGTGATTGCCTGTATTGTTTTGTTGTGCACGAATTTTCCGTCCATTATGTCTATGTGTACTTTTTTCGCCCAGCTTAGTTTGTGGAGTGCTTCTTTCAATTCTTTCAAATTGTGCACGAGTATTCCCGGTACTATTTCCATTCCATCCTCCTTATTTTTTGGATTCTTCTTTTGTGTCTTGCCTCTCCTGAAAAAGGAGTTTTTATCCACGTTAATGCTATTTTTTCTGCTTTTTTTCTTGTTAACTGCCATCCGCTTAGGCACAGTATGTTTGCGTCATTGTGTTGTCTGCTCAGCTTTGCCAGTTTCGTGTTCCACACCGGCACTGCTCTGATTTTTTTGATTTTGTTTGCTGCTATGCATATTCCTTCTGCGCTTCCGCATACCAGTATTCCCAGTCCTTCTTTTTGCACTGCTTTCGCAACTTTTTTTGCGTAGTCTGGGTAATCGTCTGTTTTGACGACTTTATACGCTCCCCAGTCTTTTACAGAAAGTCCTTTCTTCTGTAAGTACTTTTTCAGGTGTTCTTTCAGCTGAAATCCTGCGTGGTCTGCGCCTATATGAATGATTTTTTGCTCCATTTTAGGTACTCCTTGCTTATTTTTGTGATTGGCATTCCGATGATGCATGGTGTTTCGTAGCAATGCAGTTTTTTGATTGTTTTTTCAAGTTGTTTATATTTTGTATCAAAAGTTTTGACTAGCATCAATACTTCTTTGTCGTGCTGGAATTTTCCTTTCCAGATGTATTGTGAATGCAGTCCTGGCAGTGTCATCACGCAGCTTGCCAGTTTTCTCTTGACCAGTGTTGCTCCCATCATTTCTGCGTCTTTTTCGTCGGCTGCTGTTATGTAAACGAGTAGAGGTTTCATGCCTTTCCCTCTGAGCCGAACATTTGTATTCTGTGTTCGACTACTTTCTGGATTAGTTCTCGTGCTGGCAGTAGTATGTGTCTTGGGTCGAAGTCTTCTGGTTTTTCTGCTATGTACTTGCGTACTGCTGCGTCAAATGCCAGTCGTAAATCAGTATCCGTATTCACTTTGTTTATTCCGCATTT
Source organism: uncultured archaeon (assembly GCA_902385765.1). Classification (GTDB taxonomy): domain Archaea; phylum Nanobdellota; class Nanobdellia; order Woesearchaeales; family ARS49; genus CABMGU01. The sequence continues at coordinate 585 of CABMGU010000065.1, read as the reverse complement.
TACTGCCTGGCTGACTTGGTCGTCTGGCACTCCTTCTGGCTTGCCGAGTTGTGCGCCGTAGCGTACTGCTTGTGTTACCAGCCATGCTGGAACTCCTGATGCTCCGTGCAGGACGAGTGGCATGTTGAGTTTTGCTTTGATGACTTTCAGCAAATGCAGGTCGAGTCTTCCGCTGCCTTCGAACTTGTATGCTCCGTGTGATGTGCCTATTGCGATTGCCAGCGCGTCTACTTTTGTTTTCTTTACGAATTCAACAGCAGTTTCAGGGTCTGTGTAGATTATTTCTCTCGAAATTATTTTTTCTTCAGCGCCTCCTATCGTGCCGAGTTCTCCTTCTACTCCTATTCCTTTTGCGTGCGCCCATTTGGCGACTTTTGCTGTGTTATTAATGTTTTCCTCGAATGGCAGGTGGCTTCCGTCGTACATTATTCCTGTCCAGCCTGCGTTGATGCATTTCTTGACAGTCTCCAAGTCTCTTCCGTGGTCTAAGTGCAGTACAACAGGAACTTTTTGTTTTGCTGCCGTGTATGCGAGTGCTTTCAGGTAGTCTTTTCCTGCGTATGCTATTGCTCCTTCTGATGTCTG
>CABMGU010000064.1 GCA_902385765.1 uncultured archaeon | reverse complement strand
TGGCATTGTTTTTTCTTTTTGTATGTCTGCAGCTTGCTCAGGTGTGTTTTTTTCTCCATGTGCTTCTTTTATTTCTCTTGGAGGTGCTTCCTGTATTTTCTCTTCTGGCGACGGGGTTATTTTTGGCGGCTGATAAGTTGCAGTTTCTGTTGGCAGTGTGCAGATGCTGAAGGTTTTTCCTTGGACAAGGGAGCAGGACCAACTGTCTCCGAGTGTTTTGCAGTAGCTTTCATCACAGCAGATTGGACCATATGTTGCAGTTCCTTCTGAATAATATGTTCCGTTAGCGCAAACTGCTGTCGGTAGCACGTTATAGAACTTGTTTGACCCTCCTCCGCCTCCGCCGGATGTTGGCGGTGTTGGTTGTGGATTTACAGTAGTGCTTTCATTTGTCCTGACTGTAACATTCTCGTCAGTTACTTCATTGTAATAAGTCAAGTTTACAATATTGGTTATTGTGCCTGATAGGCTGCCGTCAACGGTCACTGTTATGTTTATTGTTGTTGAGCTTCCGTTTGCCAAGTTTCCAAGGTTCCAGGTGTTGTTTCCGCTTGACGGGCTTGGTGATGAGCTGACGAATGAAACTCCTGCTGGGTAAGTCTCTGTTACGACCAGGTTTTGTGCAGTTGCTCCGCCCGTGTTTGTTATTGTTATCGTGTAATTCAGCTGGTTGCCTGCAGTTACCGGGTCTGGATCGCTTGTTTTGGTAATAACAAGGTATGGCATCGGTGATACGTCCGTGCTTGTGTTTACAGTGGTGATTAGTGTGTTGTTATACGTTATGTTTGCGCTGTTGGTGACAGTGGTTCCGTTTGTTATGATGCCGTTTACTTGTTTCGTGATGTTAATGACAAAAGAGACATCTTCAACTAGCTGGGAAATGTTCCAGACATAAGGATTCGTGCTGTTTGGCTGCGGGCTTGCGTTAATGAACGTTAAGTCGCTTGATTCTGTTTCAGTTACGCTGGCGTTATAGGCTATTACGTTGCCTATGTTTGTGACATTGATTACATAATATAGGTAGGCGCCTGGCGCTACCGGGTTTGGTGATGCTGTTTTTTCCGCTATGATTGCAACTTCTCCTGAAACTGCCGTCTGGAATAAGTGCGTGAGTGTTGTGTTTGTGCCGTTTGAATCTTCGTATGTGACGTTAATGGTGTTGTTTATTAGCAGTCCTGGAGGCAGGCCTGCGCTTACATTGACTGTTATGTTGATTTCTATGGTGCTTCCGCTTGTGAGGTTGGGGAAGAACCAGGTGTCATTTCCTGTTGTTGGTGCTGGCGAGGAATTGTTGAAAGAGACATTGCCGGAGTAATATTCTTTCACTGTTATGTTGTATGCTGTTCCTGAGCCTGTGTTGGTAACGGTCAGGGTATAGTTTAGTTGAGCTCCAGGATTCACAGGGTGCGGGAAACCTGTTTTTTCTACTGTTATGTTTATTGTGTTGAAGTATGTTGTTTCTGTATTGTTTATGTTGTTGCAGGAATCATTTGCAAAGAAGGTTACATTGTACCTGCCGTTGATGCTGGGTATTGTGAAAGAGGCATTGTACTTTCCGCCTGTCTGGTTTGCAAGGCTTAAGAGTGTTGATACGCTGTTCGGGTATGTTATGTTTGCTTGCACCGTGTTTACACAGCAGTTGTCTGTTACTATTGCTGCTATTTCTATTGTGCTTCCAAAATTGAAGCTCGCGTTAGCAGTTGGTGCTAATGGCGTCACTGATGGTTTCGTATTATCAATTGTGAAGTTTGTTGATGTGTTTGCGCAAAGGTTGTTATTAAGTACGTCGCATCCTTCTACTACTAAGGTATAATTGCCGTCATTTACTGTTGTTGTGTCAAACAGCTGGTTTGTCAGGTTGGTGCTTCCGTTGATTGTTTTATTGAAAGTTCCTGAAGTATTATAGAGTGATACGTTGTATGTTACGGTATGTCCTTCTGGGTCTGTGAATGCAAACCAGGTTATGTTTATCGTTCCTTTATTGCAGCTTCCGTTTGCAGGAGTTATAATTTCTGTTGGTATGGGCGGAAGTGGCGCGTTTGATGTGTTTAGCAGTGTGGTTTCGAATCCGACAAAGCTTTCATCCAGTTGTTTTAGTTGTTCTCCTGAATTCGGTAATGTTACCCATAAGTTGAAGGTATATGTGTTTCCTGGCGTGAGATTGGTGCATATTGTGTAGATGAATGCGTTTCCGATATCATTTGCATCCTGAATGTGTCTTCCTTTTTTCGAGTAACAGTTTGCCTGCGGCACAGTCGATGAGTTGATGAAATATATTGGCGTGTGGTCTCCTCCAGAGCCGGTTGTCATAGTGGTTGACATTGCAAGGAATATTGCTGTTCCGTTGTATATTGTGACTGATTTGTTTAATATGTTGAATGTCCCGGCTCCTGTAAAATTTAGATAGCTTGTGATGTTCGTCTGGTTGTTTGTTGTGAAGAAGTTTGGTATTAGGTTTGTGCTGTTGTCCCTCAGGTCCATGTTGAAGATGGATGCATTTGAGGATATCGTCGCAATGCCTGGATTGGTTGTTGCGTTTGACATTATTGTCATGTTGCCGTTTAGGTTTTCATCATCATCAATCCAGCTCATTGACATGGAACCAATATCAAGCGTATTTGCCAAAAATCTTGACCAGTATGGCGATGTATGATTATCAAGCAAATTCTTGAACTGGAATTGTGTTACTGCTTGTGTTGTGAATGAGCCGTTTATCGTTTGCTTTATTGTTGTGAATGTTGGTGAGACAACTGCCTTATTTGTGGTCCAGTTGAATGCTGGAGTTAGAATGGTCGAAGAATATGTGTATGTGCTGTTTGTTATCTGTCCTTTGACTGTTCCATTTTGTGTTGTAATCAGCTGAAGGAATACGAGATCAACATCGTTTATGTTAACTACTCCCAAGCCCGTTCTTTTTACTTCAAAGGTCATGTTGTGCTGGCCTGCAGACACGTTGAACATTACCGGTCTGGTGCCTGTCGCGCCTTCATCACCTATGGATTGCACTGTTCTGACAACTTCGTCGTCTATTACAACACCGTCAATGCTGACTCTTACAGAAACCTGGGTTATGGCGCCTATTGATTCTTTTATTATATTGAATGATGAGAGGAAAGTGAAATTTGAGTTTGGTGTAGTTGTGTTAAAATAGCTAACGTGCGCCACAACATAAGTGCTGCTTGAGAAATTGAAGTCTATGATGTCGTCTTTGAATGCCATTAGCGATGTGTTTGTTGCATAGACAGCTGGCACTAGGAAAATCAGGAATAACAGGTATATTATTAGCCTCTTTTTGAAACCCATGCTTTTTAAGAAGGTCATACTTATGCATTTATAAAGTTTTAGTAAAAAAATAAAAATTATTGCGGCGGTATTAACCGTGTGCATCTCCAGTTGATATCTGGT
>CABMGU010000063.1 GCA_902385765.1 uncultured archaeon | reverse complement strand
CCGAATTGTGGTGTGAAAATTCCTCCGTCTATTGTTGATATGAGCAGGCAGATTAGCGCTATTCCGATTTTTATTCTTTGAAGTCCTTGTGCTGAATAACAAGCTAAAAGTGAGAGCAATATTGCGAGTGCGAACAGGATTCCTGGAAGTATGAGTTTGTTTTTGTCTATAAGGTGTGTTACAGGGCTGCATAAGTCCATGTCATTGAATGGTATCAGGCAGGTTATCCCTTTTAGCAGGTGCGTGTGGTATGTTGTTGTTGTGCTGTATTTGACGCCTGTTGACGGCTCGTAGACTGTGAAGTGGACGTCTTTTATGCCTTTCATTGTGCTGATTTGGTCTTCTGGCAGGTTTTTTTCATTGAGTGCTTTTGCTTCAATATGTCCGAGCGTTGCTGTTATCACGCATAGTGTTATTGCTGCAATTGCGAGCCATTTCTTGTTTGGCTTTAGTTTCCAGGGCAGCAGTATGGCTGACATTCCGAATAGAAATAGTGCTGTTTTTCCTACGCTTGTGCCAAAGAGTATTGGGTTGATTAATGTGTATGCTATGTTGCCTGCGTACATCGAGCCGAGTGTTGCTGCTGCAAGGAAAAAGCAGATTGATGATGGCAGGAATTTTGACTTTAGCGATATCCAGTCATTTTGTGTTTTGAAGAATGGGCTTAATGCCAGGCTTCCGATGAAATGCGCGAAAAACGCAATCGGCAATGCTTGTGCTGCGAATATTAGGGCTGGTGCGATGTGCATTTGGAAGATGAGCGGGAGTATTATGTAGTCTATCTGGTCAGATGGGACAAGGCTTTCTCCTGTTTTCAGGTCGAGCTTGCGTTTTGCGTAGGAATTTAGGAGTGTTCCTGCGTATCCGAGGATTGCGATTACGGGAAAAGTAAAACTAAAACCAGAGATTGACAGGAGTATTGTGGCTGTTGTTGTGAAGATTATTGCGCCTTCCCAGGTTCTGCTTTTGCCAAAAACGCGTGATATCTGGTGGCTGCCGAGGTGCCTGCTTGGTACCATTAAGGCGTTTGCTATAACGAGTGCGAGAGCGAAAATGACTGCATTCATTCAGTTAAGGCTGTAAAGTTTGGTTAATAAGTGTTTGTGTTGCAGTGATGTTCTGACAAACTGCATAATTTAAATACCCTTGCCTTATACTGCTCTTATGCAATTTAACTGGTATTGGGGTTTTCTTGGATGTTTGGGTTTCCTGGGATACTTATACGGGCCTGCATATTATGCGTTCTTTGCATTCTTCCTGTTTTTCCTGGGACTGCTTGTGAAATCCAAAAAGTGATTTTTACAGTCTTTCTTTCTTGACTATTACGCCTTTTGTCTTGTCTAATTCAGAAAGTGCGAATTTTCTTATCTCCTTGTCCAGTGCTTCTGGCGGAATGATGCCTTTTGTTTTTATTTTTGGTATTGCCATCGCGAATATTTTGGCTGAAAGTGCTGTCGGATAGGATATGAAGTTTGCATTCAGGCCGAGCTTGTTGATTTCTTTCTGATTTGGGAACAGCACAAAATATCTTATTTTGCTCGTTTTTCCTTTTATTTTGCCCTTTACCTCAACGGCAAACGCAAATTGGGCTTCATTGAATTTCGGGTCTTCATTGTTGAACGAGACGTCGGGCAGGACTTTATTCACGAATTCAAAAGGTGATATTTCCATATCTCCGAATTTTATTTTTTTCTTTGAGATAAGCCCGAGCTCATAAAGGAATTTATGGATATCGACTTGGTCATCGTAGTCTTTTATGTCTATATTTTTGAGTTTGATGAAAAACGGGATTGTTCCGATTTCGTCCTGGCAGATTATGTTGACTTTTTTCTTTCCGTATGGCGCTGGAAATTCGTAATCTTCTGGGGAGGAGAATGGCTCCATTATCTTGAATTTTCCATCTTTGTATATGAGAGGCTTTGCGCCGATTTCATCCAGCAGCGATTCCTTGGACCAGGCAAGACTTAATTTATCACTGCCTGAATAATCAACGAGCCTTATTTTGACGTCTTCAACCTCGTCAAATTCATCAGCGCATTCCCTGACAAAAAGATTTGTCATGCCTGGAGAAACGCCTGACTCTATCAGCCCCAGGATGTTTTTTGACCTGAACTGCTTGTCGAAATCAAACTGTTCAATCTTATAGGGGCATACTGCATTCTTGTCAGTATCAGGCTCCCAGCACGCAGCCATATCCATGTAATTTATGCCTGCTTTAACGCATTCATTGAGTATGTCAGAATTAAAATTTGGAGATATCGCATTTATGACCAAATCAGGATTGTATTTATCCAAAATACCTGCAAATTCAGCCTTGTTTGCCAGATTTATGCTGATTTGGTGCAGTTTCTCGAATTTTTTCACTTCCTTGAAGCATATATCTGCAGAAATTACTAATTTGACGCCTGCCTCTTTTTGCAGGAGTTTTGCCAAAACAGAACCGATTGCACCGTGTCCGAGTACCAAAATTTTCATTAGTTTACCGCCTTTCCATTTTCATAAATCATTATTTTCTTCTTTCTGAGCCATTTGAAAAAAAGATTTGGGGGAATTCCTGTTTCAGGGGAAAAACTTCCTCTTTCCATTATGTTTCCTTTTTTCACCATCTGGGCAAGAATGCTTGCAGGAAAACCGGTATCAATGTTGCAACCGCTGCTTTCCCAGCCTCTTAATGGAGGCACCAGGCACTCCATTAAGACATTCTTCTGCTTCCCGTTCTTTTTGCCGAGTATGTGCACCCAAAGGTTTTCTTTTTCAGTATACCCTTTAGGGACTCCCAGGTTTTTAAGCATCTGTGTCAGGAAGTTTATCGGTTTTATTTTTTTATTAAAATAATTTACCTCCTTTTTGCTTGCGAATCCCAGTTTTATGAGGCTTAAAATCATTCTGAAGGAATGTTCGGGAAATCCGGCATAAAACTTGATGTTCTCAAGGCCTTTCTTGCTGAAATAATGCAAAAAAGTGTATTGTTCAGGATGCCTGACGAGAATCTCTTTTTCTGCGCCGATATATCGGTGATTTTCTTTGATTATGCTGCTGAGTGGAATCTTGTATTTGAAATGACGGTTTTTTACTACGGGCGCGCGGTCTGTGAATTCTTCAAGCACGCTTTCGATGGAGAACGGAACAACAAATTCCTTTATGTTTGAATCCCAGGCAAATCCAAGGGTGATATCCGATATGGTGTCGAATTTTTCAGAGGCATACCTGAGCATTATATTGCCGATGCCTGGCACTGACCCTATGCCTGTGATGCCGATTAGGTTTTTCTTTTTCATGATTTTGTTAAGCGAGAATTGTTTTTTGGTGACCGGGATTTCAGAGCCTAAATCAATGCAGTTTACTCCGAGCCTGGCGCATACCTTGAAGACTTCGTAATTCCAGTCTCCTTCCATGCAGTTTATTACGACATCTGACTTGGAATATTTTATGGCATTGATTATTGTCTTGATTTTGGTTGCTTCGATATATCTGAATTCTGTTTTTTTCTTGTGGACGTTTAAGAAATGCATTACTCTTGATTTGTCTCTTCCGCACAGCAATACAGAATAGCCTGTTTCCAAAAGGTCTCTGACAACGATTCTTCCCTGCATTCCGGTTGAGCCCAGAACAATAAAGTCAAATGCCAAAGTATCACTCTTTTTCTTTTATTATTGTTTAATATGATTAAATACTACATTATATATCTTTTGCTTTAGTGCGTGACAAGGTTAATATATCAAAACAGGTTTCTCGCAGTTATGAAAAAGAGGGTTAACAGGTTTATCTATTGGTCTCCGAGAATCTTGTCCATTTTGTTCCTTCTTTTCCTCGCTATGTTTTCTTTGGACATTTTTGATGCAGGGTATGATTTCTGGGGCACTGTTCTGGGCATGTTTATGCACAATATTCCTGTGCTTGTCTTGCTGGTTGTTCTGATAATCTCGTGGAAGTATGAGATTGTTGGAGGGGTTGTTTTCATTCTGGCTGGTTTATTGTATATCATTTCTGCGATGTCCAGGGTTGAATGGCATCTTGCTTTGCTCTGGTCCACGATGATTGCAGGTCCTGCGTTTCTTATCGGGATTTTGTTTTTGGTTAATTGGTATTTGAAGAAGAGAAGCTAAGTTTTTTGCTCTGCCAGTGATGTGATTTGCTCTGCGATTTTAAAGATTTCCTCCTGATTCTTATAGAATGCCCTTGTTGCGTCATTCATTGCTTTCAGTCCGCCCTTAATGAATGCGTCAAGCAAATATTGTGCACGTTTGGCTGTTTCCTGTCTGTCTTTTACATGCGCAAGATACCTGTCAACGTCTGCCTCTCCGATTTTGAATTTGCTGTGTGCCTGATTTGAACGGATGTCTGTTGATAATAGTCTGTGCATTTCTGTTTCCAGTGCCAGGTAGAAATCGTCAAGGCATCTGCTTATGGTTATTAGTTCGTCTTCTCTTTGTTTTGTGAGCTTGTCGCTCGCATCAAATCTGTGTCCTGTTAGATTTGTGTAGTAATGGTTACATTCGGGTGTGGAATAATTGGTGACGCTCGGTGGAAGTATTAAACGGGTAGGTGTTTTTGACACGATGCCTAGCTGTAGTTTTTCATTAACAGCCATATCTGTGTCTGCTTTTGCTCCTACACCGAAGCATAGTGCAAGTGCTTCAAGGGGCGTTTTTGGTTGTATGAAAAATCCTTTTTCGTAATCGCGGGCTAATGCTGGAATGACGTGTCTGGAACCGCTTCCTCTGCTGAATATTGGTTGTTTAACCTGGTCGATTCCTCTGGTTATTGGTCCTTCTGGAGTTTGCTCATTGCTCAGTTCAACAACGTACATTTCTAGGTTGTCATTGTTTTTTCCGCATACAAAGATTGCCGAGGTTGCATGGCTTTCTTCCAGTTTTTTAGCCAAATCTTCCGTTTCTTTAAGTATGAATTCTGCCATTGCCTGAGGAGGCAAATCCATTCCAAGAAGTTTCTCGTAAACAATTTGTGCGGCTGCTGCAGAGCCTGTATCCATCAATATATTGTTTCCTCTTTGCACCATTTTTTGTGCTTTTGAGTCTTTGGTGAAATCTCTTGAGCTGGTTGCCTGCGAGTCTGCTGCGCAGAAAATGTATTGTGGTTTTTCTGCTGGAACCGCTACTGCGAAGATGTTTGTCATTGTGTTAAGAATCGGGACATGTCGTATATCACTTGTAATTTCATGTGCGCTTCAAAAGGCGTTTTGTAATCATAATTTCTCAATGCTCGCCTGAATGCTTCTTTTCCTGCTTCAATTGCCTGTTCCAAATCAGCATCCGGGTTGTTTCTGTTGCGCATGTCTTTTGCAAGCATTTCGATTGTTGGTGTGAATTCGTGCAGCAACCTATCTTCTGCTTTTGTATCGCCTTCTTTTGAGAGGTAAATCAGGGTTGTTATCCTGCCTTTTGTGTGAGCCTCTCTTGCATCTGCAGGGCCCATCATTGTCCAAACGCCCACATTTGCCTCATTCATTCTGTATTCACTCATAAGAGGTAACAAACAGGGCTTATTTATAAACCTTTGTGTCAAAGACGTTAAATCCATAAACCTTAAAAACAGCTGAACTCGTATTCTGTCTATGGTAAGCGTTCATCTCGGTCCGGCTTGGTTTTTCGGTGCAGATGCTTGTTTGGAAGCTCTGGCTTCTGTTATCGCTTTTTTTGTTGCATTGGCGTCTTTCAGGGTTTACAGGCTCACGAAAGAGAGGAAGTATGGTTATTTTACTGTGAGTATGGTCTTGTTGACTTTGAGTTTTATTTCAAGAGCGGTTACTGATGCTTTGATGGAGGAAATCGTGTTTAAGGTGCCTGCCGGGCTGGTTGGCTCTATTTTTTACATCGGTTATGTTGCTCATATTCTGCTTGCCTTGGGTGCCTATCTGCTTTTGTTCATTATTACCCATAAGCTGGCTGACAAGCGTGTTATTGCGCTTCTTTTCCTGATTTTGATTCCGAGTTTGCTGCTTAGCGGCAGTTATTATATGAGTTTTTACGGTATCAGCGCCTTGTTGCTGGGCTTTATTGCTTTGTCTTACTGGCAGAACTACCGAAAGGTGTGCAAACTCGCTGCTTGCCTTGTTTTTGTTTCATTTTCGCTTTTGACTGTTGCTCAAATCCTGTTTTTGGTTGAGTCCCATCTCGAGCTGTTTTATGTTGCTGCAGAACTGGCTCAGGCAGCAGGCTATCTGTTATTGCTTTTCGCATTGATTAAAACGATGTTCAAATGAAACGTTCAAAAATCGACATAGTGTACGACATGCTTCGTGCAATTGAGGACAAGGGAGGAAAAATTATTCCCACGCATTTGTTGTACAAGTCAAACCTTTCCCATCAGCGTATGAAATTGTATCTTGATGAATTGAAGCAGAGGAATATGATTGTTGAAACTCAAATCAAGGACAAGACTTTCTACGAGATTACAGACGTTGGAAGGAAGTTCATCCAGAACTTCAGGCAGATGAAGGAATTCACGCAGGCGTTCGGGTTGTGATGTAAGTTTTCAGCTAGTTCGCACAAGTTTTTTATACGGGCGCTTTAATATGGTCAAAGATGGAAATTTGCTGGAATCTAACTCACTGCTGTCCATTTTCTTGCAAAATATGCATGGTCAATCCGATAAACGTGAGCGATGATAATAAACTTGCAGTACAATCAAAGCTTCAGAAATCCGGAATGTGTTTGACCTTTGATGATAAGACCAGAATTCTCAAAGATATTGCTTCAAATTTTGATAAGATTAAAATAGATTTTGCCGGAGGGGACCCTTTGCTGTTTAAGGAAAATCTTGAAATAATAGAAATGGCCTCGAATTATTTCGGTCCTGAAAATATAGAGGTAAGCACTACGGGTTATTGTATTGAGGAGGGCATGTTGGATTCTCTGGTAGGCAGAATATCAAAATTAGATTTTACCTTGGATACGGTATTTCCTAAGATGGAAAGTGCAAGAGGTGATAGATACAGCCAAATTAACATAAATGCCATAAAACTTAGTATAAAAAAAGGAATGCCTGTGACGGTTTCTACAGTATTGAAAAAAGACAATATGAATAAAGAAAATCTTAAGGAAATATCTGAATTCTTAATCGCTAATAAAGTTTCGAATTGGTTTTTGCTCAGATTCAGGCCGCTGGGGCGCGGTGTCAATCATAAATCACTGGAACCGTCTGAAGAGGAGTATAAAAAGGCCTTAGATTATTGTTTTTCATTAAAACAAAAAGATGGGCCAAAAATAGGCATACATCATACTTTCTACGAGCTTATGGGAATTATGAGCAGAAATGAATCGTGCAAAGTCGGCAGTAAATTGACGATTTTGTCCGACGGCACTGTCATCTCCTGTTGCTGGGCATTCAATGACAGAGGTCGGCCTCTGAATGATATGTTCGTTCTTGGAAAACTGCCTGAGACTAAATTCAGGGAGATTTTGAATTCAAAGAAGCTTGAAGAAATAAAAAAGATTCCAGCATGCCGAGTAGATTATTTCGTAAATAAGCGGGATGTTATGTCTCATTAGAAAACTTTAGTTTTTTCCATATGATTTTGTAATTATTCAATATTTAATAAATGTACGTTTAATATCTGTAATATGATTAATAGAACATAATTATTAAAGTGTAATCATCTTAACAGGGTTAGCGGGGGTTGAATGGATACTGAACTCTGTCCTACCATCGTTAAACTGCTTGATAAGGAGTATGTTGTTTATTTGAAAGAAGTTCCTTCTCGTGTGTTGTCTGGTGGGAAAGCCCAGTCGACTTGTGTGCGCGCGTTTGTCAGAAAACTTTAGCCGCCTGCGCTTCTGTATTTTTTCATTGCAGTGTTCCATAGCAGGAGTGATATGGTGAAATAAATGGCTACAGGTATTATTGCTATCGCCAGCATTTTGATTCCTGCTCCTTTTAGAAGGACTTGTGCTGGAAAGAAGCTGGTTACTGCTATCGGAAACAGGAATGTCAGGAAGAATCTCAATCCTGGTCCGTACACGTTTAGCGGGTATCTGGCAAAGTCCATCAGGTTCATGTATAATTGCAGGAGTGCTTCGCTTTTTACTGCGAGGAACCCCATGCTTGAGATTATGATGTTCGAGCCGAGGTGGACGAAGAACGCGGTTATTATCAGGAATATGTAAATCAGTGTTGATATTGTGAGCAATGGTATTCCGAGCTGTGTTGCCGAGTATGTGACAACTGTTGTTCCTACTGCAACTTCTACAAGCCCGTAATGGTCAACTGTGAGCGCCATCAGGTAGAGGAGTGTCGGGTATGGTTTTAGGAGGTATTGGTCAAATTCTCCCAGGTATATTGCGGACAGTGTCCACCACGCGAGTGATGCTGAGAATGTTCTTCCGAGTCCGAATACTATGATGAGTGTTCCCTGGAAGAGGAGGAATTGGTAAAAATTCCAGCCTGGAAGCCCGGGGGTTGCGCTGTAGATGAATAATGCTATGAGTGGTCCGAGCACGTCGTATACCGCTACTGCTAGGGTTTTGATGAAGAAGTCGTATTTGTATGCGAAGTCTCTCATGAGCCAGATTCCTGCGCATCTTGTGATTAGTTTCGTGTATTTCATAGTCCCACGCTTGAATATCGCTTGTATGCCTGTTTCCAGACGAGATGTATGATTGTGTAGATTACGATTATCCAGGCTATTTGTATGGAGAGTGCTTTGATGATTTCTTGTTTTGTTATGAGTTCGAGGTATATTGTTATTGGGACGAATTTCATGTACTCAAACGGGAGGTAGTGGAATATGTTTTGCGCCCACAGGGGGAAGAGCGTTAGCGGCAAAAAGCTTCCTGCAAAGAATCCGAATACTGCTCTTCTCATTCTTCTTATTCCTGAGATTCTTTTGAGCCAGAACGCGCTTAGCCCGAGCAGGTATGTTAGCCCGAAGTAGATGAAGAATGAAAAAAATACTGAGGCTGCAAATGCGATGCTGTTGAATGGCGATGCTGTTTTGAGCCCGAAGAAGAGGAATCCTATGATGAATACTGGTATCATTTGCGTTAGGATGTTCATTATGTTCATTCCTATCTCAAGTGATATGTACCAGGACAGGAAGGATACGGGTTTTAGGAGCCCTTTTATCATGTATCCGTGTATGAGATCTTGTTCAAGCCATTTGTCAACTTCTGTCCAGGTGAAGAATCCTACTATCATGCTTAGGACGTAATAGCTTATCATGCTCTCGAATGTGAATCCTTTTATGATTTCTGCTACCATGTACGAGTAGATGGATTTCCAGAGGTAGTAGTATATGATGAGTGAGAGGGGTGTTGTTAGGAGGGCTATCAGGAATTCGAATCTGTACGCGCCCCAGACTTTGATGCCGATTTTTGCAAGTCCCCAGTCTCCGCGAAGGTTCATTTGGTATCTCGTTTTGATGATGGTTTCATTTTTTCGCCGCTCTGCCTCGATTGCATCGAGGTGAATTTCTTCTCCCCTTGCATGCGCAGGGGAAAGAAATTCAGTCGCAGACCAGAGCGGCAGTTATCGAAAGGCGTCCTATTCCCTGTATATTTTCTTGATTATTTCCTCGATTGGCGGGTTTGTGACTGTTATGTCTGCTACTTCAAAGTTTTGGAGCAGGTAGTTGATTAGCTGTTGTATTGGCTTTTTGGTGGTGTCCTGCTCGAGTTTCATCTGGTATTCTTGTTTTTCCAGCACTTTGCATCCTTTGAACGCGAATCTTTTTGGCTTGCTTGACAGTTTGACTTCTATGTGCTTGTCTGTGAGGTATTTTTTCTTGATGTCCTCAAGCGGTCCGTCGTAGATTATCGTGCCGTGGTTTATGATGATGATTCTTGAGCACAGTTTTTCTATGTCCTGCATGTCGTGGGTTGTGATGATGAATGTTGTTTTGTGTTTCTTGTTGACGTCGAAAATGAAGTCCCTGAGTTTGTCTTTTGCTATTACGTCAAGCCCTATTGTCGGCTCGTCAAGGAATACGAGCGGCGGGTTGTGCAATAGTGCGTTGATTATTTCGCATCTCATTCTTTCTCCCAAAGAGAGTTCCCTGACCGGTGATTTCATGACTTCTTCCACTTCGAGCATTTGTGTCATTTTCCTGAACCTTTGTGTGAACTCTGGTTCTGGTATGCTGTAGAGGTCTTTGTCCATGTAGAATGAGTCGATTGGCGGCAGGTCCCACATCATTTGTGTTTTCTGCCCGAATACTGCGCCTATGTTGGCTACGTATTTTACCCTGTTCTGCCAGGGTATCATTCCCATTGCTGTTGCCTCTCCGCTGTCCGGCCACAATAATCCTGACAGGATTTTGATGGCTGTTGATTTTCCTGCTCCGTTTGGTCCTATGAGCCCGAGGATTTCTCCTTCTTTTACTTCAAAGCTTATTCCTTTCAGGGCTTCGTTTATCGTGAATTTTATTGAGAAAAGGGATTTGAGTGCTTCAAATAGCCACTGCTCTCTATTGTATGACTTGAAAGATTTCTTTAGGCGTTTAACATGTATGATTGGCATTTGTTCACCCTTTTGTGGATTGAATCTGTTTTGTGTTCTTAAAGTTTGCTGAAAGTTAGTCCTTTCACCTAGAAGAAATAAAAAATCTTGATTTTGGCTTAATCGTGCGTGTCGAGATTGAATACTGCGCCGGAGTCTTTCAGTGTTTCTGCTATTTTGTCTCCGAGTGCCAATACTTCATTTTTTGAGGGTTCTTTTTTCCATTCAAACATG
>CABMGU010000062.1 GCA_902385765.1 uncultured archaeon | reverse complement strand
CCGAAGGATGTTAAGGCTCGTGATTTGGTTGTTTCTGCTAATAATTTGAAGGCGCTTTCTGGCAGGATGTTGAAGAGTTCTGATAGCAAGAAGGTGATGGTTGGTTATGATTTGTGGGCTAAGAATGTTTTTAGCAAGCCTGTTGCTGTGGATGGCAAGTTGTTGATTAATGGTGTTGCTTTTCAGGTTGTTGGCTTGCTTGACAAGGCTGGGATGAATAATGAAGCTGTTATTATGAACGAGAATGATGCTCGTGATTTGCTTTCTGAGCCTGATAAGTATAGCATGATTGTTGCTCAGGTTAGTGCTGGCAGTGTTCCTTCTGAGGTTGGCGCGCGTGTTGCGCGTGCTCTTAGGCGTGATCGTGGTCAGAAGGAGGGTTTTGAGGATTTTACTGTTCAGACTTCTGAAGAGTTGATTAAGAGTGTGAATACTATTTTGGGTGTTGTTCAGGCGATTTTTGTTGGGATTGCCGCGATTTCTCTTTTGGTTGGCGGTATCGGTATTATGAACACGATGTATACTTCTGTTTTGGAGAGAACTCACGATATTGGCATTATGAAGGCTATTGGTGCTCGTAATGGTGATATTATGATGATATTTTTGCTGGAAAGTGGTCTTCTTGGTCTTTCTGGCGGTATTGTTGGAGTGTTGCTTGGTGTTGGGTTGTCGAAGCTTGTTGAGTATTTTGGTTCGCAGAGTGTTGGTTTACTGCAGGCTACGTTTCCTTGGTATTTGATTGTTGGCGCTCTTTCGTTTTCATTGTTTGTTGGAATGTTTTCAGGCGTGTTTCCTGCGCGTCAGGCAGCTAAACTGCCTCCTGTGGAGGCGTTGCGGGAATGATTGAGTTTTGGAAGTCTTGGAAGCTGACTCCTTTGGAGAAATCTGGCGTTAAGTCTTTGAAGTCTGGGTTGAAAGTTGTTTTGAAGAAGGTTCCTAAGGTTGTTGCTGTTTATGCTGGTGGCAGTTTTGTGCGCAGGGAGATGAATGCTAAGAGTGATGTTGATGTGTGGGTGATTACTTCTGATTTGCGTTCTCAGAAGATTGTTGAAAAGCTTTCTTTTCCTATGGTTGGTTTTTCGGGTTATGCTTTGCAGGAGTTGAAGTCTGGCAAACAGTCTGCTTTTAGGTCTAGGTTGATGATAAGTCCTATGCGTTTTGTGAAGTATTTGCCTAATTTTCGTTTGATTTATGGGAAACCTCTTGGAAAGTTTCCTGTACGGTCTGATGTTGAGGATTTGAAGGCTTTGATTTCGGTGTTTCGTACTAAGTTTTTGCCTTTGTATGCTAGTGGTAAGTTTAGTTTTCAGTCTGTTTTGAAGCAGGTTTTCTGGCTTGCTGATCTTGAGTTGAAATTGAAGGGAAAACATCCTCCTCATTCGTGGAAGGCTATTGCTTTGATGACTGGCAAAGACCATATTGCTTGCTTGGCTTGGAAGCTTCGGGGCAGGCATTCTTCTGATAGGGTTAAAAAATTGTTTATTGCTCGTTTGAAGAAGTATTTGGAGGGTTTATGTTAGTTTTTATTCATGATTATTGCCGCAGCTGTGTCATGCTGACTAATATGAAGGAGGTGAGTCGGAAAACAATTGCGCGAGATTGTGAGTGCGAGAGAAGAGTCTTAAACATGCTTGCAACGCAAGCATTTATGAATTGCTTCTCGAGCCACGAACAAGGAGCGCCTTTGATCAAACTTTCCGAAAGTTTGTGTTAGAGCTCTTCAAGATTGCTGTCAAGAATGTTTCGAAGCGTAAGAAGCGTGCTGCTTTGACTATTCTTGGTATTTTTATTGGTATTGCTGCTGTTGTTGCTTTGGTGTCATTAGGTCAGGGTTTGCAGAATACTATTAATGCGCAGTTTGAGATGATTGGTGCTGATAAGATTATGATTCAGGCTAAGGAGATGGGTTTTAGTGGCGAGAATGCTCCTGGTCAATTAACAACGCACGAGCTTGATTTGGTTGATAATGTTAATGGTGTTGTTGAAGCTTGTGGTTATATTGTGCGTGGTGTTAATGTTCGTTTTAATAATGTTCAGAGGACTGTTTTTGGTTATAATATTCCTGATGATGCTGGTAAGGCTGTTTTGTTTAATAGTTTGAATAATTATGAGGCTGAGTCTGGCAGGCTGCTTAGCTATAAGGATAAGATGAAGGTTATGATTGGGAGTGATGTTGCTTCCAAGAAGTTTTCCAAGGTTGTTTCTGTTGGTAATAAGTTGTGGGTTTCTGGCGAGATTTTTGATGTTGTTGGCGTGTTGAAGCGTGTGGGTGATCCTGGTGCTGATGGTGCTGTTATCATGTCTGAGGCTGATGCGCGTCGTATTTTTAATGAGAGTGACGCTTTAAGTGTGATTGTTGCTCAGTCTGCCAAGGGTGTTGATCCTGAGTTGGTTGCTGACAAAATCGAGAAAGCGATTAGGAGAGATCGTCATCAGAAGGAGGGCAAGGAGGACTTTTCTGTCCAGACTTCTACCCAGATGATTGAGAGTTTTATGACTATTTTGGCTGTGATTCAGGTTGTTTTCGTCGGCATTGCAGCAATCAGTTTGTTAGTCGGCGGTATCGGTATCATGCACGTGATGTTCACGGCTGTTCTTGAACGTACTCGTGAAATCGGCATCATGAAAGCCATCGGTGCCAGAAACTCTGACATTCTCGGTTTGTTTTTGATTGAGAGTGGCATCCTCGGTCTTGCAGGTGGCGCAGTGGGCGTCATCATCGGCATCGGCATCAGCAAGGCAGTCGAGTACGGCATTAACGTCACTTACGGCATCGGAACTTTAAGCAGTGCTTTCCCAATATACCTGATTGTGGGTGCCTTGCTGTTCAGTTTCGTGATAGGCGCGGTGAGCGGAGTGCTGCCGGCACGTCGTGCTTCAAAACTTAGACCTGTAGAAGCTTTAAGATATGAGTGAAGCGGTTAAATATTAGGGACTCAAGCACGGAGAAATTGTTAATGGGCAAATTTGACGGTTGTTTTGAAATATGATTTCAGTTTGTTTTTCATATTTTTTCTTGGTCCCAAATTTAATATGGTGGTCTATGCCGTGTTCTTTGCAGAATTTTATCACTTGGTCAGCGCAACGTTCATAAAATGATTCGTTATCTTTGTACGTGCTGCTTACTACATTATAGTTCAGTTTGCCGAATATTATTTTGTCAACAAAAGAAATTGCTTCCAGTATTTCTAAAATGTTTTGCTTTTCCAGGTTTGGTGTTGGATAAGGTTCCATGCTGACCCACGTTTTTAGACCGTTATCGTGTAAATATTTTAACGATTTGATGCGCTCTGAATAAGGCGCGCTATACGGTTCGAAAATTTTCTTAAATTTGTCGCTCAATGATACAAGCGTAATTCCATAATCATTATTGTGTCCGTATTTTTCTTTGTTTATCAAGGATTTCGGATATATTCCTTTGGTTAAAACAGTGCATTTGATGCTGTTTTTGTTTAATTTTTGAATGATTTTGAGTGTCATGTCTCCAACTTCTTCTTGTTCGTACATGAACGGATCCGTCATGAAGCATAAATGGACAAATTTTATCTTATCTTTGTATTTTGGGATTTCTTTGTCTAGTAATTCTAAAGCATTTTCAACCAGTTTCGGCTTTATCCAGTCAGAATACGTTTTGATTTTGCCAAATCTTTTGGCCATTTGCATGGCGTAACAGGGAAAAGTGCAGCCATGCGAACAGCCTTCAACGTGATTTAGGCAGAAATCTGCGTATTCTACGCCACTTTTGTATAGAAGACTCTTTCTCCTGATTTTTAACATACCTGCCTCTTTTTATTATTTCAAGATTAGTTTCATATTTAAAACTTACTTTTCGAAAACAAGTTGTGTTTGTTTTTTCTTCACAATTTCGAGAGCAATTCTGACGGCTTTACTAGAATTTTTTTCAATTTCATTTTTAGCTTTTTCTATGGCTCTTAACCATTGATTTCTGTTTTTTGTTTGATTGGTTATAAAGAACAAGTGATAATAAAAATTAGCATCGGAGTTTATCTTTATAGTTAAAATAGGTGCATTAGGTCTATTTTTAAGGATGTTTCCCTTATAAATATCAACGAGCTCTTCTGAATGATTTGCCGTTATCCAAGATTGGTTTCCGAACATTTTGTTAAGCGTATCTTTGCCACCGTATCCTTTTCTGGCTGAGCATACTGCACGATATATTTCGCTAGTCATAAATGTGAAAACAATATCACTTCTTACCTTCAAAACTTTTTCCATAGCTTCCCAGGTAAATTCAAAGGAAAATGGATCTATAAAAAAGAAAGAATAAGTGTAACGTGCATCTACTTTTCCAAGAATATGACTTAAACAGGATTCATAAGACTGTTTAATGGTCAAATTATTTTTATTAAGTGTTCTCAATCTTAAATCCAAAGCGTTGGCATACTTCGGATTATTCTCACAAAAAATTAGTTCAGAATATGAATTTGAATGATTTAAAGCTGCTATTAAGGGCGAACCAATGAAAAAGTCATCTTTATCCTTTATTTTATTGATTCCTGCCCCGGAAAACAAGTCGACATAATAAGTATTCCTGAAAATATTGCGACAGTTTTCTATTATTTTGGTGCAAACTTGAAGCGAATAATTGAGCAATATTAATTTGAGGGGGGTCCATTCCCTGAATTCATTGTAGACGTTTGGCTCTATTTCAGTTATCTTTTTTATCAGCTCTTTATGCTTGGATGTGGTGGTTACTAGTTTTTCAATCTGCGCTTTTAACCAATCAAAACCTGTTAATCTTGCCATTCCTAAAAGTGAAGAATTTGACATTTATAAATACCACGCGGGCGCTTGTCCAGTGTCCAGTGGAAAACCGTAATATTCACGGATTTTGAAGTTTAGAACCGGTTTCCTTATGGTGTTGGGTTTGGAGCAAGTTTTTCTTATGAAGCTTTATAAATAACTGCATATAGAACTATACGGGGATGACAAAACAAACATCAACCGGTGCCAATCTTGGTTTTGAGGCCAAGCTTTGGCTGACTGCAGATAAGCTTCGTAGTAATATGGACGCGGCGGAGTATAAGCATGTTGTTCTTGGTTTGATTTTCTTGAAGTATATATCTGATGCTTTTGAGGAAAAGCGTCAGCAATTGTTGAAAGACCCTCAATCTGATGCTGAGGATAGAGATGAATATGCTGCTGAAAATGTTTTTTGGGTGCCTAAGAAGGCACGATGGTCTTTCTTGCAAGATAATGCAAAACAGCCAATTATAGGTCAGATAGTTGATGATGCGATGGATTTGATTGAAAAGGATAATCCTTCTTTAAAAGGTGTTCTTCCTAAGAATTATGCGCGTAGTCAGCTTGATAAGCAGCGACTTGGTGAATTGATTGACTTAATCGGCACTATCGGCCTTGGAGATTCTGAAAGTAAGGGAAAGGATATTCTGGGCAGAGTGTATGAGTATTTCTTGGGTCAGTTTGCTGATGCCGAGGGAAAGAAAGGGGGTCAGTTTTACACTCCTAAGAGTATTGTTAAGTTGCTTGTTGCCATGATTGAGCCTTACAAGGGTCGTGTGTATGACCCTTGTTGTGGTAGTGGTGGTATGTTTGTTCAATCTGAGAAGTTTGTTGAGGCGCGTGGTGGTAAGATTGGTGATATTTCTGTTTATGGTCAGGAGTCTAATCAGACTACTTGGCGTTTGTGTAAGATGAATCTTGCTATTCGTGGTATTGAAGCGAATATTGCTTGGGGTGATACTTTCCTTAGTGATGCTTTTAAGGATTTGAAGGCTGATTTCATTCTTGCTAATCCTCCATTTAATGTTTCGGACTGGAAAGGAGAATTGTTGCGCGAGGATGCTCGCTGGAGGTTTGGCGTTCCACCTATTGGTAATGCTAATTTTGGTTGGGTGCAGCACTTTATTCACCATTTAGCGCCTGCTGGCATTGCTGGTTTTGTATTAGCTAATGGTTCTATGTCGTCTAATACTTCTGGTGAGGGTGATATTCGTAAGAATATTGTTGAGGCTGATTTGGTTGATTGTATGATTGCTTTGCCTTCTCAATTGTTTTACAATACAATGATTCCTGCTTGTTTGTGGTTTATTGCTCGTGATAAGAAGAATCACAAGTTCAGGAATCGAAGCGGTGAACTGTTGTTTATTGATGCCAGGAATATGGGTGTTATGATTGATAGGCGTCATAGAGAACTAACTAATGAGGACGTTAAGAAGATTTCTGACGTTTACCACGCTTGGCGTGGTGAAGGTGGCAAGTATGAAGACGTTCTTGGATTCTGTAAGTCCGCAAAATTGGAAGAAATTCAGAAGCAAGGCCACATGCTGACACCCGGTAGATATGTTGGTGCAGAAGAAATAGAAGAAGATATGGAAGTATTCAAAGAGAAGATGAAAAGGCTTACTTCAGAATTGGCCAAACAGATGGAAGAAGGAAAGAAGCTGGATGAAGAGATAAAGAAGAATTTAAATGGGTTGGGGTTTTAGGTTAAATGACTGAGAAATTAATGCAATTAGCGAATGGAGATCTGATGTATGCTGGAATTGTTTATCCTGGAAAGCACAGAGCTAAAGAAATTATATTTGACGTGGAGAAGTGGATTCAACATTGGAACAATGCTATAATTGAAATAAAAACTATGAGCTTAGACTATTCCGAAATCGTAAAAATACATGGTAATTTTTTGCATGAAGTGCTAAGTTATCAATATTCGGTTGAGATGCAACAGAGACCACAGGATGTTGATCAGATATCCACAAACTTGACCATCGCTTTTTGTAAAACATATGCCAATTATAGAGAATCTAAAGGAAAGTTTTTCTGGTTTATTAGCGGATTTTTTGCCAAAAGAATTATGGACAAATTAAATATGCCTAAACTTCCATCCATCAAATGAAACCGCAAACAAAATTCAAACAGACTGAAATAGGAGTGATTCTTGAAAATCAAGAGTGTGAAGCATGAACTGTATTTTTATTACGGGCTTAATTAATAATTCATTTGCACTAGACCTATTTTTAACAATTCTGGGTGCTTTTTTGACAACGATTCTGGCGGCAATAATTGCCCGGGTTATATATCGCCGGGAATTTTCTGACTATTCCGAACGAATTCTGAATAAAGAAGTAAATTTGATTTATGCAGTTCTGGCTGAATCAGATGAGAATGTTAGAAATACTGGAGAAAATGTTGATGCAAGTAAGGAAAAAGACAAACATATTCTGAAAAAATATAATGATGCAGAACAATTAGTTGTTTTAACTAAAGTGAGGGAGGAAGATTTAAATTCAAAATTTGATTGGGATGTTGTGCAGAATACATACTTTTTTTCATGTTTAGAGAATTATTTAAATTCAGGAAAACATCTTAATAAAAATATACTTTATTATGCGAATAGATTCAGAAAAGTTGCAGAATTAATTAATAATTATAGAAACTGCATCAATGCTAAAAAAAATATTATTGATTGGACCAGGGAATTAAATCTATATTGTTATGCTCTTGTTAAGCAGCTTAATAAGTTGGATTTTATTCAATCACGAATAAAAATGAGCGATTATAATTATCTTCTCAAGTTAAAATATGATTTTTGGAATAACAGAGAAAATATGATCAAAAATAAAGTAAACATTAAAATAATTAGGAAAATTGAACGAGATGAAGAAGAGTATTAAATTCAAAAAAACTGAAATAGGAATGATTCCTGAAGATTGGGAACTCGTAGCTATAAAAGATATTGGCATAGTCATAACTGGTAAAACTCCTCCTACAAAAATAAAAGAATATTTTGGAACTGAATACCCATTCATCAAAATACCTGATATGGACAAATCGGTATATATTGAAAATACTGAAACATCACTTTCTAAGAGAGGAATGGAGTATATGGGCAAATTAAAACTTCCTAAAGACTCAGTAATGGTCTCTTGTTTAGCTACGATAGGTAAAGTGGGAATTACAAAAAGAGAATCATTTACTAATCAACAAATAAATTCATTAATCGGTAATAAAAATAAAATATTGCCTTTATGGGCTTATTATTATTTTAAAGCAAACACTTTTTACTTAGGAAGTTTAGGTGGGGGTGGTTCGGTATACAATAACATTTCTAAAAGTAAATTTGAAAATATGTTGATACTATTACCCATAATAGATGAACAGAAAAAAATAGTTCAAATATTATTCAACCTCGATTCCAAAATCGAGCTTAACCAGCAGATGAACAAAACCCTTGAAGCAATCGGCCAAGCCATCTTCAAGCATTGGTTTGTTGATTTTGAATTTCCTAACGAGCAAGGCAAACCGTACAAGTCAAGCGGCGGAGAACTGGTGGATTCTGAACTAGGAAAGATGCCGAAGGGGTGGAGGGTTGGAAAATTAGGGGATTTTATAACTATTAAAAATGGATTTGCCTTTAAAGGGAGTGACTTTACCAATAAGGGAATACCCGTAATAAAAATAAAAAATGTTAAAGCAGGACAAATTCTATTAGATAATTTAAGTTATGTTTCACAAGCGGTTTATGAAAAATATAAAATGCATATAATTGAACTGGGAGATTTATTAATAACTATGTCTGGAAATAGGATTGATGGTTCTCCCGATACCTGGGTTGGAAAAGTTGCTCTGTTCACAAGAGCGGGAGATTACTTATTAAATCAAAGAGTCAGTATAATTGATATTAAACAGGGCATTCTTCAATTAAAATATTATGTTAGCCAATTACTTTCTGGTGAAGATTATCAATATTATTTCATTACTCATGCAACTAGTTCGGGTGGACAAGCAAATATCTCACCGGATTTAATTAAAAAGGTGCAGATAGTTATTCCCGATATTGATTTATTAAAAAATTATACCGGAGTTATGGATAAAATATTCAATAAGATTTGTATGGGCCAAATTGAGAATGAAGCACTATCTCAAATCCGCAATTCACTCTTGCCAAGATTAATGTCAGGACAAATAAGAATTCCTATTGAGATTTAAAATGGAAACCGAACACATTAATATTAATGGAAAAATAACAAAATGTGAATCTTTTGCCTATGATGAAATAAAATCTATTTTCAATGATGAAGATTGGAATAGAACTTTCAAAGACGCCGCGTTTTTAGAAAAGGTCGGATTATCTGCTCCACCTAAAACCTTTTTAGTTGCAGGGAGTTATTGTTCAGCACCAACAAAAGATGGTAAAATAGCGGGAATTTGTATGTTGAGAACTGATGAAAAAGACCGTCCAAAAGGGTTTCCAGTTAACTGGAATCATTGGAACTTCTTTTTATATGAAAAAAAGGTTTTAATGATTCCCAGTAATAATAAATTAGATAAACACTGGTTTAAATCTGAGGAAGAATGGCAAGAATTTATAAAAAACAATCCACCACACAAAAATAATGAAAATGATTCACATCACTGAATCGGACGTTGAACAGAACGCGTTGGATATTTTGTCTGAGTTAGGTTATAAGATAGTTCATGGTCCTCATATTGCTCCTGATGGTGAGAGTCCTGAACGACAGCTTTATTCTGATGTTGTTCTGGTTGAGCGTTTACGGTCTGCTATTAACAAGCTTAATTCCAAGCTTCCAGAGGAAGCCAAGGCTGAAGCTATCAAAAAAGTTCTAAGATCTGAGAGTCCGAAGCTAATTGTTAATAATGAACGTTTCCATCGATTGCTTGTTGATGGTGTTGATGTTGAGTATAGGCAGCATGGCAGGATTAAGGGTGATAAAGTCTGGCTTTTTGATTTTAACAAGCCCGAAAATAACGAATTTCTAGCCGTTAACCAGTTTACTGTTATTGAAGACAGAAATAACAGAAGACCGGATATTGTCTTGTTCGTGAACGGTTTGCCTTTGGCAGTTATTGAGTTAAAGAATCCTGCTGATGAAAAAGCGACTTGGGAAAGTGCTTTCGCCCAATTTGAAACTTATAAGGATCAGATTCCTTCGTTGTTTAGATTTAATGAACTGTTAGTTGCAAGTGATGGTTTAAACGCTCGGGCAGGAACGATAACCTCGACAAAGGAATGGTTTCAATCTTGGAAGCTTGTTGATGGGAAAACTGTTGCTGAGTTTCATTTAGAGACTTTATTGAAAGGTATGTTCAATAAAGTCACGTTCCTAGATTTAGTTAGGCACTTTATTACTTTTGAGAAAGATAAAGTTACGCTGAAGAAACTTGCGGGTTATCATCAGTATCATGCTGTCAATAAGGCTATCGAATCAACAAAACGTGCTATTAAAGGCGATAAGCGTGGTGGTGTTGTTTGGCATACTCAAGGCTCTGGTAAGAGTCTTACAATGGTGTTCTATACCGGCAAGCTAGTCTTAACATTAGATAATCCGACGATTGTTGTTCTTAATGATAGGAATGATTTGGATGACCAATTATTTGGTACTTTTGGTAAATCAGTTGAATTGCTGAGGCAGACTCCGGTTCATGCTGATACTAGGGCTGATTTGAAGAAAATGTTGAAAGTTGCTTCAGGAGGTATTGTTTTTACAACAATACAGAAATTCTTGCCTGAAGAAAAAGGCGCAGTGCATCCTTTGTTATCTGATAGAAAAAATATTGTTGTTATTGCTGATGAAGCTCATAGGAGTCAGTATGATTTTATTGATGGTTTTGCAAAGCACATGCGTGATGCTTTGCCTAATGCTTCTTTTATTGGTTTTACTGGGACTCCTATTGAAAAAACTGATAAAAATACGCGTGCTGTATTTGGAAATTATGTTGACGTTTATGATGTTCTTCAGGCTGTTAATGATGGTGCAACTGTTAGGATTTATTATGAAAGTAGGCTTGCCAAACTTGAGCTTAAAACAGATGAAAAGCCGAAATTAGACCCTCAATTTGAGGAAATAACTGAAAACGAAGAGCAATCAAGAAGAGAGGCTTTGAAAAGTAAGTGGGCAAGGCTTGAGGCAGTTGTTGGTAGTGAGAAGCGTATCAAACAGATTGCGGAGGATATTGTGAATCATTTTGAGTCAAGATTGAGCATTCTGGACGGCAAGGGAATGATTGTTTGTATGAGCAGACGTATCTGTGTTGATCTTTATAATCAGATAATCAAGTTAAGGCCTCAATGGCATAATAAAGATGATGCTAAGGGCTTCCTGAAAGTTATTATGACTGGTTCTGCCAGTGATACTAAGGAGTGGCAGGAACACATTAGGAATAAGCCAAAGCGAAGAGAACTCGGCGACCGTATGAAAGAGCCTAATGACCCACTTAAATTAGCTATTGTTAGGGATATGTGGTTGACTGGTTTTGATGTTCCTAATTTGCATACTATGTATGTCGATAAGCCAATGCGGGATCATGGCTTAATGCAGGCTATTGCAAGAGTTAATCGTGTTTTCAAGGATAAAACTGGTGGTTTAGTTGTAGATTATTTGGGTATTGCGGATGAACTCAAAAGAGCAATTGCAGTTTATGCTGAAAGTGGTGGTAAAGGACAACCGATATCCTATCAGGCTGACGCAGTTGCAATTATGTTAGAGAAATATGAGATTGTTAAGGGATTGTTCCATGGTTTCAATTATTCAAAATTCTTCACTATTCCGCAAAAAGAAAAGATGAGTTTTGTTGTTGAAGCGATGAATCATATCTTGAAACAAAGAGATGGTAAAGAGCGATATTTGAAATATTCGTCTGAATTGCTAAAATCTTTCGCATTATCTGTTCCTGATGAAGAGGCTTTGAAGATTAGGGATGAGGTTGGATTTTTCCAAGCAATTAAATCGACTCTTGCGAAGACTACGGAGTCTCAAAAGACCGAGGAAGAGCTTGATTCCGCTATTAAACAATTGATTTCGAAGGCAGTTGTTTCTGATAAGGTTGTTGACATTTTTGCTGCTGCAGGTTTGAAAAAACCCGATATTTCGATTCTTTCAGAAGAATTCTTGGCCGAATTAAAGGGTATGAAACAAAAGAACGTGGCTTTGGAACTATTGAAAAAATTGCTTAATGACGAAATTAGAACACGTTCAAAAAAGAATATTGTTCAAGCTCGAAGTTTTGCTGAGATGCTCGAACAGGTCATTAAGCAGTATCAGAATAGAAGCATTGAAACTGCACAGGTAATTACCGAACTTATTGATTTGGCTAAAAGGATGAAGGAAGAGTATAAGCGTGGAGAGCGTCTGGACTTAAAAGAGGACGAATTGGCATTTTATGATGCTCTTGAAGTAAATGATAGTGCAGTGAAAGTATTGGGTGATGAAACCTTACAAG
Source organism: uncultured archaeon (assembly GCA_902385765.1). Taxonomy (GTDB): domain Archaea; phylum Nanobdellota; class Nanobdellia; order Woesearchaeales; family ARS49; genus CABMGU01. The sequence goes on along the minus strand of CABMGU010000062.1, from coordinate 9,478 downwards.
CAATTGCGCGTGAATTAGTTATTACTATTAAAAAGAATACTGCTATTGATTGGGCTGTAAAGGAAAGTATTCAAGCCAAAATGCGAGTAGCGGTTAAGAGAATATTGAGGAAGTATGGCTATCCGCCTGACAAGCAGGCGAAGGCCACCGAACTGGTTCTGGAACAGGCAAAACTGTTATGCGATGATGTAGCAAATGGTTCAATAGTATCCGCTTGAACAAAGACAACATAATATGTCATCATTAAGATAAAGTATATCTCCACATGCCTTGCATTTCCTGTCTGTTAAGGGCCCTAATCCAATGATTTTCATAATACTCTATTGCCATAGAGTATTTTAATAGGCTGTGCAGGTGCCTGTCCAGTGTCCACTGCCTCTGATTTTTATCGTCGATAAATTTCCGTAAAGTTTCCGGAATGTCCAGTGTTTATTTCCGGAATATAAAATATTATAAACTGTTGCAAAACCTTTTGGAGGTATGGTTGAGTTTAATCCTGATGGCAGTTTGAAGCTTCCTGCTTTTATGGCTAAAGCCAGGAGTGAGAATGAGGAGAGGATGAGGTGTCAGCGTTGTCTGAAAGTTCGGAGGGAATTAGTTAGTTTTACCGCTCCTAAGAAGTGTTTGCTTCATTTGACGCTTTCAGAAGCTTTAACTGATAACCGTTTTGTTGAGACCATTTACAATTATTTTAAAGACAGGGCTTCAGTGCCCAGCAAATTGAGGAAGATTGATGAAAAGCATTTTGAGGTGGAGATTGGCACTGATTTCAGGCGTTGTACTGGCTGTTTATCCTTGATTAATGAGTATGGGGAATTTTTGGATGGCAATTTGATTGAGGAAAAGGGATGCTGCACTTTTAAGGTTGGGAATTTTGATTCTTGACGTGTCTTGTAATCTTTTCTATCATGTTTTTGAATTGCGGATTTTTTGAGTCGCAAAAGAACTTCCGGCAGGCTGTTGGTCTTCGCTTGTGTATGGTGCATTTGTTGTTTTTGAGATAAATGCAGCTTTCATCTTCGTTCATTGCCAGGATGTTTGCGCCGTTGCGTTCAGCTTCTTTGAAATCTTCTATAAAGCCGAATTTTTCAAAGACAGTCTGGTATTTTTTTGAGCGGTATTCCTTTTCAGTCAGGTTTATCATGAAGAGCTTGCAGCAAGCACTGCATTGGGAGCATTTCATTTTAATCAGCCAGTTCTGGGGTTTTATAAAAGTTATGATGTTGAAAATTAGTGGTTTGTCCGGATTATTCGACGAACTCGCACGCCTGAACGGACGTTCGGCGTGCAGGAGTGAGGAGTGTCTAATCGTTCGTTATGCAGAAAAAGAAATAAAAAATTTATTTCATCTTTCTGATTTCTTTGAACAGTTTGTAAGCGTACAGCCAGACTGCGATTGTTACTCCAACGAGTAATACGCACATCAGTATTTTGGAAAATCCGCCGTACATCGGTGCTTTCTGCATCATTTCTGTGCCTATTGCTCTTCCGTAGTCTCCTGTCTGTGCGAGTGCGCTTCCAACTGCAAGTAATCCCGCCATTAGAATCTTCTTCATATCATCACCTCTTTTTCGTGTTAAACTGTTTTATTTTATAAGTGTTTTGGTGGGTAATCTTTATATACTGTTTATTTTGACGTTCGCCTATGGTGGTTAGGAAGCAGGGGAAGTTTGAGGCGTTGAACTATGATGGTACGTCAAAACTTCCTGTCTTGGTGTTTAGGGGCGGGCTTGATGTTAATGATAGTCATTATCTTGTTCTTGTGGAAGGCGGTTCTGATGGTTCTGTGAGAATTAATTTGGCTCCTGAGGCAGGTGGTTGTTATAATTTTATCTTGTGTCCTGAGGGTCTTGTTGCTATTCGTGATGATCAGAAGAAATATCTTTCAAAACCGCAGTTTTTGGAAAGAGCCGAAATGTCTGATGCTGATGTTTCTGGTTTGGTGAGGCTTTTGAAGCGTGAATCCAGGGCTTTGTTTGGTTCCTCTGCAGGGCATATGCTGCCTTGTTTGGATGAGATGTGTTCGGAGCCTTTTATTTCGGAGTTCAGGGCTGTTTTGCATAAGACGCTTGAGCCTTTGCTGGAAAGTCTTAAGTTGTCCCGTGAAGATAGGGAGAAAATTTATGGTGTTGCTGTTAATTGTTATTATCAGTCCAGCCGTTTAATGTGATGTTCCAAATATTGCTTTCTTGTTCAGGTGTTTGCTCGCGTTTAATACTTCAACGCCGAGCAGTTTGCCTTTGTCATCGAAGTCTATGTTGATGTCTTCTTTTACTGTGATTGTTTTCTTGGCTTCTCCGTCTTTTATCGGGTATTCCAAGTACAAATATGCTGCATCCACTTCCTTGTCGTATTCGATTTTCATGTTTTACATCACGGTTATTATCTTTACTCTGATCGTTCTGTTGTTTATTTCTCCGGCTGCTTCCTGTGTTCCGTCGAATGATTTGATGATTTGCTGAGGATATCGAAGTATGTGTTCAACTTCTAATTCAGTTATGGCTCTTTGTTTCATTCTTATTTTCGCGTGTTCTGAGTATATGATTTGCACAGGCCTATAGTAGTAAAAATTATTAACATTTTTATCGATGAAAAACCGGTAATATTTCCGTCGTCATCTGTAATGTTTTTTTTTGTTTTAGCCAGAATCTTGTAATTCTTTCACGTTTGTCCGCAAGGAGTGTCTTATCGTCCGTTATGCAGATTATAGTTTAGAACCTTTGTACTGGCGCGTTTGGAACGCCTGCTTCAACGCCGTTCTCTTCAGTGAACTCTATTACGAATTCTTCAGCTGACGGGTCAACTTTTGTTATGTGTGCAATTGCGATTATGGGAAGTGTAATCAGCTCTGCATCTTTTGGTGTCCACGCGATTTTGCAGATGATTTTTGCGCCTTTTTTATCTTGTGATAGTATCTGGCATTCAAGCGGTCCTGCGCGCACTGCTTTTACAGCTCCGAGTTTTTCTGTCAGAAACGCGATAAGGTTCAACATATAAGGCGATTTGGTCATATCATTTTTTCCTATTTCACACGCCGTGCAATAAAGTGGTTTGCCTGATGACTTGAATGGTGCGTAAACTTGTTTTCCGCAACCTGAACACGCTACTGGGTATGCTGCCATATCATTTCCAATTTTTCTTAATTATTTAAATCTTTGCAACCACTTCTCAGAAACCTTTTTGCGCTTCCAATATCACTTCCATTTATTTCCTCAGGCGCCTGGCTATTTTTCTGCTCATTTCTGTTCCCCGCTTCAGCGCGTCTTCTTCTGTGAATGTGCTTTCTTTTGTGAAGTCTTCCAATTCCTTTCTAGCGTTTTTCATCGTGTTTTAGCTTCTTTTTCTCAGTTATGCCAATATAGTTCTCTTTTGATACTAAGGATTTGCCTGTTTTTTGTTCTATTTCTGTTCGTGTGTTGTGTGCTATTTGTCCGCCTTCTTGTGCTGAGTCTTTGCATTGTTCTAGCCCTTTTGAGTCTTTTGCGATTGTGATGTCTGTGGTGGCTTTTTCGCCGACCATTGTGAGGATGAGCTCCCAGTCAGTCATATGGTCTCGCAGGTTCTGGTTCTGTATTTTTTTGAACTGTTTGTATTCCTGGACTGTTTTTCCGAATGTTGCTTTGGTTATCTCGTTTGTGAGTATTGCGAAGTCTTTTTCTTCTGTGACTTCCCTGTTTTTCCATTCGTCTGTGAGTTCCTGCCTTATTGCTATGCCTCTTAGCCTTTTGTCTATCCAGTCTTTTGGGTATCCTTTGAGTTCGTAGTATTGTTTGACTCTGTTTTGGGCTAGTTCCGGGTCCTGGATTTCTTCAATCCGTTCGTATCCGACTTGTGCAAGCCATAGCTTGAAGGGTTCTGCCTTGGGAGAGGGTATTGATTGGATTATTCTGAACAGTGATTTAGTATTGGCGCAGTCTGTTTCTCTTAATTTTCCATCTTCTGCAGGTAATTTCAACTGTACACAAAACGTGTACAGTTCAATTCCGTTCTCTGATTCCCTTGCTTTAAGCATATTCCAATAGTTTCTTGGGTTCGGGCTGTCTGTAAGTGCTTCAACAACGTCTACCACTGAGAAATACCATTCATTATCGTGCCAAATCCTTCTTATCTTCTTGTCTTGGAATACTACGAGTGCTTTGTTCATATGGGCATTGGAAGTTTTCGCCTTTATAAATCTCACGCGCACTTGTCCAGTGGCTTTTTCTCTCGTCCTGTAAACTTTCCGGTTTGTCCAGTGGTTTTTTCCATATTTCTGACGAACTCGCACGCCTGAAGGGACTTCAGAGCGCAGAGTGAGGAGTCTCTTATTGTTCGTTATGCAAAACCTTTTTATTCTCATTCTAACACTATCGTGTCAGAGGTGATGTCTGTGTCTTGCGGTAAGTGCGGAAAGCCAAAGAAGAAGAAATGAAGTGCTTTCCTGTTTCGGTTTTCATATTCGTTACTTTGGCAGCTCTTGTTAGCCTGACGTACACCGGCAAGTACATTGCAGACTGCCATTACTGGCATTCCTGTCCTGCCAATCACGGTGAGTACGTGTGCGGTGATACCGGCAACTGCCAGCAGTGTCCTGATAATATGTTTTGCAAGAATCAAAACCCGTTTAATTACGAGTCTCCTGACCTGTACATTTTAGGCAGGAACTTCTTTGCTACCGGTTCTTTCTCAACTTTCCTGTTGGAGTTGAAGGGTGGCATTTCTGACAAGGATGGCATTCCTTTATTCTCATCAAGAGGTGATGATGCCTGGTGGATTGACCAGACTCAGAAGGTTAAGGTTGTTCCGGATTCTTTCAGTCATATTGTTGCTATTACCCCTAACGGCAAGGTTATTGCTGAGGGCTTTACTGAAAGCATTTATTACTCCCTGAAGTTTCTGGATGACTGGGATAAGGAGTCTGAGGTTGAGATAAAGGTGGGCTTTTATGACGCCTGGCGTCCTGAGAGCAATAAATTGTATCCTTGCACTAAGCTTAATGTTCAGGATTTTAGGATTGACCCTGTTGTCCAGCGCCAGCATTATGCTGTGAGTGACATCGTCTGTGATAGAATCACTGTTCTTGAGCATTACCAGTCAAGAGGGTTCAGGTAAGCTTATTCTTAAGCTATATATAGGTAAAGTTTAAATAAGGTCATTTCTTTTACTATTCAATAGTAACAAAAGTGATTGAAATGTCCGAAATTGATATCAATGGTATGGGTGAGGCAGAAAAAGACTTAGGTGACCTTCTCAGGGCTTTCCAGACCGAATCAGTCAAAAGCTTTCATCAGGCTCAGGCTAAAAAAGACGCTGAAACTTTTTACGTTGAAGAAACTCAAAAAGAGCCAAAGCCGGCTGGTGAGACTTTTACCGGAACAGCTGTCAGGCAATATGAAAGAATTTCGCGTTTAGGCAAAGGCGGTATGGGTGAGGTTTTGAAGGCGCGGGAAACCAGCTGCGGCAGGGAAGTAGCCCTCAAACGCGTTTTGGAAATGACTGACCAGCATGCGCTCAAGCGTTTTGTCAGGGAAGCAACGGTTCACGCCAACCTTTTCCATCCCAACATTCCGCCAATTCTTGAGCCTCTTAACATTGATGCTGAGGGCAAGCCTTATTTTACTATGGCTGTTGTCCGTGGCGAATCGCTCAAGGACATTGTTGAGAAACTGTACGCCAGCGAAGAGAATTATCAGCAGCGTTACACCTTGCGCAAGCGACTTGGAATTTTCCGTGATGTCCTGGATGCGATGAACTATGCTCATTCGCTGGGTGTTATTCACCGCGACCTTAAACCTGACAACATTATGATTGGTAAATTTGGTGAAGTTCTGGTCATGGACTGGGGCCTGGTAAAAATCAAGGGCGAAAAGTTTGCCGAAAAGATGGAAAGGATTACTGAAGTCATAAACGAACAGCTGACTATGGACGGCACTGTTATGGGCACTGTTACTTATATGTCTCCTGAACAGGCCAGAGGCGACCTTGACCTTATTGATGAGCGCTCTGATGTCTATGCTTTGGGCGGTGTGCTTTACAACCTGCTTTGTTTTAAAATTTCATTTGGCACGGAAAGATTCCGTCCGTGGAATCAGGTCAACCAAACGCGGGCGCTGGATGCCATTATTAAGGGAAATCTTATCCCCCTGAACGAAAGGGGCGTTAAGGACAGGAATCTGGTCAGGATTGTGATGAAGTGCCTGGCTGCCAAGCCAAAAGACCGTTATCAGGCAGTTGCTGATTTAATCAAGGACGTTGATGCTTATTTGGAGAGCTTGATGCTTTCTTCTAATGAGCAGTTGGGATATGCTTCGGAAATCATCACCCGCGGCGGCAGTCCCCAAGCTGCTCTAAGGTATATTACAAAAGCTATCAGCATTGATCCTCTTTCTCTTGATGCTTATTTTGCCAAAGGCCAGCTGCATATGGAACAGGGTGAAGGCGATGAAGCTGTCAAAGCCTTTGAAGAGATGAACAGTGTTGCCCAACAGCGAACAGGTGCAGAAAATCCAAAAGCCCTTTTTTACGCTGCCCAGGCTGCCAGGCTGGTAAAAAAAGATAAGGGCCTGCTTATGAATCTTTATAGCCGCTGCGCAAAATTGGGCGAAGACGTGAGAGTTGGAGAGAATGTTTTCTCTTTGTTCAGCGCTTCCTTGTTTAAATTAGAGAAAGGCGGAGTTCAGGATATCCGTGAGGCTATTGAATCATTGGAAAAGATTATCCAGGTGGAGGAGTCTTTTGCCGAAGCTTATGAATTGCTTGGAACCATCTATTCCGGGCTGTGGTTTAATAAAACTGCTGAAGGCTTCACCTTCAAAAAAATACCTAAAGAATTCTATGATGTTAAAAAAGGCATTGAGTGCTTTACCAAAGCTATTGAAAATTCAAGCGGTAAGAAAAAAGGTGATTACTATGGTTTGAGAAGCCTTGCCATGCTTGCCGATAAAACTCGGCCTGAAAAGGAGAGATTTGCTGAAGCAGAAAAGGATATCAAGAAAGCCACTGAATTAAACCCGAGTTATGGCAATCAGGTCTCCAGATTAACTTTCTATACCGGAACAAAGAATTATGAAAAAGCTTTGAACACTGCCAATTATATGATTGACTTTTGGGGGGAAACTTTTGTTTTGATTTCCAATCGGGCCACTGTTAATGTAAAATTAGGGGAGCGGGAGAATGACCCTAAAAAACGTGAAGAATTCTTTAAAGCTGCCGTGGCTGATTTTAAGAGAGCTCTTGAATTGAATCCGCCTACAACACAGGATTCTTCAGGCATTTATGATGATTTAGGCATTGTTTTCAGAAAGATGGGTAATTTGGAAGAGGCTGTCAGACATTACAGGGAAGCTTTAAAAATTGATTCCGGCAATTATGATGTTTTGAATAACATCGCTGATATTCTCTACGATGCAGGTAATTTTGATGGCGCTGTTGAACATTGCGATAGAGCTTTAAAGATTAATCCAAGATTTGCTTTGGGTTACTTAACGAGGGGTATGGCTTATTTTGGCAGATGGGAAAAGAATAAGCGCAATCCGGATTTAAAAGCTGCTCACAAGGATATCAGGGATTCTTTGGAGCTTAAATTGGAGCAGGAATTTATTCCTGTGGCTAACGAATGGTTATGTAAGATATATGTTGCTGGGGCAAAATCGTTTTCAGGTGCTGGAAAGGACGAGCAGGCAGAACAGTTATACCGTAAGGCTTTGGAGTTGGACTTGCCGCGGGAAATTCTGGCTGATGTAAGTGAACAGTTGGGAAATATGTATATCGCTAAAGCTAAATTATTTTTCAAGGGTGGTGATTTCAAAAGCGCAGTTCTCTTTTATGATAAAGCCCTGAAATACCTGCCGCCTACTCTGCACGGTCCGACTATGGTTGACAGGTCAGAAGCGGAAAAACGTCTTGGTTCAATTAAATAAATTTATATATCAGTTTTGTCTTTTTTAGAGTAGATGGTAAAAAAGGTGATTTTGGCTGTTTTTTCAGTTCTATTAGTTCTATTGCTCTCCAGCTTTGTTTCTGCTGTTTGCGGTCCGTTGTCCAACAGTTACACAATGACTGGTAATGAAACTACTGCGGGTGACTGTTTTACTATCCTTGCCAACAGCATCACGTTGGATTGTGCAGGTTTTGGCATATTTGGCGCGTTTACAGGCACTGCTATCAAAATGAATGGCAGAAGCAACATAATTATTAAAAATTGCAATATTGCACAGTTTGAAACAGGAATTAACATTTCCAACAGCAATAATGTGGAGATTGATGATACTATGATTAGCGATGTCACTACAGGCATATTTATTGATCCGACCTCTGGCCCAAAAATAAGAAATGTCGATATAGGCGGCGCGTGCAGTACCGGCCTAAAGCTCGATAACAGTGCTGATGGCGACTTCCAAACAACCACTGTTGCTGGTTGTGATGTCGGTTTGGATATTGGTCCGGCCAGTTTCAGCAATCATTTTACTGAATGTGATTTCAGCGAGAACATTATCTCTGACATTCAGAATGCCGGTCCGGGCAGTATTTTCACTGACGTCAGATGTATTTCTGGAACTGGTGTTGAATGCCGTGAAGACGTTCCTTTCTTTGCTGACTTCAGCAACGGCTTCACCACTGACTTTTCTAATCCTTTAGCAGTGCCTGATTTAAGCCATGTTGCCAGCGCAGAAATCTCCAATGGCGTGGCTGGTATTTTGTGGGATTACAGCTCGCTTGACGTCCGCGATGCTGATTTGAACAACAATGTCAAGATTGGCGATAATTACGTCAGTGTCAATTCCCCGGGTTTGCCTGCATCTTTTAACGCTATGGCTCGTGTCAGTTTGGCTGTTCCCAGCTGCAGTAATTATGTTATTTACAAAAGTTCGGAATTCTCTGATTCAGCTGAAAGCATCATAGAGTCAGGTTCTGTTTGTACTCCTTTAGATTGCAGTGGCCGCACTTGTTCGAATGGCGTGCTCTCTTTCACTGTTGATGGTTTCAGCGGTTATGCTTCTGGTCCTGGCACCAACTTGACCATTTGGGATGATACTGATTCGCTGACAAGATATGAGAATGAGCAGGTCAAGTTCTTTGCTAATTACAGCAATGCTACCAATGGAAATCCAATTCTTCTTGCTTCTTGTAATGTGACTTTCCAGGTGGCTCCTGTCGGTCCGTTTGCAATGGCTTACAATGCTACCAGCAAATTCTATGAATACAACCGCACTTTCTCTGCTGCAGGCGTTTCTAACTGGGATGTGAATTGTTCAGCTCCTGGTTATGCTAATTTGCTGGCTGCAGATACGGTCACTATCTCTCCTCTTGCTGGTGACCCTCCTGTGCCGGAATTCAGCACTTACACTTTGCTCCTGGCTTTATTGATTGTCATCTGCGGTGTCTTGATAAGAAGGAATCAGTAGTTTTCTTCTTCGAATGTTGTTTTTATGGGCTCGAATTGTTTTTTTAGTATTCTGTACACTGCTCTTAGCTCGTTGATTTCTATGTTGTTGAATTT
>CABMGU010000061.1 GCA_902385765.1 uncultured archaeon | reverse complement strand
ACACCACCAACAGGATTTTCAGCGCTTTTCCCAGCCAGAGAAAGCTCGCCAACAACAGAATCAACAGGCGCCAAAACCTGGTCCTCAAGAATCCACGAATACTTACCATTCTTAATATCAAACGCGCCATTGTTCTTCAGCAAAAGAAAAACCTCACCCTCCTGACACATATAAATTCCAGACATAGAGCCAGGAGCAAAAGCCACATCCAAAGAAGAAGTGCCAGTCCTAATTTCAGGAGGAGCAGGAATGGCTTTTTGAGAAGGAACCAACTGACAGGCAGACAATAACAGCAAAATCAAGATGAGTTTTCTCATGGCGATGCCCTCTTTTGTTGAACATTAACGCCAATCTTTTTCTTCACCACATACGAATAAGTCACAGTCGTCTTAAAACTTCGGATAGCCAAAGGAGCATTAGCCAGCAAAACATTCATATCCTCAAGCTTTGTGTGAACACGGACAGTCTTAGGCGTGGCCACAGGAGGCTTAAACAATTTAGAAAGAATAACACCGTCCAAAACGCACGTTTGCTCCTTATCTTTTCCGCCAACACAATTTGACACTTTTTCACCATCAACATCCTCAATCTTCAAGCCAGGAGGAACAATAATACTCAGACTTGTCACGTTCCCGAACTCGCCCTCAGCCCAGTTTTTATCCAAAGTAATACTCAATGTCGGACCAAAATTATCACTACTATCCTTGACAAGAGCAACAGGCTGCTGACCGGCGCCCATACCAATCATCAAAGGACCGCCAGTAAACCTGGCAACCGGGTTCTTATCAGTAATCTTGAAAGCATCCAACGGGTCAACCTGATTACGGCGCATAGACCTGATAGTCTCCTGATCCATAAAATAACTCTTCAAGAAAGCGCTGGTAGTAAAATCAAAAGAAGTCTCAAGCACAATCAGAGGAGAGCCCAAGCCGGCATCCGCAGAATTAATGATGCAGTCAATCTCCTGCATCTCGTACTCCTCAACCGAGAATCTTGCACGAGGCGTTATGTTTCCCTTAGCAAAGTCCACACCCTCAGGATAACATTTGACATTAACAGTCAAATTCCCGCCAGTCTTAAAAGACTCAACCCTCAGCCGGGCATAAACATCAATTTTATCCCCCAACTGCACGACAGGTGAAGTAACACCGATATTCTCCAAAAACACGCCCAAAGGCTTCTGGCTCTGAGTTTCAACACCCTGTTCATAATCTCCAGTAGCGATATAAATCTGGGTTTCAAGACCTTTGGCGACCTGCTGGCCTGCCTTGAAAACATAATTATATGAATCATACCACGCCTGACGCTGAGATTCAATTGCGGCAGATAAGGGGCTATTAGGAGGAGCGAACAATCCAGGAGTAACAATAATCAAGCTGAAAAAAAGAATATTAACAAGCAAAGCCACCCATTTAATCATAGTTGGCTTTCCCTGCGAGTCTTTAGAAGGCATAAAAGCAATGATGCAAAAATAACCCAGAATCAAACCAGTTGTTATAAAATGAGGCACCGGTGTATTCAACTGCATCTGAGCCCAGGCAGACAACCAAAACAACAGAATACCACCAAAAACAAAAGCCAGAACAGTCAAAATCTTGTCAACAAAAATTCGGGCATTCTGAAAAGTCCCAAGAAAAACCAAAACAACAATACCCAAAGCAATAGCTGAATTAGCAGGAGTCCACATACTAAACTTATCAAGAAGCCAAAAGACAGGAGGAATAAACAGGAAAAAAAGGCCCTTGCCAGGCTCCTTAAAAACAATACCAATAACAATCGCAGTAACGGCTGAAATCATAATCCAATTCGCAAGAGAACTCATACCCAAAAAGCGAAAATACAAGAACAAAACCAAAGCCACCAGAAAAACAATTGCGGGCTGAGCCCACATTTTCTTAGAAGGCGCATAACCAGCCTGAGCGGCAGCAACATTAGTGGCAGTAGAAACTTTAGCGAGACGATCCGAAATATTTTTTTTAGCATTCCTTGCAGCATCAACAGCACTGTCCTTCATCTCCTTAGCCTTATCAGCCAATTTGACAAAAAAACCAGAACCCGGCGCTATCACGTTAGCAGCCGCAGCCTTCAAATCAACCATTGCTTACTCCGCACGAACCAGAAGCTTGACAACATCAAGCTCGGTCAACGGCTTGATTTCAATATAGTTATTACCCTCCCTAACCAAAGAAGAAATATCACGCTCGTACTTGCTATCACGCTGGTCAATCATCGATAATCTTCCATTAACATTCACTTCAGCGCGTTTTGAAGTCCCGTCGTCAGCAAACTCAATCGACAGCAAAACAATCCTGTCCTTGTCCAAAATATCATTGTACAAACTGCTCTTGACATTGAAGAAATCAATATACGCCTTGACCGGCTTCAAAACAGTGCGGGCTTTAACCTGCTCAATACGATAACTGCCCTTAGTAATCCTGAAAAGCATAGTATTCTTGCCGATACGCAAGTCCTCAGCATACAAATCCTGCCTATTCGGGCTGTCGCAGGCAGGAGCAGCAGAATAGATAATCTTGCCATTCAGCTCGATGTCCAAAATACCGACACTCTTCTGGTCACAAATCGGATAAAAGTTCAAATAAGCATTATCAAGATTATCGTGCTCGGTGTTCGAAATAGTGAAAGTATTCATTGCCATCTGGCGCTGAAGATCAGTAATGTCGCCAACAACCTTAACGTCAGACAAAGAGTATTTCTTCTTTGAGAAAAATCCTCCGATGACCGCGAATTCCAGAATGTTGGTATCCTTCAACAAAGTTTTTGGAAGGGAAACAGGAGGAGGATTCTGGAGGCCAACCTTGCTCTCGTAAATAAGCTGCCCATTCAATGAAATCTGCAAAGTGCCTGCACGTTCAGGAGCCTGGAAACCCAAAATAACATTCTCGGTATTAGTCAAGTCCTGAACAGAAAAAACCATACTTTTCCTTTGCTCGCCAAACCATCCCTTATTAACAACAAACGGGTTTTCTTTTGCCAAAATAATTGCATTACGAGTTTCAACCAAGTAAACATTAGGAATAGAATGATCAAAAACCGTCTTCGCAGAATACGCCAGCCTGCCAGGAGCAGCATCCAACAAAGTAAGCTCTGCCTCAGTTACACCACTAGTGGCATTCTCGCCCTCAAGCAAAGTCTGCCTTTCAGAAGGAGGCAGGAACAAGATGTAAAAAATGAACAGCAAAGTAATGATGCCGATAAGCGAAGCAGCAGGATTGCCGGTCATGAACTTTTCAGCGCGCCTATTCATAAACATCACCTTTTTTGATATATGCTAACCATATCGAATACTATTTAAATGTTTTTACAAATCACACTTATATATGAAGATTACGCACAAGAACCTCAAACAAGGAGAAGTCAAAGTACTAGTTGAAACACCAGAAGACTTGTGGTACCTATCACAAATAATCGATTCAGGAGACTCAATAAAAGGCAAAACGCCAAGAAAAATCAAGCCAACAGAAGAAGCAGAAGCAACCAAAAGAATGGTATTCATAGCACTAACTGCTGAAAAAGTAGAGTATACCGCAAACACATTAAGAGTCGGAGGAAAAATAACAGAAGGACCAGAAGACGTGCCAAACGGAAGCTATCATACTTTTTCAGTAGAACCGGGAAGCATCATATCAATACAAAAAGAACACTGGTACGGATACCAATTGGATAGATTAGAGGAAGCAACAGAAACAAAACTCGCAAAGATAATGATATGCGTGTTCGACAGAGAAGAAGCATACTTCGCAATAATGAAAAGAACAGGAGCAGAAGTATTAATGCAGTTAAAAGGCGAAGTAGAAAAGAAAAGAATCAGCACCAAAATAGCATCAAACTTCTACGAACAAATCATAAAACAACTCGAACAATACGACGAAAGATACAAACTAGACTACATAATACTCGCAAGCCCTGCATTCTGGAAAGAAGAACTGTACAAGGTCTTAAAGAATGATGCCCTGAAGAAGAAAATCATACAGGCAACGTGCTCATCTGTAGACGAACAAGCAATAAGCGAGGTCTTGAAACGAGAAGAAGTAGCAACAGCACTAAAACAGGAAAGAACCTCAAAAGAGATGATACTGGTAGAGAAAGTGCTGTCAGAAATTGCCAAGAAAGGAGCAGTAGTCTACGGCATCAAGGCAACAGAAGAAACAGCAATAGCAGGAGCAGTAGAAATACTGCTGGTAACAGACACATTAATCCATAAATTAAGAGAAGAAAACAAGTTTGCAACAGTCGATTCCATAATGAGAACAGTAGACAAACAAAAAGGAAAAGTTGCAATCATATCAGGAGAACACTCAGGCGGAAAAAAACTGGACGGAATAGGCGGAATAGCGGCTCTGTTAAGGTATAAATTGAGCTACGAGTAAATCAGCGTTCTAAAACATCCGGAAGCTCAGCAACACGATCCCAATAACGCCTTTTCCATTCATCAGGTTCGTCATTCCTTTCTTTGCCATAAACTTTCCTGAAACAAGGACCATGCAATGAACGGCCAGCATAACGCCTAAGCTCAGCAGGCCCGGCGATAACTTTGTGACATTTAGAACACTCAGGAATAGAGGACGCTTTCCAAATAGGTTTAGGAGCAGGTTCTTCTTTCCACCAGCCATCCTTATCACGATATTCCTCCATCCGCAACAAATAAAGCAATTTAAACTCTTCGTCAGACAAAGCCAAAATTTTCTCATAATGCGGATCCCTAAATCCATCCCATGCACAGGGCGGGCCGGTAAAATCAGCAAGATTCAAGTTCTTAGGCATGGAAAAGATAGAATATGACACTTATAAAAGATTTTAGCTTTTCAATCAGCACTAACGCAATCTAATACATACAAACACTATCATACAAAACAACATTTTATAGCCAATAAAACCTTATATATACCCTTGCGCTTTGAATGAACCAACTTCGGAGTAGCGATTCCCCCTTCGAAGGTAGTGCTTGGGGAGAAAAAACATATAAAGTACGACCAAAAAGTTTTAATACCACGCAGTTTTACCTCAAGCGAATAACAAAAACGTGTTACGGGAAAACCGGAGTGAAAGGAGCCGGTTTTAACGACGTAAAAAGGGGGGAGGTAAGATGATAGTTAAAGAAGAATTTTTAAGCAAATTAAGACGTTACTTCGTCTTAAATCTTTATGAAGTCAAAATCTGGACTGCCCTGTTATCACGAGGAGTGGCAACAGCAGGCGAGCTTTCAGACATCGCAAACGTACCACGAAGCAGAAGCTATGACGTTCTCGAAAGCCTTGAGCGCAAAGGATTTGTGATAATGAAGCTCGGCAAGCCAATCAAGTACATAGCAGTACCGCCAACAGAAGTGCTCGAAAGAGTCAAGAAAAACCTCAGCGAAGAAGCAACAGAAAGAGTCAAAAGACTCGAAGACCTGAAGAAAACCGCTGTTCTGGAAGAACTCAATTCACTGCACACACAAGGCGTAGAACTGGTTGAGCCAACAGAACTGTCAGGCAGCCTGAGAGGAAGACACAACCTCTACTCGCAACTTCAACTTGCAATCAGAAAAGCAGAGAAAAGCGTCACAATAATGACAACATCACAAGGACTCATGCGAAAAGTCGAAGGACTAAAGCCGGTCTTTGAAAAACTCAAGAAGAAAGGAGTCAAAATCAGACTAGCGGCTCCGCTCACAAAAGAAACAAAAGACGCAGTGCAAGACATCAAGGATATAGCGGAAGTAAAGCACACAGACAGCAAAGCAAGATTCTGCATCGTAGACGGCAAAGAACTGATATTCATGATAATGGACGACCAAGAAGTCCACCCGACATACGATGTAGGCATCTGGGTCAACACGCCCTTCTTTGCAAACGCGCTTGAAGGAATGTTCAACACTGCATGGAAGTCAATGAAGGAACCGTCCTTCAAATAATTTTTTTTCTTTAATTTCATGGACATCAAAAAGCTCGCACAGAGCCTGCACCCGTATGAGCGCCGCGTGCTACCTGAGCTCGCGCAACACCCATATCTTGCGGATTTAGCAACAACAACAGGGCTGCAGGAAGTAGAAGCCATGCGCGCACTGCAATGGCTCGAAAACAAAAAAGCAGCAGTAATAGAGACAGCGCCGCAAGAACTAATCGTGCTGGACAAAAACGGGCAGGAATACCTCAAAAAAGGACTGCCTGAAAGAAGATTCCTCGCAATACTTCTCGAAAAAGAAATACCACTGGGCAAGCTGGCAGAAAAAACAGGACTCACAAGAGAAGAAGTCAACATCTGCGTAGGACTATTAAGACAAAAAGGAGCAATACTGCTCCTGCAGAACAAAGAACTCATAATAAAAATCACGGACCAAGGAAAAAGACTGTTACAAAACGGATTCCTGGAAGAAAAGTTCCTCAAAAAAACATTTCCAATCAGCGCATCAGAACTAAAGCCAGAAGAAAAACAGGCACTGGAGCAATTACGCAAAAGAAAACAAATAATAAAAGTTGACGTCAAAAGAATCAAAAAAGCCATTTTGACGGACATCGGAAAAAAACTGATTTCTTTAGGAGTAAGAGATGAGAAATTTGTGGATGCAATAACACCGCAAATACTCCGAACAGGCGAGTGGAAAAACAAAACATTCAGAAGATATGATGTCACAATCAACGTGCCAAGCGTCTACGGAGGAAAAAAACAGCCATACAGGGCATTCCTTGACTCCGTAAGAAAAAAATTCATAGGACTCGGATTCCAGGAAATGAGCGGACCATTAGTAGAAACAGAATTCTGGAACATGGACGCACTCTACATGCCGCAATTCCACAGCGCAAGAGACATACACGATGCATACTACATCAAAGAACCAAAATACGGACAACTGGACGATAAAATAGTCAAAAGAGTACAGGCAGCGCAAGAAAACGGAGACAACACAGGAAGCACAGGCTGGAGATACCAGTTTGACGCAGAAAGAACACACCGACACGTACTAAGAACACAAGGAACAGCTTGCAGTGCAAGAATGCTCGCATCAAAAGACCTGCAAATACCAGGAAAATACTTCGGAATAACAAGAGTCTTCAGGCACGACGTCATAGACGCAACACACCTTCCGGACTTCAACCAGACAGAGGGAATAATAATACAAGAAGGACTCACGTTCAGACACCTCGTAGGATTACTGCAAATGTTCGCAAAGGAATTCGCAGACGCAGAAGAAATACGAATAGTCCCAGGATACTTCCCATTCACAGAACCAAGCGCAGAACTATTCGCAAAACATCCGCAATTAGGATGGATAGAACTGGGAGGAGCAGGAATCTTCAGACCAGAAGTAGTAGTGCCATTATTAGGAAAAAACATAAGCGTATGCGCGTGGGGACTCGGAGTAGACAGACTCGGAATGTTCAAACTCGGAATGAAAGACATCAGAGACCTGTT
>CABMGU010000060.1 GCA_902385765.1 uncultured archaeon | reverse complement strand
GCTTCGCCTGGGCAGGAGTAGTCTTTTATGACTGCTTTGCCGTCTATCCATTCGTAGCTCATTATGTTGTTTTGGCATTTTATTTCAAGGAATTTCAGGTCATTTTCTTCGTTGTTGTTGCTCCAGCTTGTGCCGTCTGTTGCTTCTATTGTCAGGTCTGCTGTTCCTCTTGTTGTAAATCTGACCGTCCATGCGCTTCCTACAAGTGGATATGATTGCACATTTATGACTGTCAGCTTTGCTCCTGCGTAACCGCTGAATTCTTTGACTTCAAACTCAACGTGGTCTCCTAAATCTTTGAATGGTATGTCTGTGATTTCCCATTTCGGGCAGTATAGTGTGTTGAGATTGTAGTCTTTGCATCTTAGGATGACGTCTACCTGGTCTTTTTTTGGCAAACGGATTGTTGCTTTTTCCATTTTCATTGGCTCTACTGCGACCACGTTTGTTGTGGCTGTTGCTGTCTTTGGTGCTGTTCCTGTGAATTCGCTGTAAACTGTCTTGTAGTTTGTTTTTTCCGGTTTTTGCACATCCACGTACTGGTTCGTTTTTGCAGGAACTGTTTCCATTTTCGCAACTTCCGCTGTTTTTTCAATAGCTGGCTCTGTTGGCGCAGTTATGGCTTCCTTTTGTTCTGTAGTTTCCAGAGGTTTGAGCAGTGCGAATACCATCAATATCGCTAATATCGAGAAAACCAATGCTGAGAATCCTATGAAATATTTGCTGTTCACTTTTCAACCTCGTCAAGAAGGTCGTTTATCGCTTCGTCATACTTCATTCTGTTCTTTACTGCGTAAAGCTTCAGCCTGTATTTTGTTTCAGGTTTTACTGGTATCCTGTCGAATGCGAGCTCTTTTTTCATACTGTAAGTATTGTCACTTTTATCAAAAAGACAAATACTTATAGAAAGTTAATTACTGTAAGTTATAAAGCTTTCGAATTATTTGAGCTTGCTTGCAAGGTCTTCTGGCTTGCTGCAGAATTCGCCGAATAGGCAGTCTAATGTTACTCTTCGCACCCAGAGTTTTGTGTGCGCCGTGATATTATCGATTCTTACCCCGTTGGGTGTAGTTACTTGGATTGGCTTGTTCACGAGTGATTCTATTTCTATTACGTTTTTTCCTACTTGAGGGCTGGCTTCAAAAACCGCTTCTTTCATTACGTGGAATCCTGGCGAGCCGATGTTCACAAGCTCGCCGTTTAGCCTGAGTTCAAAAGGCGAGTATCCGTTGTTGAAAGCGGTTGCATCGTTTGAGGATAAATATTCCATTTTGATGTATGCTTTTGTCGGCTTTACAAGGAGGGTTGCCTGTAGTACCAGGTTCTGGTCGCCCTCGAATATGAATGCGTCCACGTCTGTTGCGTATGATATGTTTCTCTTGTCGGCTTTTGTTAGTCCTCGGTTTTCATTTCGTGAGTCTTTGTCGAAAGTCAGGTCTGTTCTGAAAATCGTTTTAGCCTGCACGATTTTTGAGTCAAATGTTCTTTGTTTGCCTTTCCTGCCTGTTACTTTGAACTGGTATTCTGTGTCTTTTTTCAGGTTTCCAATTGTGCAGTATCTTACCTCTCCTTCATTCGGTCTGTAGTTCGAGATTGCTGAGATATCGCTTCCTGGAGTGGCTTCCCTTCCCTCTAGTTTTCCTGTTGAATAGAAAACGTCATATGTTTGTGAACTGTCTTTCCAGGCAAGGAATATTTGGGTAGGGTCTGTGGATGCTCCTGTTGCAACAAGACCGGGTCCTGAATGGAGTTTTTCGTCTTTTTCTCCTGCAAAGGCAAGTTTGCTGACTGCCAGCCCTGCTGCGCCTGCAAGTCCTGCGAACAGCGCTTTTCGTCTTGAAACGTAGTCAGTCATAAGTCTATCAAATAATCAGCCCTATATAAACCTTTCGCTTTTTAACCACTCCTAAGTGACAATTACTTTACTCTTAGTGCTTTTGTCTCCAAAACTCTTGTTTCGTCTTTGTATTTGACCAGCACTACATAATTTATTACCGTGTTAACCTTGGAGTTTGCCACAAAAGCGTTGTTTGTCCAGGCTTCAACTCCTGGTGTTGGGTCGTACATGAATTTATTTGAAGGCAGGATGTTTCCCTTCAGATTCTCAGTGCCATACAATCGTATGTCTCCTTCTGGGCCGACCTCAGTGACAAGGATTGTGACGCCGTCATGTCCTGATGTTTCTTCTTCTGTTATTGGCGGACTGCCTCCCGTGGCTTTTGCAATGACTAATTTGCCAAACAGGGGTGTACCTGGTCTGACGCTTGCAGTTTCAGGCGTGCCTACAGTGTATGCGTGTAGGCTGAACTCTACCCTGCCAAGTCCTGCCTCGCTTGATGCCAGGCCTGTGGTTGATGCGCCGGTAAGGCGGCCCATCATGCTCTTTGGCATCGTGCCAATCGAGCGGTAAACGTATGCATCTGCTAATGATGCGCATAATAATACTGCCATAAGAATTAATAACATTTTTTTCATATATTTCACCTCTTTTCTCTGTTATGCTCTGCTTCTTTAAAAACATTATCTCTTTATTATCTTTCCAGAAACAGTATCTACTATTGTGCTCGGTATTCCGGTCTTTTCTCCTTCGTAGATTATGAAGTCTGCATCAAATTTTTCCAGTTGTTCGAGTCTTGTTGCGAATGGCTTGCCCTCGATGTTTACAGATGTCGTGACTATCGGTTTCCCAACTTTAGCAGCTAAATCAGAAATCCAGTGGTCTGGTATTCTTATTCCGAGATTTTTCAGTCCCATGTTGGTTTGCGGACAGATTGCATTTGTTTTTTTTAAGTTAATTATCAGCGTGTATGGTCCGGGTAGTTTCAATAGCCAGGCTTTTGCGTTGTTTGTTAGCGTGCAGTTTTCTTTTATCCAGTCTATTGAGGGTGCTATGACTGAGAATGGGTTTGCTGTCCTTTTTTTCAGTTTTCTGACTCTTTTTACTGCTTTGTCGTTTGTCGCATCGCACCCAATGCCGTATATGGTGTCTGTTGGATAGATGAATACTGCGCCTTTGGCTATTTCTTCTATTACTGTCTTGTCAATGTCTTTTCTGGAGTAAACGCGCATATGTAGTAAAGAAATTGAGGTAAATAAAAAAGTTATGCTGAAAGGTAGCCTTTCCAAAAGCCTGCAGTGGCGCCGTCAACCTCGTCTTCGTCTTCAAAGTAGTCTATTGCGCCGTCATCGTAATAGTCTACCATGTTCTCGCCCTCTGGCAGGTCTCCTTTGTTATTGCTTTTATTTGCTCGAAAAACAGTTCTTGTATGTTTTCCATGTTTATCACCTCTTTGCCAGAAAACTGCCATTTGCTCTTTATATACGCCGCGCGGGTGGTTGTCCAGTGTCCAGTGGCTTATTTTAGCATATTTATAGAAGTCTTGCGTGAAGCTATCAATATCAGTGCTGCGCGCACAGATGCCATTTGCAGTTCTGCGCCTTTTGAGGCTTGTTCTATGTGTTCTATTAGGTCTGCATTGAGCCCTTTTTGTTTGTCTTGTATGGCTGATAATTCTTCATCAAGCATTGCGCCTTGCTGGTCGTTGCACATCTGTTTTTGTTCTTTTATTTTTTCCATTAGAAACCTGAAATTGCCTGCAAGGGTTGTCAGTTGTTTTTCGTTTTTTGGCAGTCCTGCAATCTTCGGAAGCAGTTCTAATAGTTTTTCTGCGTGTTGTGTTTTTTCTGTTTGTATTTGCTCAAAGGTCTTCATATTCAAAAAGAACAAAACCGATTTTATAAACATTACTAGAATTCGTCCAGTGATTTGTTCTTGTCTGCTACAAATGTTGTGGTGCCTTCTTTTCCGCCCATTATCTTTTTGGTCTCTATGAACCCTCCTTTTTCCAGTGTTTCTATTCTTCTTTGGAAGGTCTTGTAAGTGGCAGTTCCTCCTTGTTCCTGGTAAATCTTGAACAGGTCTCCAATCCTGCCTGACTGCGCTTTGACAAGGTTGAGAATGACTTTTGTGTCTTCGCCAAGTGCTTCTGCTGGTTTTATTGAGAAGTCAGATAATTTTGCTAATGCTTTTTCAGCGTGTTCAGGAAGTATTTTTCTGGAAGATTGGTCTTCTGCTGCAAGTCCTGCTTCTCTTAGCAGGTGTAATCCTGCTCTGATGTCTCCTGCTGTGATTGTTTTGTCAACGATAAGGTTGAGAGCCGAGTCTTCCCACCTGTTTGGCGAGAAGGCGAATTCAATGCGGTGCCTGAGTATTCCTGCAATTTCTTCTGTTGAATAGGGTTGGAAGTCTATTTTTTCCGGCATCAGTCTTGATCTTATTCTTTCGTCAACAAGTGAGTACCATTGTGGATGATTGGTTATCATTAGGATTGTTTTTTTCAGTATGTCTGTGAAAATGTGGTATAGGAAGTCGACATCTTCAACCTTGTCTACTTCATCAAAAGCGAATACGGCTGATTTCTTGTTGATGATGTTTTGTATTATCTTGAACAAGTCCTCGGTATTCTTGTTTTGGATGAACTTGTAACCCAGCTGCTCGCACAGGTCTGCGAAAATCTTGTAGGTTGTGTTCTTCTGCCAGCAGTTGACGTACAGGACTTCTATGTCTGGCGCGTTGACGTCCGGGTTTTCTTCCAGTTCTTTCAGGACCAGTTTTACTGCTGCTGTTTTTCCTATGCCTGGCGCTCCTGAGATTATGCAATTACGGCCGGTTCTGCCTTGCAGTAATGGCTTTATGCAGTTTGCAATGCCGTGATGTTGTTCTTCCCTGAACGGCAGGTTTTTTGGCAGCCATTCTGGGTCCAGTGAGTCCTCGTTTTTAAACAGGGATTCCCCTGCAGATAAGTCTTTCAACCCCATAGTGGGAATTCCAAGAAAACAGATATAATAAGATTGTGGTGTTCGATTATCTTAATCTTGTCCCGCAGTATCTGCAGAATCGGTCTGTGGGCAGAACGCTCATCCTGCATAATGGGCAGTAGCTTCCAAGCACTTGTGCTGGTGTTGGAATGCTTGTGCGGACTTCTGTTTTTCTCGGTGTCAGGACAAACAGGTAAACTACTTTGCCGATGCCGATTGCGGTAAAGAGCAGTCCTATCCAGGCGAACCAGCTTACTTTGCCTCCCATTATTCCTGCAGAAACAGCTACGAACAGTCCTACTCCTATCCACGCCCACCAGGGTATTTCAGCCATTTTGCCTCTTTTTGATATGAGTTCCGCCGCTCTGCCTGAATTAACTTTTCTTCATTATCTTAAATCCTGTGTATTTTTGCAGGACTTTAGGAACTTCAACACTGCCATCTTCCCGCTGGAAGTTTTCCATTATGGCTACAAGAGCGCGGGTAGTTGCAACGCAGGTGCTGTTTAAAGTGTGCACGTA
The DNA here is from genome assembly GCA_902385765.1 of uncultured archaeon. Classification (GTDB taxonomy): domain Archaea; phylum Nanobdellota; class Nanobdellia; order Woesearchaeales; family ARS49; genus CABMGU01. The sequence goes on along the minus strand of CABMGU010000060.1, from coordinate 2,103 downwards.
AGGTCGCTCTTGTCCTTTCTGATATCTGATGTTTGAGCGTACTGCTTGATAGCTGGTGCAGTTTGAGCAGGATACAACTTCTCTGAAAGCATTCTGGACAGGGCACCAGGCTTCAATGTCATATTTTTTGGCAGCAATGATTCCCAAGTCTCCTGTGCAGATGTTCACAATCCTGAAATGCAGTCCAAGGCTTTCAAAGAATTCAACAGCGTTCTTGAGGAGTTCTTCGTGGAAATGCCAGGACTCTTCTGGTTTGCAGATTATTATCTGTTCGACTTTGTTGAATTGGTTAACTCTAAAGATGCCTTTTTGGTCTTTGCCGTGCGCGCCTGCTTCTTTGCGGAAGTTAGTGGAATAACCGGCAAGCTTGATGGGCAGTTTTGCCTCGTCAAGAACCTCATCCATGTGCATTGCAGTTAATGGATGCTCGGATGTTGCAATCGCGTACAGGTCTTCCCCTTCTATTTTGTACATGACGTTTTCAAAGTCTTCCAGGCTCACCACTCCTTCGTATGCTTTTCTGGACATCATGAATGGTGGAATGACTGGCGTGTAGCCTTTTTCGCGCATGAAATCAATGGCATAATTGACGATAGCAATTTCAAGTTTGACTAAATCTCCTTTTAGGAAATACCATCGGTTGCCGGAAATTTTTGAAGCTCTTTCCAGATCTGCCCAGTTGTTCTTTTCCATTAGGTCAACGTGGCTTATTGGCGCGAATTTGAATGTCGGTTTCTTGCCGGCTGTTTTGACGACCTTGTTTTCTGTGTCATCTTTGCCGTACGGCACGCTCTCGTGTAAAAGATTTGGAATCTTGAGCAAACAAGTCTTGATTTTCTCCTGCAAATCAGCCAACTGTTTTTCTGCTTCTGATATGATTTTGGGAATGTCTGCTGCTTCTTTGATTAGTTTGGAGGCATCCTTGCCTGCTTTCTTTGCTTCATTTATCTCCATTGAAACTTTGTTTCTTCTTGCTCTTGCCTGGTCAACTTTTGTTTTCAGTCCTCTCCATAATTCATCATTCTTCAATACAGAATCAAGGTAATTCAGGTATTCCGGCACCTGTCTTCTGCGCAGGTTTTCTCTTACAACGTCCGGGTATTGCCTGATGTAGTTTATGTCAAGCATTATGCACCTATGAAGCTGACCTTTTCACCGTGCTCTAAAGCATCAATTACGACCTTTCCTAATTTGTTTGATTTCTTGATTCTTACAACTCCTTGCTTACTGACGGCAAAAGTGGCAAGGTACTCGCTGTTGACGTAAATGTCTACGTCCTTGCCTGAATACTGGTCTCCGAGCAGGAATTCTGCGTGTTTGCTGCTTCCGGAAGTCCGATATGGTATTTCTTTTCCTGTTGGCTTTCTTGGTTGCGCCTCAAGCTCGCGCACATCCAAGCCGATTCCCAGCTGTTGTTCTAATGCCTGTATGTTTTTGCCCTGTGTTCCGATTATTGCTGGAATGTATTTTTCAGGAACGTAAACTATTGCTCTGTTGTCATTGATAATCTCAACTCTGACGTCTTCGCTGTATCTTTGGAATGCTCTTTCCAGTTGTTTTGCAGCCAGTGCTTTTGCTCCTGTTGCTTTCTCCTCGCGTACAGGAACTACAACTGTTTCCTCTCCGTATGAATAGATTTCTGCAACTGCCTTGTTTGTTTCAAAATCGTTGATGACTACGACTGGTCTTGCAAGGTCTGCTTCTGTCATTCCTGCTGGCACTTTTACAATCATGTTAATGCCTAATACTTGGTCCACTTTTCCGTGTTTGATGAATACGACAGTATCAATAACGTGTGGAATTACTCCTAAATCTATTTTTCCAATGAATCGCTGTATCGCATCTAACGGATTGGTGCCGTGGACTACTCCTACCATTCCTACTCCTGCAAGTCTCATGTCAGAGAATAATAAAAAGTCTGGAACGTTTCGCATTTCGTCAAATAAAGAGTAGTCGGGTCTCGACAATAATAACACGTCGTGTACTTCTTCTGGTGAGCTTCTGCTGTAAGATAGTTGGGTAATCGTATCTGGTAAAACAAGGTCGCGGGGGGCTTCAACAGTCTTCACAATCTTGCCTGATTCTGCGTATTGTTCAACTAAT
>CABMGU010000059.1 GCA_902385765.1 uncultured archaeon | reverse complement strand
TTTTCGATATTTTTCCCACTTGTACATCTCAATCTCAATTTTCCACCTGTCCTTATTTCCAGTTTTAGTGCAATTAATCGATCCTTCAGTATTATATAAACCCCTCAAATATGCACTTTTAATTGAGGAACTTGCTGCAAGAATCCATTTCGGGACATAAAAAGGCTGATTTGTCTTGTTGCCAACAGGAACTTCCAACTTCTTAAGTGCTCTCGCAACCGGCATTGAAATAAAGAAAAGTTTGTGCCGAAGCCAATTTCTGCGGTTATCTACATAAATTCTGCCTTTGACATTGAAAATTTTCCGGAAACGCGACTCGAAATCATTAATTGTGTTCAGATTCTTTGAATAGAACGAAACCAGACCGCGCCAATCTTGAATTTGAATATGCCCATCACCGGTTAATTCGGCACAAATCCTCGCAAGTTCTGGCGTATATTTGAATTTCATAATAACACTTTAGAAATCACTTAATAAATGCCTTACGCACACACTTGTCCAGTGAGAAATTGAGCAAAGTTTCTCGTCGAGAAATTTCCGTAAATATTCCGGATTGTCCAGTGGAGGCGCAACCTTTTTAAAAAACGCAACTTGAGAAACGAATATGGCACTTGACTTTCACAAACTAGCAAGAAAATGGCAAAGACGGTGGAAAATACAAAAAGTGTTCGAATCAGATGCAAATGACAAGCCAAAATTCATGCTCACAACACCGTATCCTTATGCCAACGGGCTTCTCCACATAGGGCACACATACACATACATGAGAGTAGAGGCATTCGCAAGATACAAACGAATGAAAGGATACAACGTCCTGTTCCCATTCGCATTCCACGCAACAGGAAGCCCAATAGACACAGCAGCAAAAAGAGTGGCGGAAAACGAGGAAAAACAGATACAAACGCTGAAATTAATGGGGTTCACAGACGAACAAATACCCGCGTTCAAAGAACCAGTACACTGGATAAAAACATTCTCAAAAGCAGCAGAACAAGACTTACGAAATTACGGACTATCAATCGACTGGAGAAGAAGCTTCATCACAACAGACCTCAACCCGAGATACAGCAAATTCATCAAATGGCAATTCAACACGCTAAAGAAAAAAGGACTGGTAAACAAAGGAGAACACCCAGTAGTCTGGTGCCCAAAAGAAAACGTGCCAGTAGGAGACCACTCAAGAACAGAAGGAGAAGGAGAAACACCACAAGAAATGGTCCTGCTGAAATTCAGAACAGATGGACACGTATTACCGTGCGCAACATTCAGACCAGAAACAATCTACGGAGTAACAAACATCTGGGCAAACCCAGAGCTGACCTATATTGAAGCCGAGGTCGACGGAGAACACTGGATAATATCAGAGCCATGCCTGAAAAAACTGGCAGACCAGAAACACAACATCAAAGAAATAAAAAAAATGCTGGGAAAGGAAATTGTGGGTGCGAACGTAACTAATCCAGTAACAGGAACAAAAATACCAGTACTGCCAGCAACATTCGTAACAGAAGACACAGGAACAGGAATAGTAATGAGCGTGCCAAGCCACGCACCATACGACTGGATGGCACTAAAAGAACTACAAGACGCAAACTATCCAGAAGCAAAAGAACTCAAGCCGATTTCTCTCATAACAGCAGAAGGATTTGGAGAACACCCGGCAATAGAAACCTGCACAAAAATGGGCATCAAGAGTGCAAGAGATGAAAAACTGGAAGAGGCAACAGCAGAAGTATACAAAAAAGAATTTCATACTGGAAAATTAAAGCAAAATACAGGAAAATACGCAGGCAAAAGCATACAACAAGCAAAACCAGAGATAATAGCTGACTTAACATCAGAGAAAAAAGCAGCAATAATGTACGAACTAATCAACCCAGTAGTATGCAGGTGCCTATCAAAATGCCACGTCAAGATTGTAGACAACCAATGGTTCATCAAATACGGAGACCAAGACTGGAAACAACAGGCAATGAAATGCCTGCAAACAATGAAGCTGTACCCGGAAAAAGTCAGACCACAATTCGAATATGTCATAGACTGGCTGAAAGACTGGGCATGCACACGAGAATTCGGACTCGGAACTTCATTGCCATGGGACAAGAAATGGAAGATAGAAAGTCTTAGCGACAGCACCATATACAATGCGTTTTACACGATAGCACATCATCTGAAAAAAGTACCGCTTGGAAAAATAAAAGACAAATTGTTTGATTACATATTCTTGGGCACAGGAAACCCTGATGAATTAGGCGTAGATAATAAACTGCTTGAAGAAATGCGACACGAGTTCACATACTGGTACCCAGTGGACTTCAGAAGCTCAGGAAAAGACCTAGTCCAGAATCATCTGACATTCTACATCTTCAACCACACAGCAATATTCCCAGAACAACTCTGGCCGAGAGGCATAGCAGTAAACGGATACGTAACAATACAAAAAGCCAAGATGAGCAAAAGCAAAGGAATATTCAAAACGTTAAGAGACGTGGTCAACACCTTCAGCCCTGACGTAACTAGAATAACAATACTATCCACAGGAGAAGAACTAAACGACGTAGACTGGGACTCAGAACTCGCGGAAAGCATGAAGCTAAAGCTCGAACAATGGTATGACTTCGCTGTAAAAAATTACGCCAAAAACCACGAACATTCAGGAGAAAAAGAAATAGACAAATGGATGGAACACCAACTAAACTCATCAATAAGAGATGCCGGCAAAGCGATGGAAGAAACAATGTTCAGAACAGCATTATCAAGAGGATATTTTGATTTGCAAAGACACCTGAAATGGTATCAAAGAAGAACAGCAGGACAAATGAACAGGGAACTGCTCAGCAAAATAATAGAAGCACAGACGTTGATGCTGCAACCGTTCACACCGCACTTGTGCGAAGAAATATGGTTCAAAATAGAAAAACAAGGGCTGATAGCAAACGAAAAATGGCCTTCTTATGATGAAAGCAAGATTAATTTACAATTAGAACAAGCAGAAGCGCTAATGGTGCAAGTCATTGATGACGTCGGACAGGTGCTGAAATTAGCGAAAGTGGACAGACCTGCAATGATAACATTATTTGTCGCACAAGACTGGAAAGCAGCATTGTACAGAAAATTAAAGGACCTGCTGGCGAATACACGAGATGTCGGACAGATAATGAAGGTCATAATGCCTGAATTCAAGGAACACCCAGAAGCAGCACAACTCGTGCCAAAAATAGTAAAAGACCCAGGCAGACTGCCAGCACAAGTCTCTCACCAGGAAGCAGAATACCAGAACTTAATGGACGCAATAGCGTTCCTGAAAGAAGAATTCAACTGCCCAATTGAAGTTATCAAGGAGCAGGAAAGCCCTGAACAGAAAGCAAAACAAGCAATGCCAGGAAAGCCAGCGATACTGGTAAAGTAATTCTAATAAGTACCTGCCATATCCCCGCCATCAACAGACAAAACTGCGCCAGTAACATAACTTGCATCGTCAGAACACAAAAACAAAATCACTCTCGCAATTTCTTCAGGTTCGCCTATACGCCTCATAGGCACCATCTGACCAATCTCGCGCAACTCTTTTTTGCTAAAAAAACCAGTTAACATCTTCGTATTAATCAGTCCTGGACAAACCGCATTAACACGAATACCTTTTCTCGCATAATCCAACGCCATAGCCCTCGTAAGATTAACAACACCGCCCTTGCTTGCGCAATAAGCAAGAACATCGCGACCACCAGACAAACCCCACTCACTCGAAATATTAACAATAGCACCAGACTTCATACAAGGCACCACATATTTGGCGCACAAGAACATCCCCTTCAAATTAACATCAAGAACACGATTCCAGTCTGCCTCAGAAGTGGAAACAGCATCGCCATGCAATAAAATACCCGCATTATTGACAAGAAAATCCACACGCTTAAACTTTTTAATCACGCCATCCACCATTGACCTAACAGAAGCAGACCCGGAAACATCGGCCTGAACAAACAAAGCCTTACCGCCCGCCTTAACGATTTCCTGTTCGACCTTTTTGCCATCGCTGTGGTGAGAAGCAATAACAACAGAAGCACCTTCCTTTGCAAAAGCTAAAGCAATCGCCCTACCAATACCAGAACCAGCACCGGTAACCACCACCACTTTATTCTTAAAACGCATACAGAACAAAATGCGCGCACAGAATAAAAACCTTATGAAAATAAAGTAGGCAGGCGTGCCCAAGAATGAGCACACAACTGCATAAGAGTTGACCTTATGCCTTTCTCAGCTCCGCAACCCGACAAGCATTGAGAACTACAGTTATGGTTGCTACCGTCAGGTCCTGGCCAGATTCCTGCAGACACAATCCTGCCGGACAGAACCTCAACGTCCAGCACAAGACTCACATACAGGATGTATGCTGCTTCTCAGACTTCGACACCGTTTGAAGCCCGTTAACGGTAACAGGAGAGGGCTAACCTCCCTGCCTAGCCTGCCCGTGTATAACGCTGGAAACAGGGTTTTTAAAGGTTTCTGCATTACTCCAATTATGGACGTCAAAAAAGGCAAATACCAGTACTACAAAGGAAACTATTACGAAGTAATAGGCGAAGCAAAACACAGCGAAACACTCGAAGAAATGATAATATACAAAGCGCTGTACGGAGAAGGACAAATATGGGTAAGACCCAAAAAAATGTTCCTTGAAAATGTAAACGTAAACGGAAAAGACGTACCAAGATTCAAACCAGTACTTGAGACAACAAATTAATTTATAGAACAAAAGAATTCTTAGCAGTATGGCGCCAAAAATATGCTTCTCAGGAAACACGGCCACAATCAAATCGGAAGGCACAAGCGAAACACTCACGAAAAAAGCAGGAATAATCTACAAACTGCCAGACTGCACAATAGCACACATAACGGGGAAAGTTGAAAAAAAGGAAATAAAAGAATACCAGGCAGAAGTAATCATACTGCCAACAAAACAAGCAGAACAAATCATCACAAAATTAAAACCGAAACTGGCAATACTATGCGGAGACAAAGAAGCAGTCTACACTGCAAGAGAACTCCAGCACAAGACAGGAATACAAACAATCGCAGCAGAAGACAATCTTGTTGTGGACTTATACGCTTATTCTGCACTCGCTGAACAGAAATCGCTCGGCAAGTTCACAACAAAAGAGTAATCAAGTAGCCAACAGCACAACCCGCAGTCAAGAAAGGAATAGCAGGGTAAAAACGATCCTTCTGGCTAAGCAACAACAAGATTGACAAGGCGATAGTGGCGCAGACGGAAACGATAAGCGCAGAAGCTAAATTAGAAGCAATCAAAACCGTTCCTGCAAAAATCAGCGGGAAACCAATATCACCGCCGCCGAGAACAGCAGTCCTCACCTTTCTCTTAACGCCCTTCAAACGCGGAGCAGCATAAGGCACCAACAATCCAGCAAAAATACCGCTCTTGGTCTGGAACTTCGCCATCTTAACCATGTGCTTGGACTTCCAAACGGCATACATATCGTACAATGACAAAAGAATCAACAAAATAAAGGAATATTTAACATCCAGCATACGAACAAAAATAACAGCAAGACCACCGTAAACAAACAACTCAGTCAAATTATGAAGATAAATATTAGGCCTGAACACCTTGAAAAAGCCAAACACCAGAGCAATAATGAAAGCATACAAGGCAGGAATAAACGCTCCAAAAGCAAGTGACAAGCACATGACAACCGCAAAATAGAACCACAACTTCCACAACCAGACCGTATTCAAACGGATGATTAACAGAATAAGAAGCGTGCCAAGTAACACTGCACCAATAATGTACCCGGTACTGATTACAGGTTCAACGTCTGGAGTATTAATCGGCACTCCGGCAACAGACAAATCCTTCCAAACAAGCTCGCCCTTCTCAGCAGAAGCAGAAACATCAACATAAGACCGGGTAATCAACAAACCAATAACCTGGGCGGCAAAAAACATCAAAACCAGAAAACCGGTAATAATCCAGGTATGTTTCATGTTTCAACCAAGACCAGAGCCGTTTATAAATCTAACCATTTATGCCAAAAAATATATAAAGTGAAAACCTGCTTCAGCACAACATGGCAACAGCACCACTAAAAACAAGCTTTCTTGCAGTCAGCATGATCGGATTCCTCGTCAGCGCACTATACATTCCCAGATTCTCACAAACCTGGGCATTTGCGTTTGGAATCATATTCACAATAATGTTCGTAGCAAGCATGATATCAATGGTACACGGAACACCAGACGAACAATTATACGCAAGACCGCGACCATTACACTAAGGGGGGATACAAATGAGAAAAATATGGATATTAGGAATACTATTATTGATGCTGGTAGCATGCGCTGCACCAAAAGCAGAAGAAAAAGCAACTGCAGATAAAATACCTGCAACAGTTGATGAAAAGGCGCCCGTGGCAGCTGATGAAAAAGTAGCGGCAACACCGCCAGCAACACAAGAAGTGGGCAGAACACCACCACCAGTAACAACTTTACCATCAGAAAGACAGCAAAAAGCACCTGAAACGGCGCCAGTGGTAACACAGGAAATGAGCCCGCAATTAAAAGAGCTCCTCAAGCGAGCAGACGAAAAAGTATCAAGCCTGCAATATTTGTATGGAGGAACTTCAACAAAGAACCTTTTCCTTGACACATACCTGGTCAAAGGAACAAAGATGAAAATAAAGAAATACTCAGAAGACTACTATGTACAAGACAGTTACTATGACACGATATACGTTGACCTGGGAATAGGCTGCTGCGAAGAACCGGCAAGATGTCTAAGCAAAAATGTTGACAACACAAAGAAAAAATTCGATGTAGACGTGACCAGCATTGACATACCAAAAACGCCCTACCAGTGGACAAAAGAAATACCTGCAGACGCGAAGATTGTAGGACCACAAACAGTCGATGAAAGGGTTGTAACGTACATCAAATACACAAAAGACGGCGCAACATACGATGTGTGGGTAGATGACACATACGGAGTGCCACACAAAATCGTTGTAACAGACGCAAACGGAAACGAAGTAAAATACCAGTTCAACGACATGAAATTCAACAGCCTCAAAGACAACGACTTTGATGCGCCCTGCGATTAAATTTTTTTATTTTATATTTCTAGATTTTAGGCTTCGCAATAATATCCAGGGGAGCTCAACCGCCGCTCCCCTTAGACCCCTGCGGCTAGAATTCAAAAGCTTCCTTCTTCTCTTTTAGCACACCCGGAGCACCGCCACCGTGCCAGCTAAAACGAGGACGGACGCGCATAGGGTACATACGCTCATTAACATCATCAAGCGCAATACAAGCACCAGCAACACGAGGCAAATTATCAAGCTCTGTATCAAGACCTGTTCTCAAATAACTCTGCAATAAAGAACCAAGAGCATCAGTATCAATCTTTGCAGTCAAACGGTGAGCCAGAATAATATCAGACTGCGTCATAGCATCAGTATGAATCTTGCCAGGCTGCTGGGTAGCCAACACCATCGCGATACCAGGCTGACGACCCTCCCTTAACAAAGTAATCAAAGCATCAGAACTGGAAGTCCTGCCCACACTAGGCATAAACTCGTGAGCTTCATCAACAAGAAGCCAGCAAATCGGCATTTCAGACTCTTTGGGCTCATCGTGCTCCTCAACAAGATAATGAATGGCTTCATGAACAGCAGCATATTCCTCATCCTTCCTTGCCTTCATACGCTCAATGAATAATTTCATACAAACAAGACCCATCACGAGATGCTTGATACGCCAGCCATTAGGCATAACAGCATAAGCGCTCAGGTCCAAAATGGAAATCTGACCGGCTTTAGCAAGCTCCTTAACAGGAGTCGCTTTCGGAGAAAAAACACCCCACTCCTCAACTGAAACAAAACGATTCTTCGCAGCCTGCCTGACGCGCAATTCCTCAGTCTTATCCTCATCAATCGCACGAAGAATGTCAGGGATGTCATACTGTCTGCCGGATTTTTTCAACTCAAGAATCAAACGCTCAACAAAAACAGCAACAGGGTCGGTAGACTGGAGCTCAAAAGTCAAATTCCAATCCTCAGGCGACAATTCAGCAGGATTCAAAGCAAAAGGAACATCAGTAGGAATGCCCTCCTCCTTCCACTTCTTAAAAAAGCCGAAAGGAGTATATATTTTCACATCAATGCCCTTGCCCTCAAAACCCCATTCCTTCAGAAGAGGCTCATCACGATGATTAGGATACTTCATCGTCCAATAAATGCCCATAGTATCAAACAGTATAACAGACAAACGATTACGCATCTCATCAGGAAGCTGGGCAATACCCTCAGCAATAACACCCATAGAGTAAGATTTTCCAGAACCACGCTTGCCACACACAAAAACAACGTGAGCCTTGTTCAAGTCAAGAAAAACCGGCTGGGAAAGAGCCGTAACAGCACCCATCTTAACATAATGCTTACCAAGAAAAACAGCACCAGCAGTACCGTACTTCTCCTGATCCTTCTGCTCACGTCCAAGAATAACTTCAAACACCATCTTTTAACTAACAAGAAAAAAAGAAGTATAAAAAGGTTTACAGCATTGCAGCGGTCACAATGTTCAACCTGCAGGAAGCAGGATCAACCTTTGAGTCCATTGCAACAATGTGCTTGATAGATGTCTTATCAGCAACCTCGACAAGCGAAGCATCAACAACACCATCAAACACGACAGCGTAAACGCCTGCGTTCAAAGACTTCAAAGTGCTGTTAAGCTCTGCAAAAGGAACCTTGCCAAGAACACTCAACTTCTCGTCAAGCACATAAGCACCGCGAGTGCCTATCAAAGACTCAAGCATTTCGCCAAGATGCCTGCGCTCTTCATCACGCAAAGCAGGCTTTAAGCGAGGCGCTGGAGCTGACATGGCAGGCATCGGACGAGGAACTGCAGCAGTTGGCATAGACGCAGGCATAGGCCTTGTGATAACCGGCCTTCTTATCGACTGAGAAGTGTCAATGCTTGACAATTCAAGCTTTGCCTGCTCAGCAGTAATCCTGCTACGCAATGCCTTATGAATCTCCTTCTTCGCAAGCTCTTCAACTTCCTTGCCGTCAGGAGCGCGCGTGACAAAATCAATCTCTGCCACGTTCAACAGGTCACGAATAATCAGGTTTCCACCACGGTCGCCATCAACAAACGCAACCAAATCCTTACGGTGCGACAAATCAATAACTGTCTGAGGCACAGAAGTACCATTCATAGCAATAACGTTCTTGAAACCATGCTTCAACAAGGTAAGAACGTCTGCACGGCCTTCCACAACAATAATCTCATCAGAGTCATCAATACACGGACCAGCAGGAAGACGGTCTTTACCGTACTCGCAAACTTCCATAACACGGACCGAATACGCAACCTCTTCAGCAATCTCAGTGCTGTCAGGCATAACCTTGTCCATCAACTGCTTGAGCAACTGCTTGGCTCTCTCGATGACGAAGCTACGCTTGCTGACACGAACGTCCTCAATGTTCTGGACCTTCACTTTAGCATTGCACGGACCAATACGCTGAATGATTTCCAAAGCAGCAGCAACAATAGCTGTCTCAGCCTTGTCCAAAGAGCTCGGAATTATGATAGAACCAATACTCTTGCCACCCTTGGTGTCAATATTGACCTCAATACGGCCAATCCTGCCAGAACGCTGAAGCTCTCTTAATTCAAGATCTTCACCTAACAGACCTTCTGTCTGACCAAAGATAGCACCAATAACGTCAGGCCTATCTACAACACCCTCTATCTCTATCGTTGAATTTATAATGTATTTTGATGATACCGGACTGATTTTTCCCATTTTATTTTCCCCCAATACGGCTAAAACAGAACAAGTTTAGCCAAAACAACCTAAATCAAGCTTTTTTACGCCGATTCTGGATGTTTTTGACTCATTTTGGAATGATTTTAATGATGAATGATTATTATCATTTAACTTGTTCTATTTCAGCTCGGATTTGATTTTGAGCTTAAGAAAGGTCTTGTAGCCCTATACACTAACCCCCAAGGGTCATTGCTTGGCAAAGCCGACAGCTCCACTGGGTACTCTCGTGAAGGGCCGTAATTGTGACCTTTTCTTATGAAGAAGTAAGAGGTTTCCAGGGTTTAAAAAGTTTTTGAAAAACAGCGTAGATGAGAAACGCCGTGCTGGTCTTAGACTGACTTTCTCTCCCTCATACCTGTAAGAGGGAGATAAACTCACCTCGGTCAAGACCGAGGCAGCACGGCGTTGGCACGCAAGCATTATAAGATGAAAGCAGATACACAAAATTATGCCACGAATGGGAACAAAACAAAGAGAAGACTACAAAACACTCAAACACGTGTTTGACCTGTTCACTGAAAAGAACCTGTTCAAACTGATAACCCAGGGATACATTGACGGACTGCACAGCCCATTAAGCTCAGGCAAAGAAGCCCACATATTCACAGCAAAAAAAGACGGCGAAATCAGGATAGTAAAAATATACAGACTGCAAACCTGCGACTTCAACAGGATGTATGACTACATCAAAGCAGACCCAAGATACTCAGGACTAAAAAGCAACAGAAGAGACGTAATATTCGCATGGGCACACAGAGAATACAGAAATTTACTAAAAGCAAGAGAAGCAGAAGTGAGAGTGCCAACGCCATACACTGTAATGTCCAACATACTAATAATGGAATTCATAGGAGACGAACAAGCAGCACAAAAACTAAACAAAGACAAACCGGAAAAACCAAAAGAATTCTTTGAAGAAGTAGTAGAACAGATGAGAAGACTCTACAAAGCAGGACTCGTGCACGCAGACCTAAGCGGGTTTAACATACTCAATTACAACCAGAAACCGGTGCTGATTGACATGTCACAAGCAACACCGCTGGACAACGCAAATGCAGAAGCATACCTGAAAAGAGACGTGCACAACATATGCGAACTCTTCAAGAAATGGGGGGTAAAAGCTGAAGAAGAACAGGTATTAAAGAAAATACTTAAATAGAGAGCTTTTTCTCGACGACAATATGGGGGTCAAAGAAGAAATAGAAAAGTTGTATCAGCTTAGAGAAAACAAGATAAAACTAGGCTTACAGCCCACATTCGACGCTCTTGATAAATTAGGCAACCCACACAAGAAATTACGATTCATACACATAACCGGAACAAACGGAAAAGGAAGCACTGCAGCGTTTATTGCTGATACATTACAGACAGGAGGGCATAAGGTAGGATTGTTCACCTCGCCACATTTAGTAAATTTCAATGAAAGAATACAAATAAACAGGAAAAACATTTCTGACGAAGAACTTGCAGAACTAATCGAAAAAACACGAAACACAGGAGTACAACTTACGTTCTTTGAATACGCAACAGTAATGGGAATACTGCACTTTGCCAAACACAACGTTGACTTTGTAGTCTGGGAAGTAGGACTGGGAGGAACACTCGACAGCACAAATGTCGTAGATGCAGAAATAGCAGTGCTCACAAACATCGGATTAGACCACACACACATACTTGGAGATACTATCGAGAAAATTACCAAAGACAAGTGCGGAATAATCAAGAAAAATTCCAAAGTTGTAACGTGCCACGATAACGCAGGACTGCAATGGATAAAAGAAAAATGCAAAAACAACCAGCTATTTGTTGCACAACCATACGAAGGAAAAATCGGACTACTCGGAGAATTCCAAAAGAAAAACGCAGGAATAGCAAAAAAAGTCTGCGAACTGCTTGACGTGAAAGAGGAGATAATACAAAAAGGATTAGCTATTACATCCTGGCCAGGAAGACTCGAATGGATGGAAAAGAACGTTCTTGTAGACTGCGGT
>CABMGU010000058.1 GCA_902385765.1 uncultured archaeon | reverse complement strand
ATCTTGACAGATGTACCCCTCGCATAAAGTCAGTACATGGTCTGAACTTCTATCTGATACTTGTTCCAGCCATTCTTTTTTTAGGGTGTTAAAAGTATTTTCTATATAGTTGTTGCATTCGCTGGTGTGGCATAAAAATCCGTCGTTGAATAATTTGTATCTATTGTATGTATCGATAAAATCGATTAGTTCTTGTGAGCAGCGATAATAGTTGCCGTGCCATTGGATTGCGTTTTTTTGAGGACTTGTTCGGTGATTCTTTAGGAGTTCTTCTCCAGAACCGGATTGTGCGTATTTCTCGAATTTTTCTTTTCGTTCTTGATATTTGACGCGTTCTTTTTGTTCAGAGAGAAGCCCCTCTCCGCCAAGAATCAGGAAGTCTGGATTTGCAGATAATAAAGCAAGGTACTGGTTCCATTTTCCAAAATTGGTCTCTTGTTCTCCGGTCCTACTTAATAAATTGATGAATTCTTGATTGCAATCTTGTATTTGTTCATTCCAATTAATTTGAATAATGGGCAGTTCAGGCGATTTTTGAGGTGTTACTTCAGGAGTTATTCCCTCTTTTGCGGGTCTATTGCAGCCAACAAGCAAGAACATCAATACCACAAACAAAAATATGGTGTTATTTTTCACATTTAATCCCATTTTCGTTAAACATCATAATGGCTATATAAATTTTCATAACATCTCCTATAAATATGAAAAAATTCATAAATCTCGCAAGTATTTTAAATATGATTAAAAATTATAAATCATTATGTTAAGAATGGTTTTAGAATCAATTGAAACGATTTGTTATAAGTTCCGGTGGATTATACTGCCTGCATTGATAATCAGTATCTTCATTAACATTTATTCATTTCCTTTGATTGAAGAAAATCAAAAATTAAGTAATGAAAATAAAATTCTGAATGAAAGCAATCAAAATCTGTCCTTAAAAATTAACAGTTTGGAAAAAGAAAATAAAGAATTGCAAGCAAAATATGATGAACTGGCTAATGAAAGTGTGTTTTTAGCAAAAGAATTCCAGAAAGAAACACAAAATCTTTGGAAGTTCTTGGAGAAGCTCAGCATAATTGCAAGTCTGATAGCTCCTTTCATTTAATTGGTAGAAGTATATGTGTGCTTGTGCTACGTCTTCTGGTCTGCCAACTTGACGATGTTAAGTGGGTTTTTCTTACTTGGCTCCTATAAACTCTTTTTTCTTTTTATTCCAAATATAAATGCTTTCCGCCATCCATCCTTTTTCTATGCATATTGCGACGCATTTGTTTTCTGCGAATTTTGCTTTTTTTGCTTTGATTTGGTTTCTAAGCTCTGCATATGGAATCTTTTCCTTTTCAATTTCTTGAGCGTTTAGATAGAGTGTGCTTATTCCATTTTGCGTATTTTTTCGTGCAAATGTGAGTCCGAGTTTTTTGCAAACGATAGCATCTGCCCTATTGACGTTCAGGCAGTCTCCTGTTGTCTGTACGATGTGGGCTTTTGAGTAGTATTTTTGTGTGTGGTCGCATCGTAGGGCGTATGATGGGTGAACTCTTTTTTGTATGTCTTCGCATAGGATGCCTTTCTTTTTTGAAAGAATTGTTCCGGTGAATGGGCATGTCACTTTACATGCTTCACAGACTAGGTCTTTTTCGAAATCTTCTTGAAGAAATTCTTTTTTGAAATATTTATTACAGCAAGAACATTTGAAATTCTTTGACATTGGAACGAATTCTCCTGTAATGATGCATTTTTGGACTTTATCTTTAGTTGAAAGTCTGGCTTTGAGTGTTGGATTAATTGTTGAGCATGAGTCGCAGCATAACCAGCCTTCGTAGCTTGCATAGCTTGTTTGTGTTTGTTTTTTGCAGCCGGGGCAATCAAAGGGTTCGATATTGTTTGTGAGTTTGCTGAAGGTTACTTTCACTGATTCATCAGGCTTCTTTGCTGAAGTTAGCGTGTACGCCTGTGCAGGGTACTCAAATATCAATGCGGAGCATAGATCTACTGATATGCTGAAAAGGTATTTTTCTTTTTCTTGTTCTGCTCTCCTTGTGAGTGAGTTAGTTTCCTTCTCAATTCGCTCTTCGTTCTTGATTTGAAGTGCTTCTAATTCCTTTTCAAGTTTCTTCACATTCTCAAGATGTTTCTCTGGTGTTCTAACTCGCGTGCTTGTGTAGGCGAGCCTCTTGGCTTCATCTATTGCCTTTTTCAGTCGGTTCTCTTCTTTTAGGCAATCTCTTTTGACTTCATTTAGTTTCTCTCTTGCTTCGGTTAGCCAATCTTGATAATGGGCTTGATTTGCTGCTTCGTTCTCTTTGTGAATGAATTCCAGATAGTTTTCAAGATGATTAGTTGCTTGTTTGAACATTCGCGTTGCCTTTTCGTTTTCCAAGGTAACTTTTGAGGGTTGTTTCTCCGCCATGTCTATCAATTCGCCGGCATCTTCGATAACAGACCCTTCTTGAGTTATCACGACGTATCTTAACTTCTCTGGCTCTTCCTCAGTTATCCTATTGCTGGATGCTATCTTAAATAGGAATGCACCAGCAAGTCTCATCCCCTCATTTCCTTTGTTGGCGCTCACGGATTTGTCAAACTCCACTGTTCCTTTGCCTTTGATGTCGAGCTTTGCTCGAGTAATTAGCCCTTGTCCTGCTGCGAACGCGGATAAGGTTTTGATAAGGTGCGATGCAGGGTGAGCATATTCTGCGCCATAATCGTCTGCAGTTTGCCTTGAGAATGTGAAATTCACCTTTTTGCCAAGCTTATTTGCCAATAACCCGTCAAAATTCACAGTGTAGACGCCATTTGAGTCCATAGAGTGCTTCACTTTGTTGAGCTTAAGAAATTCTTCTACAAATGTCTTAATGGTTGTTTCACGCATTTTGGATCGGCCTCAAGTCAAGTATTTCAAGAGTCTTATCATTCAGCTGCTTGAGCTTTCTCTCTGCGTCTTTGCCTTTTCGAACCTCCTCGAAAAATTCTTCCATTTTTTTTCCAATATCGACCTTGTTTTTGCTATTTTGAATCGCTTTGAGAATGGCAGTTCCAAACGTCCTTTCGGGGATTATTTTGCTCAGAATAGAATCCATCTCTCCAATTGCGCAATGGAAGAGACCAAGCTTATTATACAATTTTTCAAGGATGTAATCCTCAATGCTGCCTTTAATTACGAGATTGAAGATGTTGACATTGTGCTCTTGACCTATTCGATGAACTCGACCGATTCGTTGCTCGACACGCATGGGATTCCAAGGGAGGTCGTAATTTACTAAGTTGTGACAGAATTGCATGTTTCTGCCTTCGCTTCCTGATTCAGTGCAGACAAGAATATCTGATTGAGTTTTGAAACGACGCACAGCATCATTTTTTTCAGTGCTATTCATGCTGCCATTAAATTTCTCTACTTTGAATCCTTCTGATTGAAGCGATTTGACGATCTCTTCTTGAGTTTCCACAAAGCTTGTGAAAATGAGGGTTTTCTTTTGTATTTTCTTTACCAGTTTTGTAAGCTCATCGAGTTTACGATTTTCGACTTTTCCACAAATCTCGAGTATTTGATTCGCCCGTAGCGCCTCTTCTGATGTTAGTGGAGGATTATTTTTGAGGAATTTTTGAAAGGTGTGTTCAAAGGCACGTTTGCTTCCTTGCAGCATCCTGAGCAGAGTCATAAGCATCAGCGTTCTAGTCCCGGCGGAATAGTTTTTACTTTCGACGTTTTTTGAATTGCTTTCATGTATGTCTGTTGCCACCTGGCTGATAAACGCTATCACAATGTCCTCAAATTTTCTTTCAATCGCTGAAGGAATAAGGTGTACCGTATTGACGTTTCTTTGGGTGAATGACAGTCCTGTTGATTTGCGTGTGCTTCGAACTAATGCGCCTTCAAGAGCACGTTTAAGTCCCTCCTGATCGCTTAACTTGAGTCCTTCCTTGTCCCCAAAATACTTAAACTTAAATTCACTAAGTGTTCCAAGGTAATTTGGCTCCATTGCATCAATAATTGCGTGAAGTTCTAAAAGGGTGTTCTGAATTGGCGTTGCCGTAAGAAATAACTTGTATTTTGCAGGGACTGATGCTAGTGATTGGTATGCGACTGTTTTTGTGTTCTTGAGTCGATGAGCCTCATCTATTACGAGCAGGTCCCAATTTATTTTTCTAATCTCTTTCACGTGTTTTGGTAGTTTTGCCGTGTCAATTGAAGTGATTAGCTTGTCCTTATTCCAAAAATGAACGCTCTTGTTTATCTCGAATGATTCCAGGAACTTGGCCTCAAGTTCGTCCTGCCATTGTTCTGTTAATGAAGCTGGGCAAAGAATGAGGATTTTTCTGATTCCGAATCTTAGAATGAGCTCCTTCATAATTAGACCCGCCGTTATAGTCTTTCCGAGACCCACTTCATCGGCAATGAGGAGTCGCCCGTCAACATCATTGAGAAATTTCAAGGCATTATCAATCTGATGAGGATAGGGAGTGATCTTATCTTTGAGGTCTGAGACTGCAAGCAGGTCCATCTGCTTTCCTTTCAGACGGATTGTGTTTGCCAGATGATTTAAACTGTGGAACTCAAACGGCTCAAAATTCGACCTGCCAATCTTAGAACTTATACCCTGCGTGTCAAAGAATTCGATCTTAACCATTTTTTATTAGTTTTGCCTGCCTAATGAGATCTTTCAACCCTGTACGATTTACCAATTCAACTTCCTCGGAACTTGCTAGTTTCTGAGCATCTATTGTGAACTTGCTTGAGGTTGTAACAACCATGACTTTTTTTGCCTTGTGTGTTCTTCTATTGGCCGCGACCGCTTGAACTGCATCGATTCCTACGGGATTTGTTATCTTGTAATGTTTTGCTTGAACAACGGTTATGCCACTCTCATTCTCCAAAATCAAATCTACGCCGCCATCACGCGTTTGTTTCTTACGTTTTACCTCGTAATTTAGATTTGTGAACATTTTCTCAAGGAAGTCCTCAAACTCTTTTCCCGACATGTTATCGATTTCTTGCATATCTGTTAAAAACTTTTCAGGCACTTTTTCCGCGTCCACTTTAGTTAAAGCACGTGTGACTTCCTTCTGGACAAATTCGATATTATCTGTCTGTAATACTTCTTCCATTACGTATTGGTAAAGATGAGGTAATTGTTCTTTTGATATGCCAAATGCTTCCTTGAACTTCTTTGCAGCGGCAGGGATGGTGCAGTCATTTTTTGATAGGTTCATCTTCTTCTTGAATTCCTCATATTTCTTTTGATTTTCAACTTCTTTTTCAGTCTTTTCTTGTTCTTTTTTGTGGCGTTCTTCCTGTTTTTTCTGATTTTCCATTTCTTTTTCAGCCATTTCTTGTTCTTTTTTGCGGAGTAGTTCTCCTTTTGCTATCCATTCTTGTTCTTTCTTGCGTATTTCTTCTCGTTTCGTCGCAAATGTCTCTTCCATTTTGCGGAGCTCTTCTTCTGTTATGGTTTTCTTCTGTTCTCTTTTGTGGAGCTCGTCTTCTTTTGAAACCAATTCCTGCTCTTTGTTATGAATTTCTTCTCCTTTTGCCAACCATTTTTGTTTTTCGCGTTTCATCTCTTCTGTCACTCGATATAGGATTTCGGAAGAAGTTGCATACTTTTTCGATTTTTTTATAAATATAATAACAATTGTTCCTATTACTATGACTATTAAAAGAGCGAAAATCCAGCTAGAATTTTTGCTTGCAGGAGATTCCTTAGTTGGCTTTTGAAGTGGTTGATTTTGTTTGATATATTGTTTAAGGGGTGGTTGCTGTTCGATTTCCACGGGTTCGGTCTTTGATTCCACGGTGGGTGGAACTGGAGTTTGAATGGTTTCTGTCTTTGGTGGACTTGTTTCCACTTTAATGTCCTGCTTTATGGCTGGCTGAATTGGTCCCGACATTCCTTGTGTAAATAATGCCTTGATCTGCGCAGAAGAAAGCGCGGTTGTATACAATGCGAATTCATCAATCACTCCATTAGTGCCAACGCTGCCTCTATCGGAGCCGATGAAGAACTTGTTGTCCTGTGATCCAATTGCTATTGGCTGTTTTTTTTCAGAAATGAGCTGCCCGTTTAGGTAGAGTTGCAAGTTTGTGTTGCTCCATGTTGCTACAAGGTGATACCATCCTCTTACTGGAGCGAGGATGCTTTGAAGTTCCTTGCTCACAACAACATCACCACTTCCCGTGAAAAATGCCAGTTCGTAGCATCTGTTGCACTGCCCGTTTTGGCTTCCTGGAAGAATTCTGAATCTGAGGTTTGCATTATTTGAGGGGCCTTGATGATGAAATAAAATATGAGGTTCATCTACTAGTGTGCCTTCTGGCTTGAACCAAAGAGAAATCGTACCACTTTGAATATTGAAAATGTGGTTGGCAGGGTAAGACACTATTGCGCCATCTTGCACACTTAATCCTTTTCCGTATAGACCTTCTTTGAAAGCTCCTTTCGCTTCAAGCGGAGAAATGTCAGGAGTGCATTTATAATTTCCATCAAAAGCGCAGTAAAAACTCGGAGTCTCTGCATATGCCGTTAAGGGCAGAATGCAAATAATTATGAAACATAGCCAACTTATTTTTTTCACTTTATATCCTCCCATTACCACATTAGTGAAGTCTGAGAGTTTAGTATTTAAATAGTCTTCTTAAAAATGCAATTGAGTAAATGATGCTTGAATATGCGGTAAATCTTAATCAAGCTTTTCGTGTCCTTCCCTTCACACACCGCACAACTTCCCTCACGTCGTATCGTGCCGTATCCACATAATTTACAATCAGCCCTTTCTCTCTCAATGCGTCCGCCTGTTTTTTCATGATTTGGTAGGCTGTTTTTGTTTTGAGGAATGCGTCTGGGCTTGTTGTTTTGCGTTTTTTGAGGCGTTGGAAGATTGTGTGTTCGTTGCATTTTGTTGAGATGATGATTAGTTTTGCCTTCGTTTGTTTGGCGAGGTTGTATGCCCATTTTCTTCTGTATTTTTTGTGGAATGTTGCGTCGAGGATTGGTGTTTTTCCGTTTTTTATTGCTTTGCGGGCTTCGTTGATTATTTTTTTGTACGTTTTGTCTTTTTCTTTGCGGGTTTGCGGGTTGTTTTCGTCAAAGCGTTCTGGGAGTGATTTTTTGAGGTTTTCCCTGAATCTTGCTGTTTTCAGAATGATAGTGTTGGGCAGGCTGGCTGCGATTTTTTCTGCGATGAAGGATTTGCCGGTTCCTGGCAGGCCGTGCATCATGATGATTGCGCGCATAACTTCAATAATGCCAAATTGCTTAAATAAGTATTGAAGTATTGACGTGAGTGGTATTAAGTGACCCGAACGAAGTGAGAGCGAAGCGTGGCAAAATCCAAAGGATTTTGAGTTGAGAATCAGGGTACACAACATTTTATTTGAATTAATGTTAGGACAATTTGTATAATAATAGCAATATCTGAAACTTCTATTGTAAATAAAGGTAAAGTTGTGGCACTTTTTGCTGAACTGCGTGCCTACTGGAGCTCATAGTATTCCAATAAATCAAAAAAAGCATCAGAACTTAAACAAAATTTACTATTATCAAGATCAATAAATTTCTTACTAATTCTTGAATTTTGATATGATACTATTTTATATTCATCCTCAGATAGAGTGAGTCCGTCCTTCAAGTCTTTCATGGTAAACTCAGGTCGTTTAGAAGCCCATCTAAAAACACTTACGAAAAGATTTTTCCTAATCATATTGTTCAAACAAGCAAAGGGGTTTATATTATTTGTGCCCTGATTCTCAATTAGACATAACAGAGATTAAGTGAAATTGTATGCTGTTTTCATTTTTCCGCCCCCTCTCGTAATTCTTACGATTTTCTGGTCCTAAACCTGTAATATTTACGGTGTGGTCTGTAATTCTTTCGGTTTTTTGGTCGATAGTTTTGTTAAGGTGTAAAACATGTATCATAATGAGGTGATATTATGGATGAACGATATACGTTGGATGATGTTGTCCAAGCGAGGAGAGAGTTATTGGCTGTAAGGAGGAGAAGGGTTATCACCGAGGCAAAAGTGAGTTTTTTGCAGGAAGAAGGCGAATTTGAAAGCGCGTGCCATATAGGTGGCGAATCTGAAGACGTGTTCAGGAAAAGATGTGAAAGGATATGCCGGTTATGTAAAAAGGCCGTGAATTATTTGCAGCAGGAATTAGACGCCTATAAAAGGTACATGAATACCAGTTGGTCGTATGAGATCGGCATGGACAAGACATTATGACTGCGCTCTTGCTGTGATGTTTCCGAGAAGGTCGAAGCTCACGCTTACTACATTCAACAGGTGGTGGGCTTGTGTGGTTTCTTTTTTGAGCAGGTCTTCGCCCTTGTTGGTTAGTTGTTCTTTTTGTTTGATGGTTTTGGAGAATAGTTCCATGTTGAATTTGTTGTAGAGTTTGTGCATGTTTTCAAAGAATTGCATTGTCTCGTCGTAGTACGCGAGTAGTTCCTTTGATGCTTTCAGGTCGTGTTTTTGTGCGTGTTTGAAGAGGTATTTGTACTCGTCGGTAATTTTTTCCACGCTCCACAAGATCAAGTATGTGAAGGCGTAGTTTTTCGTGCCTTTTTTGTTCAAATATCTTTCGCAGTAGCAGGAGAATTTGTTGTTGGCGGTCTCGAGGTTTTCTATGTCCTTGTTGGAATAGTCGGATTCTGCTATGGCGTCGCGTACTGCTTTGGCGTACTGTAGTGCTGTTTGGAAGACTTTTTGCTCGTAAGAGTTGTATTGTTCCTGTGTTTCAGCTATTACTGCTTCGAATACGACTTTTTCTTTTGATTCCTCGATTACCTCAAGGCCGAGCAGGGATTGTTCTATTTCGCGTTTTGAGGCTTCCAGTCCTTTTTTGTCTGTTATGTCGAGTATTTCTATGTGGTCGTACCCTGCGATGTACAGCTTGGCGAGAATCCTGTGTGCGTAAGGATGAATTGCGGAGTATTGAAGGCTGATTGTTTGTTTGTAACCTGTTGTTTTTGGCGTGCTTAGGACGAGTTTTGGTCCTGCTTCCTCGAGGGTAACTTCGTCACCTTTCTCCAGACCGTACTTGCGTGCCCACTTTATTGGCAGGCTTATGACTTTGGTTTTGCTCAATCCCTGCTCGACTATTTTTCGCTTCATGGGGTAATTGTAGTATTCTGGGCTATTTAAGCTTTCCTAAAAAGAATATGCTTTTTGAATAAATATAGGTTAAATATTTATTATCGAAAATGTCACTACTCCTCTATGACCAAAAGCGTGGTGAACAGCGATGACTCAGAAACTTGCAAGCCTTATGGTGGACAGGGAAACAGCAAACCTTGTGCATACTTATTGCGTTTTTCATGACGTTAAGATGCAGGACTTTGTCAGTCAAGCTCTCAGGGAGAAATTGGGGGACTTTGAGGCAAGACTCAAACAGCTGAGGTTTCATGAAAACAGGAAATAATGATTTTATGAAAAATCAGGAAATAAATATTACTGTGATTTCCTTCTTGGAAGTTGCAGGGTGGTAACAGAAATGACAAACGATGGAAACGATATGGTGGAAATGTGGAAACAACAGGCACAGGAACGCAAAGCCGAGTACCAGAAGGCAAAGGACTTACAGGCGCGTGTTCAGAAAGAGCTGAATGCCGTCAATAAGTGGTATGACCAGGCCCGTGCGCTATGGCGCAGAAGCAGGAAAAGCTCGCCGGCAGAATATTTAGCAGATTACTTCAAGATCAGGAAATGCTATTACGAGCGTGCAGCTGAGGCATACGGGAAGCATCTTGGCGATGAAACAGCAGAAGTGTAGGACTAAGCTGCGCTGGTCGTATTATTGGCTTCCTGGTTTTAAGCTTGTGAAGAATGGCTATGTGCCTGAGGGGGGAAATGGAGCTGGAAGAGGTAATCGGAGATCTTGAGCGCGTTAATGATTTTTTGCGCTCGAGGAGGGAAATCAGGCTTTCTGATAGGGATTACGCTTTTTGCGATACCCTGCTTCGCAGAGGGATTGATGCCAGGAGGCTCGTGCACGAGCTTAAGATAGTGAAGGCTTGCTATGATGCATAGAAGGCCTTGAGAGCGAGAGGAACAAGCTCCGATGAAAACAGCATGAAAACGTTTATGCCCTTGAAGGACTTATTGAAGCCAAAAGCAGTGCCAATCATCACCGAAGGCAACCTAATTTACTCAGAACGTACGCACAGTCGAAGCATCATCATTATCAAAAGAGAGATCCGTCAGGCATTGGACGACCTTGATGAAAAAAACATCCCCGTCAACTATCGGCTCGAATACTTCCAGCACGATTACAACGAATTCGAAAAACACATCACAAAGCTTCTTCAATCCAGAAAGGGCTTGCCACTTCTGCTTTACCTGTATAAAAAAGAACCTGCAGACCGTTTACCAAAAAAGGACGATGACAAAGCTAAAAAAGAAAATGAACAAATCAAACCAGGAAATCTCATTGTTGAAAGACAAAATGACAAGCTGATAATTAAGCGTTTATCCACAAAATAAGCATGAATTATTTTTTCTTCTCCACCAATACGACTTTACCCGCATCCTTAATTACCACTGTTTTGCCAGCCACAAGTTCATTCAATACTTCATTAAATTTCTTCATCTGCTCCTGCAAATCTGAAATCTGCGCTTCTTTCTGTCTGACTTCTTCCAGGATTTTCTTACGATCTAATGGACGCTGACAATTTCCACAAATCACATCTACAACACCGTTATTACGACCGCAAAAAGCACACTTACGGTATTCAGGCTGCAAATTCTTTAATGCTTCAGGAACCGTATCGCCAATCATTAAACCCCGCTTTATAAGTTGTAATTTGAATGTATCCTCGTGCTGCGAATAATCATACGTCTTCAATTGCGCTGTACTCGTCCACCCCGCCTTATGCTGGATAACCGCATCACTTTCCCCCGCAAGACGCAAGTGGGTGACCCCACTACGCTTAAAAGTATACAATGTAACCTGCTTAGTGATACCTAATTGAGCCAAAGCATTACGCAAATGCTTATTCACATTCGCAGGACTCATCTGTCCATGACGCTTTGAATCACCGAGATTGCAGAATAAAAAAGCATCCGGCTTATGCCGCAAAGGATGCTCGTTATACCATTTAGTGATATACGGAAAACTATCAACACATTCCAAAAACTTCGTGCCCTCTTTACCGTGTTCCGAAACCCAAATCTTCGCATAATTATCATACACTTCCACATCCCTTACACGCAACCATAGAAGTTCCTGCGGACGTGCAAGACTTTCATAACACAATGCCAACAATGCCTGCAAACGAGAATCCTGCCTGAAAAACTGAATTATTTTGACAACATCATCAGGACCTAACACTTCTTTACGCTTCTGCTTGCTCATATCAATCCGCCCACTCAAGTGCCTGAAAGCATACGGCACCACTGTATCATCAGGCCTTCCCTTCTCATCAAGCTCTGGAACAACAATCTTAGCAATGTGCTTTATGTCTTCAACCCACTTGGACTGATTTTTCGGAGTAACTCTCACCCTAACAAATGCCATGGCTTCATCCACATCTTCACGTGACAATTTAGCAAGATCTTTCTTGACAACATGACAAAGCAGAAGCAATGAATAAAATAAGCCGATGCGCCTAATATAACTCGCCCCTTCCGCATCCTTACGCATCAGAACAATTTTGAAATACTTGAGATTACCAGGAAAACGAATGTAATACTTTCGCTGATCATCCTTTTTGGGCGGCTTCAGATATGCATCCAGATTTTTTCTGACATGCTCATAACGCATTTTGTTATGATAGATATCATCCTGAGTCGTTTGCCAATTGAACGTTTCAAACTTGGACATCAAAATCTAAAAAGTGCTTCAAATATATAAACATTATGCAACCAAACATTACTACAAGTTTGAATGGGGCTGCCCGGATTTGAACCGGGACGATGTGGTCCCAAACCACACATCATGGCCAAGTTAGATCACAACCCCGAATGTAACACTCATTCCCAGAATTGGCTTATAAAGAATTCGTTTTTTAAGCCAAAACCTCAACTTTCCTGAACAGCCTGTCCGTGTACGTCTTGGCAATAAGCCAGTGCATCCTGACCAGCTCTTTCACAACAGGATTAGCTTCATCAAGCCTGAACATTTTCGCCTTGCCGACAACACGAGTCTGCTTCACAATCCTATTCCTCTCCAAATCCTTCCAGAACAAATGCAAAGTGCTCCAACTGACATCAGAATTCCCACAAACGTCAGTCAAACTGTAATCAAAATCCTTAAAAGTAATCAAAAAGTCCAGCACCCGGTTTATCGGGGAATCACCCATAACCTCAAGGAACAACGATTTATCGCTCATAAATGCATACAAGAGGCCGACATTTATAAACTTTTCTTTTTTGTATGATATCATACAATATATGTATAAAAGATTATCAGCAACATAACATTCCTGCATCGAATGGAAGAAATCATAACCACAATTCTTTACCGGCTCTACATCCAGGGAAAATGGGACAACCACGGACACACACCAATCGAAAACGCAACAAAAGGATTCCCAAAACACCTAATCGGCAACGTAAGAAAAATCATCGACAAATTAGTCAAACAAAAAATTCTTCTAAAAGCCAAACACAACTACGGCGAAGGAATATTCCTAAACAGCGAAAAACTAAAAGAAATAGAAGAAATAATCGAGAAAAGAACACAATAAATTCCAAATGTCAACACACTGCAAACAAGAAAAAACGGAGGTTACATCACAACCCCGCGTCGTTTATCAAATAATTACTAGGCACGGTATAAAAGACTTTTGCCTGACAAAAAAGCAACTGAATTGATTCCCTGAAGAATAGTAACAAAACCGAACTATTTATAAATCGCCTATTTTCGCTGTTTCTTATGGCTCGCGTTCATATATTTTGGGAAGACATAGGCAAACTCGCCACTGTGCTGGCAGGCCCAAAAAATGTTGATATTCTTGTGCCAGACAGATACGTTTTCGGCCATTTTCCTGAATCTGCTTTAAAGTCAGGAAAAGAGTTTCCGCCAGAAGAACTTTTTCACGAAAAACTGATATTTTACAGCGAAGACCAAAAAATATTAAGAGAATATGCACGGAAGATTGCCAAATGCTCCATAAACATTGCAAGAACAATTGATGTGCCCGAAAAAAGACTAATAGAAGTCGTTAGTTCAATCCAAGCGTATCTGAACGCAAAGGCAGAAGCAGAAAAACAAATCACTGATTTTTTCTATCAAATCAAGGGCGGTGGTTAAGATACCTGATTTGAAAATAGTAGTGGGCGCAAGCTATGACGACTCAGGACCGGACATTTTTGCGCAATCAGACAAAAAACACGAAAAAGAAAGCAGATTAGGCAGGCTTTGCCAGCACACCTACCTATTGCACAGCAGCTCCTTTCCTGACATCAACAAATTTCTCGTGCCACTGGGATGCCAGGGCTTAGCAACCTCATCACTGGCATTTGAAATGATGAACATCCTAAAATCAAACTATAAAGGGGAAATCGCCGTAATCGGCAACCGGCAAGTCGGCATGCAAGTCGAAGCTTTTAACCAAACTTACCGCCCTGAAGGCAAATATTTCGTGTTTACAGATGAAGGAGACAATTTAAGCTTAGGCAACACCATCAGCAAAGGCGCTGCCAAAAAAGGCACAACACTGTTCATGTGCGGCGACATACCGTATTTCATTGATTTAGACTCACTTTTACAAGACCCGGACATCCATACTTATGCAGCCACTGCAGACTTAAACTGCCGGGAACTAATGTTCCCTGAAGTTGACCAATCGCAACTAAGAGACAACGGATTTTTCCAAAGAAACTACCATTTGATAGTCCTTGACGACAGGCTTTCCAAAGAACACCCAATTCCCAGAGCCATCAAAGAAGCCAACGTTTATTCATTGGACTACAACATTGTGGCGGAAAAGATAGACCTGTTTTACAGCGGAAGAAAATCAGCCACAGGCAAGAACAAAGAAGTCTTTTTCAAACTACTGTTTGAAGATGGAAAATGGCGGGAAGCCTTGGACGTTTTCGCCATGCGACCATCCCTGGCATTAGGAACTCTTCTCAAATTCGCAGCCAAAAAGTTCTTGAGCAAGTACGCTGAATCAAAAAAAGAAGCAGCACGGCTAAAATACAGCGTAAGACTGAGTGATCTGGAAAGATTGGCCACCATCGCCGTGGGAGCGCCGGTCAAAATAAAAATGGAACACGCCGAAGCAGGCAGAGTGATGGATATCGATTCATACCACGACTGGGCATTCATGAGAGCCATGCTGGAAAACGCCAAAGAGCCAAACAAAGTTTATCCATACTGGGACGACTTAAAATCTTTTGCAGCACTTACGCCCGAATTTGTCAAGCAAGGCATCAAAATGCTGGATACGGAATACATCAACTGGCTTTTTTCACAGCACCAAACCTTGAAAGGCAAAGAGCCATTTGATAACAAAGGCAGATTCAGGAACACCCTCTGGGAAGAAGAAAGAATCGCCAAAGCCAACGAGCATTTCAAGAAATTCATCGCGAAATTGCAGCAGCGCAGGGCGTCATAAAGCCAACACGTGCCAATAAAAGATGGTGCAGACTACAAAAACTTAAATACTGATTTCTGACAAACACAGTAAAAACCTAAGGAGGGGAACATATGGAAAAACAACAGACAATAATAATATTGTTGAGCTTAATGGTAATCCTGCAATTGATTACCGCATACGGAATATTCAAGCTCGAAAAAATGCCATCAGCACTGCCCGCATCAGCACCGGCACCAGCAGTACAACCGGAAAAGCAGCCTGCACAACAGCCGCAAACACCGCCTGCAAAAGCAGATGTAAGCGCAGAAAACGATGCGGTGAAAGGAGAGGCGAATGCGCCAGTAACAATAATAGAATTCTCAGACTACCAATGCCCATTCTGCGGAAGAGTCGAGGCATCACTCAAGACCGTTGAAGAGAAATACATCAAAACAGGAAAAGTAAAGCTTGTTTACAGGGACTTCCCGTTAGGAATGCACGACAAAGCACAAAAAGCAGCAGAAGCATCAGAATGCGCACACGACCAGGGCAAATTCTGGGAATACCACGACAAGATGTTCGCAAACCAGAACGCGCTTGACATATTCAGCCTAAAGCAATACGCAAAAGACGTCGGCCTGGACACAGACAAATTCGACAAGTGCCTTGACTCAGGAGAAAAAGCTTCAGAAATTGCAAAAGACGTTGCAGACGCAAATGCAGCAGGCGTGACAGGAACTCCAATATTCTTCATAAACGGAGTAGCACTGAGAGGCGCACAGCCGTACAACGCGTTTGAGACTGCAATAGAAGCAGCGCTGAAGTAAATCACTGCTCAAACAAAGCTTTAGTCACAATCGTGGCGTAAGAGCCTTTCGAAAGGAAGAACTTCACCACGACCTTTTTCTTATTTTTATTCAACTCATCATCAGCAAAAGCAATCTCCAAATTCTCAGGCACCAAAACAATATTACGCTCCCTGGCAACGAAAATATGCTCTTCAGAGCGGAAAGCGCCAAGAGAAACGCCCTCAAGCTTCAAAACCTCAGAAATAATCTTATTCTCAGGCATCTCAGGAGCAACAGAAGGAAAAGTGCCAAGCGAAACATCCGGATTCCACTTCCTTGGAAAAACCAGCTTTCCTGCTTCATAATCAACACTGAAAACCTCCTTGCTATTCTGGCGCACTACTCGCTTAACGCACTCATTCCAGATAAAAGACTGATAAGCAGAAAAGAAAATCTCACGGATACCCCTGAACAAGCGCTGAAAAGCACCCTTAAAATCAGCAGGAGACTCGGACAGATGAGAAACAACATTGGCTTCAACAGTCCTCTCAAGACCGG
Source organism: uncultured archaeon (assembly GCA_902385765.1). GTDB lineage: Archaea > Nanobdellota > Nanobdellia > Woesearchaeales > ARS49 > CABMGU01. Next base: position 4,543 of record CABMGU010000058.1, on the reverse strand, counting down.
CGGTCTGCTGAAGACAAGCAGGCCAGTTGCCCCAATTAGAAGCAATAAACTTTCTAATGGCGCGAATCCTGGCTCTCTGATGACGCGAAGTAGCAGTAATAACTTTCTTCACAGCAGACTCGTAATCGCCCTTCAAGACATCCTTAGCAATAAAACCGCTAACGCCCTTCAAACTGCCAAAACGCTGGCTGTCAAAATAATTAGGAACACCGCACTTAACCTGCCCAGAATTACGCTTAGCAGTCTCAACCTCTTTCTCAGACAAATCACGAACTGTAATCAAAAAAGAATTGCCCTTCAAATCACCAGTCCTTAAAGGCTCATCAAGATAGCCGATTAGCTCAGAAGCCACGTGAGGCTCCCTGAAATTACCGCACTCAGGCTTATTGGTCTCAACAGAAAAGTACTGAACAGTACGCGCGTGAGTGTCTTTCAAACCAGAAAAACCAATCACCTTGAAGGGGACAGAGCAGTGAGTGGCAAGAACCTTCTCAGCAGCAAAAGTCGTCATGCCAACCTTTGAAACTTTATATACAGCACACTTTCCAGAACTCTTCCACTCTCTAGACGGAATCTCCCAAACAATGAAATCATCAGGTTTCTGGCGAAGCTTCATAACAAGAAAAACAAGACAGGCATTTAAAAAGCTTAGCGAACGTTTACGGCCTGGTCAACCAAAGCGTCCACAGATACGTTCTGGGACAAATCAAGCTGCCTGGCACACACAAGCCGTCCTGTTTTGTTATCCAAATCAAAAAAAGGACCAAAGAACTTTCTGAACAGCGTAAAACTCCTATCACTAAAAATATCACAACCTTTCTTTGAATCCTCAGGACTCATTCTAACCAAACGCACGTATGAAAGAGCATAACCATTGCTTCCAAGACCAATCCTGACTTCAGCAGGGCGCCAATCAAACAACTCAGTAATAACACGGTCAATAATATGATAAACAGCACCTAACTTTTTTCTATATGCAGGATCGGCATTCCTTGTGCTGAAAAATTCACAAAAAAACTCTGCAAACCTGGATTCTTCTTCCAAATCCCTCTTACTGCCATCTAACTTCAAAGAATATTCCTTAGTGGCGCCCACTATCTCTGCAAAATGTTTATACACGTTTCTTCACCCACTCAAAGTATATTCTGCAGTATATTGGTATTTAAAGCTTACTGAGAAAAACATCAACTTCAGAATGCATCTTGGAAAGCGAAGAATGGGCCTTTGCAAACAAGGCTTTCTCCTCAGCATTCAACTGCAAATCAACAATCTTAACACCCTTAGAACTCAAAACAACAGGAACACCCATACAACCATTAACACCATACTCGCCCTGCAAGAAAACAGAACAGCAATGATTGGCTTCCCTATCATTCAAAATAGCATCAGCCATCTCAGCAATAGCAACACCAGGCGTGAAAAAAGCAGAAGACTGCATCAAATTAACAATCTCAGCACCAGCATTGCGAACTCTGGAAGAAACAGCATCAATCTTCTCTTTTGAAAGAAGCTCTGTCAACGGCTTGCCCTTAACTTTAGTCAATCTCGGCACAGGAACCATCTCCTCGCCGTGGCTGCCAAGCACAACAGCAGAAACATCATTAACACTAACATTCAGCTCGTGAGCAACAAAAGTCCTGAAACGCGCGCAGTCAAGAATGCCAGCCTGACCGATAACACGCTCACGAGGGAATTTTGAGACTTTCAAAGCAAGATAAGTCATAGCATCAACAGGATTAGTCATAACAAGCAAAACAGCGTTCGGGGAATGCTTCACAACATTTTCAACAACATCCTTGACAATCTTGGCATTAGTCTCCAGCAACTGCTCTCTCGTCATACCCGGCTTTCTCGGAAGACCGGCAGTAATCATAACAATATCAGAATTTTTGGTCAAGGAATAATCACTTCCGCCAATAATTTTGCAGTCAACACCGAGCAGGGAAGCGCACTGCTGAAGGTCCAAAGCCTTGCCCTTGGCAAGACCCTCAACAACATCCACCAAGACAATGTCGCCTAATTTTCTAAGAACAGAATAAAAAGCTGCCTGAGCACCGACAGCACCAGCGCCAACAATCGAAATCTTGGTCATCTTGAGTAAATCGAATGAACACCCTTCCTGTGCAACAGGTATATAATAACTGCCAAAGAAACCAGGTCGCCAATCCAGATAAGCACGGCATCAGGAGAACTGCTCAAATCCAAGGCAAACATTGGAATGTAAATCCAAAACACGGTAAACACCAAATCAAACACAAACTTGCTGAACGTATGCAGACTCATTTTCTCAACCTCCTGATGGATTTCTCCAATCTCATTATTTCCTTATCCAGTTCATTGTGCGCTTTTGATATATATTTATGCTCTTCCGGCAAGATTTCAACCTTGGCTTTTTCCTTCTCCTGCTTGGACAGCAGGAACTTGAACAGCACAAACAACAGTATCAAAATGACTGTGAGCAAAGGCCACCACAACATCTTGTCGCACGACAACCTGCCAAGCCAAACAAGAGCAATAAGAATGGCAATCAAAATCCAGATAAGCCATTCAAGCCATTTGCCAACAGGCTTCTTCAAGACATACTTGTAAATAACGTAAACTAATACGCAGATTATCAGCAAAACAAGCAGGACGTAACCAAGAAGCTCCAAAATAAAGCAGGGCGACACTTTAGGAAGTTCAGGAACTTTAGGAGCAACAGGCGCTACAGGCGCAGCAACAGCAGGAGGAGCAACAGGCGCAGAGACTGCTTTCTCAATAGCAGGCGGAACAGTCACTACAGGCGGAACAATAGGAGGAGGAACAACAGGAGGCTGAATTATAACGCCACTAGCACGGCCTCCACTGCCTCCACCGCCTGAAGGACCTGCAACAATAAAGAAGTAAGAAGTATCATTTCCAACACCACCATTCAAATCATAAGCAAACGCGGTAATATTGTACAAACCAAGAGCTGCTGTATCCGTGAACAAAGCCTCCCACAAGCCAGTGCCTGAATTGAAAGTCGCATTCAACAATTGAGAAGTCGAATCCCAAGACACATTAATCAGCACCTGCGTAATATTGCCCACAGCACTAACAGTAATCAAAACAGAACTGCCAGTCGTAATACTCTGACCATCAGCAGGCGTAATTATGTCAACAATAGGAACAAAAATGCCAGGCTGGTCGATATTATTAATCGTAATAATGTAACTGCCATTCGGTCTTGACAAAGTAACAGGGTCATCCAAAGAAGTAATAGCAGAATCAACAACGTCAAGAGAAGAATTCCTGACACCAACAATCAAGGGCATATCAATGTAATAAGTATTATTATTCTCATCAACAGGGAAACGAACGTTAATCGTAAGATTTGTCGGAGTCTCATTAACAGGGTCAATCGTGAAATTACCCTTAAGGAAGCCGGTAATCATGGTCAAATCATAGAATTCAACACCACTCATATTGGAATAATTGGAAACACCAAAACTCACAATCGCAGGGAAAAAGCCAGTGTAAAGACTGACATCCTCATCCACAACAGCACAACCGCCGGAAATCCTTGACGAAACCATCTGGGCAGGAAGAGCGCCGATATCAATCGAAACGTTACCCACTACGATATAAATAGACAGGAACTTGTCCAGCAAATCAGTATTGGCATCATTAGAGCACAATTCTGCATAAACATTGGGATTCGCAACAGAATGGTCAACATAAGTAGTGGAATAATTATCAAATATGAGAGTAGCTGTCGTTCCGTTAGGGAAAACAAGCCTGCCAGAGGTCAAAGATTCAAGACCGAACAAGCCGGTAATGCCACCATTCAGGACTAAAACTCCAGCTATAGCGACTGCCAATGACAAAAAGACAATCAGCCAGGCTTTTATTTTAGCCACCTCACAACCGTAGCAAGCGACCTGTACGTAAGGTCAAAAGCCTGCTTCACAATCGAACCCTGATTGATAACAACAAGAGTGCCGCTCTCAGCAGCACTCGGACTTCTCGGAGTAAGATTCGAAAGCACAAAAGAAAACTTGTCCTGCTTCGAATTATTGAAAAACAACTGAAGCTCAGCACCAGTGGCAATACTAAAAATCTCAAAATAAATCGAATGATTGCCAATATAAGAAGGCGCATCAAGATAAGCATACTCAGGCTCATAAAGCTTCGTGCCAGTAGGCGAAACAGCAAAAGTGATGAAGCCATTGCTGTCAGTCGTCACCTTCGCAGTATCCATCGTAACAACACCGCTATTGCCCGTAGTAAGAGTGTAAAGCTGGGTGGGAGCAAAAACACTCATACCATTCTCCTCAACAAGCTTCACCAAAACAGGAGGAGTGCCGCCATCACTATTATTGATGAAAATCGTCAAATTGTAAGCCTTGCCAGCATCAGGGAAAACATTAGTCTCATTACCATTAATCCAGACCCTGGGCATCCAGACAAGCTCTGTAGTAAAAACGCCAGTGCCGTTATCATTGCCGTCATTGCAGTCTGCAATGCCTGCTTCAATATCCAGCGGGTGTCCTATGATGGTCGAAGTGCCTGGAGTAACGCT
>CABMGU010000057.1 GCA_902385765.1 uncultured archaeon | reverse complement strand
TTTGCAAAATGCCTGACAGCCAAAGGAGCAACGTTTTATGGAGCAAGCTGGTGCGGACACTGCGCAAACCAGAAGAAAATGTTCGGAGACAGCCTACAATACGTAAACTACATTGAATGCGCAACACCAGACGGGCAGGGACAGACAGACGCCTGCAAATTCGCAGGCATAACAGGATACCCGACCTGGGACATAAGCGGAGAGAAAATGTCAGGAGAAATCCCGCTTGAAACACTCAGCGAGAAAACCGGCTGTGCACTGCCAAAATAAACATTTTTAAAGCAGAAAGCAATTAATCTGTTCATGCACGACGTCATAATAATAGGCCGGGGACCAGCAGGGCTTTCTGCAGCTATTTTTACATCCAGAGCACAGCTAAAGACATTAGTCATTGGCAAAAAAGAGAAAAGCCAGCTCATATACGCAAAACACGTAGAAAACTACTTCGGATTCCCAGAAGGAATAGACGGCGACAAACTGCTCCAAATCGGAGCAGAACAAGCCAAAAAATTCGGAGCAGACATCATAGAAGAAGAAGTAATAAACATCAAAAAGAAAAAAACGTTCACAATCAAGACTTCTGACGGAAAAAACCTGGAAGCAAAAACAATAATCATAGCAACAGGAATACCAATACAATGGGCAGGAATCAAAAACGAGAAGGAATTACTTGGCAAAGGAGTGCACACCTGCGCAAGCTGCGACGGACCAATGTACAAAGGAAAGAAAATAGCAGTCATAGGCAACGGAAACTACGCAGCAGAAGACGCTCTGGAACTAACATCATACACAAAAGACGTAACACTGATATCACACGGACCAAAATTCACGTTCAACAGCAAATTAGAAGAGCAACTGAAGAAAAACAACATAAAACTCAAAGTTGCACGCGCAAAAGAGTTCGTAGCAGACAAATTTTTACGGAAGATAATCTTTGAAGACGGAGAAGAAGCATTTGACGGAGCATTCCTTGCCTGCGGAACAGCAGGAGCAACAACATTCGCATCAAAGCTGGGAATAGAAACAAAAGACGGACTGATAAAAGTCGATGAAAACGGAATGACAAGCGTTCAGGGCGTGTTCGCAGCAGGAAACTGCATGGGAGCCTGCAGGCAGATAGCCAAAAATGTAGGCGACGGGTGCAATGCAGGGGTTAACATCGTGAAGTTCTTAAAAGCAAAAGACGTATTCTTTGACTACGCGAAGGAATAAAAAATGTGCCTGGCAGTACAAGGAAAAGTAGTGGAAGTTAAGGACGGAAAAGCAACAGTAGAGTGCAGAAACCAAAAAATTGAAGCAATTGCAAAAGACATCAAACTAAAAAAAGGAGACAAAGTACTTATCCAGTTCGGCGTTGTGGTAGAGAAATTAAGTTAACAGCCCTGATAACTTTCTCAGTGTATTTCTGAAGGTTTTCATACTGCTGCTGGTTAAGGATATGAACACACTCACCCCAATGAATAGCGACCTTATCGCCGATTTTAGGGTGGACGAGACCAAATCTAACAGTTCTTTCAGCTTCTGATAATGAGTATCCATTATTCTTGATAAGAACAGAACCTTTTACTGCTGACGGCGAAATTACCTCTCCCCAAGAAGCCATACAATTCTGCATATTCTCAAGAGTTGTAGGAACGCTGCCAGTAATCTGGCCAACACCGACAAACAAAACATTAAAAGTATGATGCGGAATTGCGCCTTCAGGAACCTTCTCTTGCAATTGCCTGACGATTGGCAGTCCACGCTTTCCAAGCTCGGGCAGAAAAGACCTAAAATCGTCCACTGTGAATGCGTCAAGAAGCTCATTACCAAGCCAGTAAGCCTCAACAACCCTGTAATCAAACGGCTGAAGATTGTGCTTTTTCGCAATCAGCTGCAAATAAGGAAACAAGCCCTCAAACCTGCTCAATAACTCCTGAACTTCCCTTTCACCCTCGCCAGCCTGCATAAATCTGGCAAACGTCCTATGCGCATCAGAAGGACCACAATAATTCAAACTATTAGTAATTCCTGAGAACCTGCAGCAAAGCTCAGTGCCGTTCATGTCAAAGCAGGCTGTTTGGAAGGCAGTTTAACGGTTGCAACCACACCTGCGATGAGCAAAACCACGCCAATAGCCTGAGCAATTGTTGGAGTAGCATCACCAAAAGCAAACTGCAATCCAGTCGTTATCACAGAACCAAGCAGAAGAATGCACGTCGCAGTTGAAACATCAATTGTTCTCAACCCCTCATACCAGGTTGTGACGTACAACAGCAAAAGAATGCTCGTGAATAAAACCCATTCGACATGACTGACAGACAATGAAAGAATCTGAGAAATACTTCCATTTACTGCAAGAAATACAATAATAAACAGTGAACCGAAAAACATCCTGCCAAAGGCAACAACACGCGAACTAAGATCTTTAAGAACGTACTTTGAGATGACATTCTCAACAGCCCACAACAAAGTCGCACCAAATACCAGCAACGCGCCAGCATCAAAGCCCAAGGACTTAACGAGCAAATAATTGCCTAAGAGCAAAAGAAGAGCGCCAACAAGAAAACGCCTGCTGATTTTCTCTTTCAAGAAAACTGCTGCAAGCACGGCAACATAAATGAACATAGTCTTATGCATGAATGATGCAGTGGCGGCAGAGGTCAACTGCAAACCTTTGAAAAACATCAGGAACGGAACAGAACCGCCAACAAGACCGATAATAATCAATTGCAACCACTGCTTGAACTTCAAGGCTTTCAGTTCAGCCCATTCACCCATCAGCAAAAGCATTGAGAACAGGAAAACGGCAACAAGAACATTCTTTGAAAAAGTGAAAAAGTACGGGTCAAGACACTTAACAGCAAACTTGTTCAGAAAAATTGAGATACCACTAATAACCGCGGTCCCAAAAACCAGATAATAACCCCTTTGCATAAGGGCAGTTCTTTAGTTCAGATTTATAATTCTTTTGGCGATATGTTTATAAAATAAAACAATGATATCCATAAACATGGCCAAAAAGGGGAAATTAAGAGTGGGCTGGTTCTCATTCGCGTGCTCGGAAGACAGCACCATCATGATGACAGAAGTCCTGAACGAGTGCTGGCAGGAATGGAAGAAAAAAATAGACATCGCATACGCAAGAGTACTGCAGTCGCAAAACGAGATTAACGATTTGGATGTGGCATTCATAGAAGGCGCAATAACAACAAATGAAGACGCAAAAAGAGCAAAAGAAATACGCAAGAACAGCAAATACGTGGTAGCCATAGGCAGCTGCGCAGTAACAGGAATGCCGTCTGCACAACGCAACCTGTTTGACGCGAATCTCAAAAAGGAAATCAAGCCATTATTGATTAAGTTCAAGCACAGGGAAAAAGTACTGGCACTAAAAGACGTCATAAAAGTAGACGACAACGTGCCAGGATGCCCGATGAATGAAAAAATATTTTTGGAAGTTTTGGATAAATACCTGAAAAAATTCGGAGTATAAAATGCACACTTTTGACATAACAATGGAGAACTTAAGCAAAATAGAAGGACACACAGACCTAGATGTCAAAGTAAAAAACGACAAAGTAGAATACGTGAAATTGAAAATTTCTGAGAACAAAAGATTCTACACACAGGCAATCAGAGGCAAACCAGCAACAACAGCACCACAACTAATGTGCAGAATATGCGGAACATGCAGTATTGCGCATTTACTATGCTGTATTCAAGCAGTTGAGAATGCAATGGACATAAGACCATCAGAGCAGACGATACTGCTTAGAAAACTCGCAATGTACGGATTGTACATCAGAGACCACGCACTGCACTTGTACATGTTCTCCCTGCCAGACATAATGGGAAAAGACAGCATACTGGACTTTGACGAACACGACGAATTTGAAGACAGACTACTGCACTCGTGCTTTGAAGTCAAAGCAGCAGGAAACGCACTCAGCACACTCGTAGCAGGAAAACCAGTACACCCACCATTCCCGGCAGTAGGCGGATTTGTGAAAATACCAACAAAAGAAGAAATACGGCCAGTCATAAAACAATTAGAACACATACGCGAAGACGTTCTTGAGCTGATAGACATATTCATGCCTGAAAAGTTTGATTTCACAAGAGAAACAAACTACGTCTGCCTAACAAGCCCTGACTTCAACTTCTACACAGGAGACCACATCTGCACAAGCAAAAAAGAATGCATACCCTCAGAGAAATTCGGACAGCACCTCGTGCACAAAGTCATACCATACTCGCAGGCATCAGGATACGAATACGAAGGAGAAACATACATGATAGGAGCACTCGCAAGAGTGAATTTAAATGAGGCGTATTTACATCCAAAGACGAGAAAAGACGCGAAAAAAGCACTTGATATTTTCCCTTCCAATAACATCTTCCACAACAACCTGGCGCAGGCAGTAGAAATACTCCACTGCATCGATACAAGCATTGAGATACTAAAGAAAGCAAAGTTCACAGAAGAAAAGTTTTCTATAACGCCAAAAGCAGGAACAGGCACAGGAGTGGTAGAAGCACCAAGAGGAACACTGTATTATTCAATAGACACTGACAAAACAGGCAAGATAACACACGCAGACATCGTAGTCCCAACAGGACAAAACCAGATTAATATCGAGCAGGACATCAAAGCACTGATAGAAGCAAACCTCTCAATGCCAAAAGAAAAAATACAGTTCGAAATCGAGAAGTTGATTAGAGCTTATGACCCGTGCATGAGCTGTGCATCACACTTCTTGAAGATAAAGTGGGAATGAAAAAATTTCCCGCTCTGTTTCACGAGGGAAATTTTTTTCGAGGGGGTCAAAACTTTTCTTATCCCTGATGTTAAGTTCAGTAAAATTTCATTTCTAAAAGTGTTTTTTAATAAAGTTTATATATTGATGATTTTCACTACTTAAAAAGAGGGTCTGATGGGGGAATAAAAATGAGAAGCTATTATCCGGACGAATTTATAGATGCTAAATGTAAAGGTCCAACTGGAAATCTTAAAATACAAGCAATAAAAGCAGATGCAGGATTGATTTACCAAAAATTTGTTTGGGTACATGTGTCTTGTGAAGCTCAACAAAAAGACGAAAAAGGCATTTTTATTTGTACCAATGATCCAAATAAACCAAGGTGCAGATACGAGACCATGCGCTGTAGACAAATGATGGCTGAACTATTTCCAAGTATTAACCCGGTTCAACCTTATTGGGATGAACGGGATAAACGATAAAAAAATACTATTTTAGCCCTTCGAGCATTTAGTCTACTTCGTAGATTTAATATAAAAATGGGAAATTTTACTTTGCTTCACAATTTTTTCTTGCAGGAAAAAGAACTTAACAGGAATTTAACGACGCCAAGCGATTTCCCGATTTTGGCCCAAATTGAATTTTGGAAGTCGCTCGGCCGGGTTGCCTGCCTCGCTCCAGCTCTCAAAATTCAACTTCGTTAAATTCCGATGTTATAGAGCAATAGCAGATATCGACGATAACGCAGACTCGCCGCTCGGAGCTATCTCCGCACTAAGGTGCGGAGTTTTACGCTCCTCGCCCTTATAGGCGAGTCTGCGGGATAGAAAAATCAGGCCAAAGCCAGGGGTTTTAAACCCTGATTTTTCTATAACAAGAAAAAAATAGAAATAACTTAATCGGACACAGAAGAAATATCTATAAAAATGTGTAAACACTACCAAACAAGACAACCCAGCCTTATTCTAAACCAGAAATAACACTGCAAACTTTATCAACAGAACCATTTGGCGGAACTCCGATAATCCTCACGCTCTTTAATTTCTTAAGCTTCTTCGCAAGCTTCAAATTCAAGCCCAAGTCAAAATCGTGCAAGGAAAGAGCTTTTGTTTCTGTGAATTTGTCAATGTCATCAAATAAAGCCACATCCTTGGCATTAATAACAGTGTCAATGATGATGAGATTTTCCTCTTTAGGCAGGTCCTCAGTAGGCTCAAACTCAACAAAATTGATTTCAGGAAACTTTCTCTTAAGCTCAGGAAGAATACGCAAAGGCAAACAGTCCTCCTTAACCAGCGGGTTGCCGCAGACGTAGATGTTCATTTGCCCTCGTAATGAACCAAAGCTTAAAAGAATTGTTATGCCAAAACATTCATTTTGACGCCCTGTCCAGAAAACCCTCAAGACGCCTACGTCTACTCGGATGGCTGAGTTTTCTAAGCACATGAGCCTCAATCTGCCGTACACGCTCACGCGACAGATTATAAATTGCGCCAACCTCTTCAAGCGTATAAACCCTGCCGGATAACCCAAACCTAAGCTCCAAAATCTCCCTGTCCCGCGCATCAATGACGCTCAAAACAGAACGTATTCTTTCCTTCAAATCAAGCGCGCTAACATATTCAATAGGCTCTTGGAACGTATCATCCTTAACAAAATCACTCATTTTAACATTTTCCTCATCCCACCCACAAGAACGATCCAGCGAGACAGGCCTTACGCAAGACTTCCTGCTCGCGTTTACAGCATCATTCTTCTTAATCCCGGATTCCTCAGCAAGCCGTTCAATTGACGGATTCACAACACCCTCTCCGAAAAGCCTCTTCCTCGTTTTATGTAATCCAGACATCACCCCGATAACATACACAGGCAATCTTATAGTTCGGGAACTATTAGCAATAGCCCTTAAAACAGCCTGCCTAATCCACCAAGTCGCATACGTGGAAAACTTAAGATTTCTGGTGTAATCATACTTATCAACAGCGTGGACCATCCCTCTAAAACCCTCATTGACCAAATCAGAAAGCGGAAGCCCTCTTTTAGAATATTTTCTCGCAATGTCCACAACAAGCAGGAGATTAGATTTGGCAAAAGTGCCAAAAGCATCCATGCAACAATCATAAAGAACACCAATCATTTTAACAGAATGGCGAGCACGAATCCTTTCATTACGCTTTGAATATTTTTTAGGCAAATCAGTATTTCTCAAATCAGCAACCAGCTCACTTATGAAAGAAATTGAGTACCTGAATTCATTCAGCAAATCAAGCCTGTGCGCCTTCTTACCAACAATCAATGCATCGCTGTTCTTTTCTGAATACAATTCGTTTATGCGCTCATCAATTTTCCTAATAGTGTCCACGCACGACAAAAACCTCGGCCTGATCACTTCGTCATCTGGAGTCTCCCTCGAGATAATATGCGTTCTGGCGTTAGCATCAGCATCTTCAACCGCCCGCACAAGACGCTGGTGCAACGAACCCTTATAATCAGGCAGAAAACTCAAAAGACCGACAATCATCTGCTTATAATAAAGAATCTCCCTGCCAAGAGACTGCTCCTGCTCTTTTGAAAGAAGAGGGTACTGCTTTGCCTCAGCCCGGATATCCTTTTCAACAGCTTCGTCCCCACGGTAGCTTTTAACCATAGACCAAGCCGCCAGACAGGACATTAAAAAAACTTGTATACTGCAGAACACACAAAACTTTTAAACTATTGACAAATAACAATAGCATCACTAAACGAGGTGCATCACTATGAAACAAGTAAAAGCCGATACCGTAGTCTCAGCAGAAAACGCTGTGCGCGACACAAAAAACTGGCTGGCAGTCTTCAAGACAGAATATGACGTCCCAGACGAAGCAGTTAAAATACTGCACCAAAAGCTCGACCAGATAAGCGACAACATGAGAGGCCTGAAATGCACTCCAAAAGGAGCAGATGCTGACTCGATACGACCGGTGTCAAATGCTCTCAGAGATTTGAAAAGCTGGCTTGCGACATTCGCACAGGAATACAAGCTCCCGGCAGAAGCAGTAAAAGTACTGCACGAAAACATGGACAAGATAGGGCAAAGACTGGCGCTTATCGAGTGCAAATAATTGATTTTTTATTCTTTTTTATAATCCAAAACAGATTTAATTAAATTTCCCAGTTTCTTTTTCATTTCAGGGCTCAATTGCGCCAGCAGTATATCGTCCAAAGTCGATATGCGATTTCGACCCTTTTCTTTTGATAGATATAAAGCCGAATCGGAAAAAACATAAATGGCATTGGCTATCTCTTCCCACGAATAATTTGTTTCCATAGGGCAGATTATTCTTCTCACTCCATCAAAAGTTGCCAGTCCCCCGCTGACGGTTATTGAAGGCAATTCTCTTTGAGAATTAAAAGAATTTTCAATATTTTCACGCAACTTATCCGCTAAATCATATCCCTTCGGTGCGTCTGCGTTGGGCGAAATAACGACGATTTCCTCCCCACCAATACGAATGGGGTTTTCACCATGCAGTATCGCCGCATAACTTCCCGAATAACTCGGCTGATTAATGCCTTGACAAATCACCCGTGCGATAAGCTTCAAAACCTTATCACCCACATCATGACCATACGCGTCATTTACTCTTTTAAAATGATCGGCATCAAATAGCACGTGAGAAAAATCACGACCGTTTTCAAAACCTTCCTTAATTAAACCCTGAAGAATCGCAACATATCCGTTTCTATTAAGAAGTCCTGTAAGAGGGTCCTTAATTGCATAATCTGAGAGCCGAGAAAGCACTTTTTTGTGAATGTCAAGAAGTTTTTTAATTTCAGAACTTTTTGTTTTCTTAACAATGCGTTCTGTTAATCGGCGCTCCAAATCAAGAAGTTCAAAAATATTAAGATCATTAATCTCGTTCATATTACTACTAATAGGTGACTACTATTTAAAAATCTTTCGGAAAAGATATTTATACTTAAAATGCTTCAGACAGAATATGGCAGACAGCGTAGATAGGCTAATAGACGCGCTTTTGGAACCGGTCCAAAAAGAAACCAGACAACGCAGTTACTACCTTGCAATTCCATATACGGAAACCTATGAGAATATGCGCACCCGCAATTATAATTCATTTCAAATTGTAAAAGCACACAATCTTGACGAAGCAAGAGAATCAGCATATGGAATAGTAAAAGAATCATGCTTTTCCGCAAGACTTAGAGGGGATATTTTTGCCTGGTCAGTTGACAGAGCCAACATCCGTTCGGCAACGCCTCAAGAGCGCAAAAAATATTTTACAGATGCTAAAGCAGCATAATTTCTGCTGAAATTAGCGCTTATCGAGTGCAAATAATTTCTTTAAATTCAATTTGCTCACGGATAAGAGCGACAGCGCTGTCAATGCTGTCGATAACCTGAACCCTTGATAAAGCAGCATATTGCTCATTACCAGGCAGTTTTGTAAAACCTGTCCGGAAGTTTTCAAGAACCTTTTTTGCAAGCGGATTCTTGCTCCTGCGCAAACAAGAACTCGCAGGAGCAAAATAGCCTTTCATAACAACGTACATTAAGCCAGCAACACCCTTACAAACATTGATGTCAATCTGAACAGAAGAATCTGCGTAAGAAAGCCAGCAGGATTCGGAAGACATACGGGAGGCAAACATCCTAAAATCGCCGAATTCAACCTTAAAACCATTATCTGTGGGAGTAACAGGCAGACGGCACTGATTTACCAAATCCCTATAAGCATCAATTTCATTCATAGAAGAGCGCTAACGCCAACAGCAAAAGCTGCAAACAAAGCCATAATAATCGCCACTGTCAATTCATTCTTCACTACAACCACCCCGAATTAACGCTTTACAAGAAGGGAGGTTCTTAAAGGTTACTGTTCAGCAGCATTGACTGTATCAGGAATAAGAAACAAAACAGACAGTTCAGTAAGATGCCTGTTATATGCTGAGTCGAGAACAAGAGTATCAAAAGGAAAGGAACGCTTAAGCGCAGATTCCACCTTAGAAGCAAGAAGATCCTGGTCAACTGAAGCAGAATGGTACATTGCAATGTTCGCAACAAATAAATCAGTGGGATGAACGTCGCCCTCATCGTCATAAGACTCTGAATCAACCAAAACCTCCATCTCTAAATCCGGATAATCCCTGGCAAGAGAACGGTAAACAGAAGAAACAATCCTGTCAAGAGCCACTTCATCAAAATTTGAGTATTTTTCCCACTCCTGCTCGAAATGCTCAAAAGTAGCAAAAGCACAAGCATCACGGGACTCAACAAGCAAGTCATTCAAAACACGCACCTTATGACGATCAGACATCAAAGAAGAGCCGTGAGGGTAAAGCAAGATGCACTTCTTGTCAGGACTGTTTCCGAACAAGGCAACATAACTGAAAAGAGGATTCGGGTCAATGACATAAAACAACCCTTCAGGAGAGATCTCCATCCTATCAAAGTCTTTAGCATCGCCAGTAAGACCATAACACACAATCCTGTCCTTCTCCCTCGCAACGTCCACAAGAGAGCCGGAAACAGCAGTAATGCTGTCAACACACAACCTTGACGAAAGGTAAAGCTCGTCAGCACGCCTGACAAAATAAAAAAAGTCCTTAACAGGAAGGCTCAGAATGCGCTTTTTATCAGAAGGACCAAAACGCTCATTCAGCAAAGAATTGAACTTGTAAATCCAGTCAAAGTCAAAGTTGTCCATCACAGGTAGCTTAAAGCACTAGTTAAAAAGCATTATTGCACAGCAATATATAGAAAAAAGGCGCCGGCTTGCGCCGGACGCCTATCCGTTGAGAAAATCAACGGGGGGAGTGGAGATATTGAAATTAATAAATAATAGCAACAGTCACTCTTGTGACCATGTCCCATCTGACCTTCCACGGGTCAGCTGTCGGGTTGTTGTCACCCTTGAAAATCGCATACCAGCCTTCCTCATCATTACCGATTTCTATAATACGGTGAACGATGGTAAAGCCCATAGGCGAATTGTAGCTCACGATGTCACCAACGTGAATCTGCTCTTTTGACGTCGGAACCTCCTGAATAAGATGGGAGCCAGCGTCAAAAACAGGATCCATACTGTTGGTATCAGCCAAAATAGCCCACTGAGGGTTCTTAATGCTGAGAGTCACACTATCCGGAGCCATCTGAATCTGGTTTTCAACAATCCAGTCTGAAGGCGAAGGACGCTCTACAGGACCGCCATAATTAGGCTCCTGCTGAATAGCGTGCAAAGGCTCTGTCTGAGCTTCTGAGCCTGCAAGCTTTACAGGACTCAAGCTCAAACCGCGATTTGAAACAGTCTGAGTCTCGAAATTAATAGCATCAGTTGCAGGCAGATTCAATCCTATCAAACTGCCAATTCCAATACCGGCTGCGAACACAGCCAGCACCAATAACGTGTATATGTGTTTCATCTCTGCACCCCCTAGGTGTAATCTCTGTAGCGTAGTAATAGATGTTGAAGTATATAAATGTTTCGGTTAGTAGTCACCTGCTGGTGACAACACTATTGTTTTCTATATAGAAGATTAATTATGCCTGAGGTAACGGAGACAGTTATCAATCTCCTTCCAATACTCCTTCGAACACATACCCTTGTATGCCCTAACCAACTCACGCAGACCTGAATTCCGAGTTACACCCCTGCTCTTCAAAAGCTCAGCAACCCAATAGAAATTATGAAAAGGAGCTCGCAAGTCATCAGGAGAACCTGTAAAACCCAAAGGCACAACTTCCTCCACTCTGACAGGAATCGGCATTACACTGCTTTTTCCAGACCTGGCTTCTGCCCAGGCAAGAACAAGCAAAAACTCCAAAGGCACGCCTGTCTTGATGGAAACATCGTGCATCGTAGGAACAAAATCCCTTAACCCTGAAAACCTGTCTTCTCCCACACGAAGAAACAAAAAATAGCTATTATAAAAACCTAAGCACTTTTTGGGCAGAGCGGCGATAAGCAGGTATTCAACTAACCAAAACACAACCTTTATTAACAAAAAACCAGCAATTACACAATATGGTTTCAATGGATACTGCCGCCCTTATTTCTCTTGTAGTGGTTTTAACATTAGCAGTAATTGCCAACAGGAAAAAACTCACATTCCAAAGATTCACAATATTCTACGCAGCAATGTACAGAACCAAAGCAGGCATAGCCACAATGGACAGAATAGCGCAAAAATACAAATGGTTCTTCGAGAAAGCAACACCCTGGATAATCGCTCTCGGATTCATAGGAATGGCATTCGTAATATTTGATTTGGCAAGAAGCCTCATAATGGTATTCATACAGGCAAACGCGCCTGCAGTCGGGATAGTATTACCGTTCAAGGCAAAAGGAGTATTCTACGTGCCGTTCTTCTACTGGATAATCAGCATATTCACAATCCTGATAGTGCACGAAGGAATGCACGGAGTGATGGCACGAGTGTACGGACTGAAAGTCAAAAACTCAGGACTCGTCGTACTTGGAGCCCTGATACCACTCATACCAGGAGCATTTGTAGAGCCTGACGAGAAAAAACTCCTCAAAGCAAGCAAAAAAGAACAGCTCGCAGTATTCGCAGCAGGACCAGTAGCAAACCTGGTCATGGGGCTTGTCCTAATGCTCTTAATGTTCACAGTCATAACACCATTCACAGACACCTTCTACTCAAAAGACGGAGTTGTAGTAACACAATTAATGGAAGGAAACCCGCCGGCAGAAAAAGCAGGAATCACAGCAGGAGACAAGATAACAGCAATCAACGGGCAGGCAATAAAAGAAACAGCAGACTTCTCAAACGCGCTGAAAGGAAGCAAGCCAGGAGACGTGCTAAACGTCGTAACAACACAGGCAGTCACTGACGTAACACTCGGCGAAAACCCGAAAAACCAGAAAGCCTGGTTTGGCGTGTACGTTGAAAATCCTTTGAGAGCTCCAACCTGCGCTACATACACTTTACTTTGGTTGA
>CABMGU010000056.1 GCA_902385765.1 uncultured archaeon | reverse complement strand
TCGCACGTTTGTGGAGGGTTGCATTGTCTTGCGCAATAGTCATATTCAGTTGTTGATTGGGATGTTTGCTTGCATCGCTCCTCGCAGGTCTGCGGCGGATTGCATTCCGTCAGGCATACTTTGTACTTATCAGGATAATTCGAGTATTGCCTGCAGTTTTCTTCGCAGGTTCCTGGTGGCGGATAGCATGGCGGGCAGGTCGGGCATCCCGGTGTTCTTGGCGTTCCGCCGTCGCAGCAGGCCGAGTTGATTATGACGTTTCCTCCTCCGTCGTATGTTCTGCCGTCTGTTCCTATTACTTTGGCGCCTCTCCAGCATCCCCAGCGCGGGCAGAACAGCATCAGCAAGATTATAACGATGACTCCAATTGTTATTAAAAACAAAAAGAAATTAGTCCAAAAGGTCGGGCTTTGCCCGCCTATGAAGAATTTTTGATCCGATCTTTCGAATGCCATATGGAGTGTTATCCGAATACGCTTTAAAAGAATGCGTCGCTACTCTGGAGAGAAGCCAGTAACACGATATTTTAACCACCCACAAGGAGTGAAAAAGAAAAGCTTTAAAAAGGGGTATTTCATATATGTTGTTATGGGAACATTTTTTGATGGAGAAATTCAGGGAAAGCGGCGTCTTCATATTCCTAAGTGCCATCGCGATGCTGTGTTTGGCAGTGAAAATGAGTTTTTTACCTCTCACTGGACAAATGGGGAAGTTAATTTGCTTGTCATGTACAGGAAAGAACTATTCTTGCCGTTAAGGGAGCGTCTTTATTTGAAGCGTTCTGAAGATGTTTTTCCTTACCGCGAAGCATATGCTTCCACTGAACTTACAAAAATGGATGATAAAGAGCGTATTATTCTTCATCATTCCAGCTTGGCTCATCTGTATGGGTTGAGCGACAGGACAAATATTGATTCTATTGTCAGACCTGTAAAGGGAGATAATCGCGGAGATTTTCTTGTTTTGGCGGCTCCAGAGAATTTTGAAAAATACGTTCAATCCACAGTAAACAGTTCAGAATCGTGTTCTACGTCAAGTATTCCTAATCGTGCTCCTGCGTCTAACCAGCCGTGAGCGTAATTTAGCGCGGCAAATGCAGTTACAATGTCTCCTTTGTCTTTGAAGTGCTTTGCATCTTCATAGTATCTGTTTGCCATGTCGAGAATGACGTCTGCTTCGGGTTTTGCTTTTTTTGCTTTTTTCAGGGCTCTGCCTGTTATGTCAAAGTAATGCTCTAGTTTTTCCGGCGTGATTGTGTTCATTTCGTTTCTGTTTGTTCTGCGGAATTATAAGCTTTGCCCGCTTCTGGGAAACGGAGCTTCAAGATCGGCCATTTCTTCCATATATTCGTTTAAATTCAGAAGCAGGGATTATTGGACGAGGAATCAATATTTCATTTGAATACCCGGCAGTTAGTAGTGAGCCTGACTGTAACTCTGCAAATCTTGGTTCTGCAGTTATGCAATCTACGATAACTGTTTTCCCAGGGGGCGTCTGTGTCCTCATTTGTATTGCTTCGTGCAGTCTTTTGATGTATTCAGCCAAAGGCATTCTAGAGGCATTGTAACCCTGCAAATCTCGGTCCTCTCTTAACCTTAAATTATGTACAAAAGTGGTTTCTGGGTTAACTTCAAGGGATACCCACGGGCATCGCGCTTCTGAAAGAAATTTTTCATTACAATATCGGAAATAAATATTCGAAAATTGATCCGGCAGAAAACCAGGAGATCTGGGCTGTTTCAATCTCCCTTCTTTGACTAGTTGTTCCACCGATTTAAGTCCTTCTCGAAGTATTTCATCTACCGGGCCGGTTATGATCATGTGGTGTATTTCTAGCATCAAGATATCAGAGGCTTTATCTTTTATAAATCTTTCTAAATGTAATAACTTAAAAGTAGTGAAAATACGTAAGCGATATTGCCTCACATCTTATCGATAACTTTGTTCATTTCCTGGATGAATGTTCTTGCCCTGTCAAGGCTTAATTGGGCGACGTGCTGTTTTGCGCTTGTTTGGATTTCGTATTGGAATTCTCCGCGTCTTTTGCGCTGGTAGTCGAAGGTTGCTATGAGTTGTTTTGCTTTGAGCTGGAATTCCTTCAAGAGTTCTTCTTCGTTTAAGCCCATTAGGTTGAGGACTTCGTCTTTGGTCTGCTTGTACTCGTCCAGCAGGTGTTTTGCGAGTTTGTTGTTCTTGATGAAGTGCACAAGGAGTGCGTCTTGGGTGATTTTGTGGGCGAATTTTTCGCCGACCTTGAAGCCGAGCTTGGATAATGCAGCGTTGGCAATGTAGAACATGCTGTAGTAGGATGTGACTACAACCCATAGGAAGCATTCGAAATCGTCCGGAACGCCTGCGCTTTTTTTGGTGTCGGAATTTGTGGAGAGGTTATAGAGGAATTGTGCGACTTGGAATGACATCTTGGCGTTTTTCAGATAAAAGGGCGTGAATTGTTGGTGTTCTGGTTTTTTTGTCAGTAATTCCTCGTTTAGGTAGTCCTGAATGTTTCTTTCTGCCTGGGAGAGTTCTTTGTCTTCTATCATAATGTTTGTTTTACCCCGTTGTAAAATGGTTCGACGCCTGTGATGATGACGTGGTTTTTAAAGGCTTCCTGCACAACGTTCAGCTTCTTGTCCGAGAGGTTCGCAATGAATTCTTTTTCATCGAGAACTATGGTTTGCACTTTGAGCTTGAGGAAAACGCTTTCAGTGTTTATGATGCGCTCTATTTCTTCTCCCGGCTCTCTTGAGGGGGCGATAATGAGGATATCAACATCCGAATGCTTGCGCTCGGTTTCTTTTGCATAGGAGCCGAACACCAGTAAAGTGCAGAATGTTTCTTTTATTTTTTCCATTATGCTCTTGAAAAAGATGCTGAGCTCGTGGTGTTTTTTGAGAAATTCCTGCGCGCGCAGCATCTCGGCATAATGCACCTGCGTCAGGTCATTGCGCAGGTTTAACGAGCAGAGGTCAACATTTGCCTGGCGTTTTTTCAGCAGGATGTTCTTCTGCGCCAGTTTTTGTATTGTTGCGTGCGTGAGCTTGTAGTCGATGCCAGTTTTTCTCGCGATTTCCCTGATAGCAAAGGTTTCAGTGATGTGCTCTATGAAGAACGCGATTATCCTAAGCTCCATCCCGGTTAATGATGTTAGAAATACCATCAATTGATGTTATTATAGACATCTATTTAAAACTTTCGTAACAAGAATCAAAAAGTAAAAAAATTTACCCTGCCGTTTTCACTTCTGCTCGTTTCGGCATGGGTCTTCTTACTGTTATCGGAAGTAAGTCTTTGTCAAATTCCATTTTGGCTATTTCTATTGGGTTGTAGCCTATGCCTTCGAGGTCTTTCTCAGACAGTTTTACTAAGAAAGGCGCTCCCATGCTGATTTGCAGTGCTCTGCTACCTATCATTCTTGCGATTTCGTACTTTGTGAATTTTTTTTCCATTTTGCCACCGTCCTATAATGCCTTGCGCAGTGATGGCGCAAGTGTTTGTGCTATTTCTACCATCTTGTCGATTTCTTCCACGCTGAATGGTGCTGTTCCGCCTTTTTGCATTGCGCAGATTGTTCCTTTTTCGGTTATGGCAACCGTGAGCCTTCCTTCTATCACTTGTTCTTCGTCTGATAACGGGTCTACGAAGAATTTGTCTCCGACTTTTATGATTGTTATCTCCACAGGTTCCCGTGACAGCGGTAATTTTTCTTTTGTTGGCTCTGCATCGTAGTCTATTTCATTGTTTTCGTTCAGCTTTGGCAGTCTTGCGTTTTTCAGCGCAGCCATTGCAGCCAGGCAGGAAGCATCAAGTAAATTTCCTTCATCGTTTATTGTTACGATGTCTATGTTTACTCCCCAGACTTTTTCTCCTGGAAGTATGACGAGCTTTTTTACATCTATTGCTTTGCTTTCTCGTATTGCCCTGTCTACCACTCTTGCGAGTTCTGTCGCCTGTTCTCCTGGCGGTCCTGATTCAAATGCAGGGTTGCTTAATGGTATGAGTTCTGCGTTTACCATCATGTTTCCCTGGTCTGGCGTGTCAGGGTATGGTTTTCCTATTTCCATTTTTACGCCGGCAAGCACTTCTGTTCCGCCTAGTTTGACTCGTGCTGAGCCTTCTGCGCTTCCGCTTATTCCGTATTCTATTGTTATCGGCCTGTACTCGAGTGCTTTTCTTCCGTCGTATCTGACGTTTTTCGCCAGTGCTTTGAGCAAGTGTGTTTTTTGTTCAGCATACATGTTATCTACCTCGCAAACTTTTCTTTTAGCGCTGCTTTCTGTACTTCATAGATTTTTTTGCAGGCTTCTTTCGCTTTTGTTATTATTTCCTTGATTTGCTCTCTTGTGACTTCTCCGTCCATTTGCAATAGCGTGACTTTTCCTGAGTTTGGCAGTACTGCTACCGGCACGTCTGCTCCATCTTCGTGGGAGTCTTCAAGATAGTTCAGGTCCACTATTATTTTGTCTTCGCATCTTCCTGCTGCTACTGCGCAGACCATATCTTTCATTTCAAGTCCTGCGTCTGCAAGTGCCATTGATGCTGCTGTTATTGCTGCGCATCTTGTTCCTGCGTCTGTTTGGGGCAGTTCTACGAATATGTCTACCACTGAGTTTGGATATTCTTTCAAGTCAAGTACTGGGAGCAGTGCGTTTTGTATTACCATGCTGATTTCTTTGCTTCGTCTGCCTCCTCCTGGTCTGACTCTTTCGCCGTGTCCTGAGAATGGCATCATGTTGTAGTTTACTCTTAATATTCCTGTTTCAGGGTTTTGCATGAATTTCGGGTGCAAGTCTCTTGGCCCGTATACTGCGCAGAGCGCTACTGTCTTGCCTATTTTGAACATTGCTGAGCCGTCTGCTCTTGGTATGATTCCTACTTTTGCGCTCATTGGTCTGAGTTCGTCAAACCCTCTGCCGTCAAATCTTTTTGCGTAAGTCATTGTGAACCTCCGAAATGGTGCGGGTGCTCTGATGGCGTTTGCTCTTCTGCCTGTGGCACAGCTTCAGGGTTTACTTTTACTCCTGTTTCTTTTTCCAGCCACGCTGCCATTTTGTCTGTTAATCCGCTTAAGTGTGCGTCTTCTTCTATTTTTTTGATTGCTTTTACTGCAACTACCTCGTTTTCAGGCTCTCCGTCTATCCATATCCAGCCGTTTTGTCCTACTACGATGTTGCAGTTTGTTGCTTGTTTGACCATGCTTACCATGCTTCCGTCCTTTCCTATTATGCGCGGGACTTTTTGCGAGTTTACTTCTACGATTCTTCCGCCTCTGAGTTTTCTCAGGCCTGGTCCTTTCATTGACACGTCAATCAGCTTTTGGCTTGTGACGTTTACTATCTGGCATACGACATAATCGCCCAGGCTGTAGTATTGTGTCAGGTCTGCTCCTCTTGGTATGAATTCTGAGGTTGCATCTTTTAGTGTCATGACTGCAGAGTATGGCGAGTTTATTTCAAGTCTCCATCCCGTCATTAGAACATCTATCACTCTTCCCACTACCCTGTCTTTTAGCTTTGGTATGTATTTTCCTGCAAGGGGTATTAGCTTGATTACTTTTCCTTCGATTGACGCTATTCCCAGCCTTTGCGCGGTTATCTTGTCATTGTCTCGATATGTTCCTTTGCCTGGCAGGAAGCTGATTCCTGTTGCGATTGTTTCTCCTGGAACGACTATTTCCTTGTCTTTTACTAGTATTTCTTCTGTCATTTTGTCACCGTTCATTTCTTCTTTGCTTCTCTTAGAAGCCTTTCGAGTTTGTCTTTCTTGACTTTGATGAATTTTCTTTCAGTGTTTGTTATGTATGCTGCATCTATTCTGTCTATGCTGAAGTTTTTGTCAAGAATTGTGTTGAGCGCATTGATTGCCAGCCTGAGTCCTTCTTCTATGGTTATTTTTTCGTGATATTCTCTTTCAAGGACTTCTTCTACTTCTGTTTCTCCTTCGCCTATTGCTGTTGCTTTGAACTGGAAGTAGATTCCTGTCGGGTCTGTTTCAAACAGTT
>CABMGU010000055.1 GCA_902385765.1 uncultured archaeon | reverse complement strand
CTTCGCCCATTTCAACTGCCAGCTCTTTCATTATCGCTTCTACTTGTATGCAGTGCAGTCTGATGTTGTCTGTTTTTATTCTTTCAAATAGTTTTCTGGCGTCCATCATCTCACGTGTATCTCTACAATGTCTCCGTCTTCCAATAGTTTCTCAAGACCCTTGAACTGTTGTCCTGGGAACTTTGCTGATTTGCCCCATACTCTTGCAAACCTGAACTTTTTGACGAAATCACGGTGTATCCTCTCGCATACAGTTTTTATCATACAGGGTCTTGAAAGAATCATTGGCGCGTCAAGGTCTGGTTTCTTGTTGACTTCTTTCAGGAACACTCTTACAAAATTTAGCGAGGTGAAAATTCTCTCTTTTAGTTCGTCAAGTCCTTCGTTTTTTTCAGCGCTTACAAAAACCGCATTAGGCAGCTGCTCTTTCAATTGCTGAAGCTCTTTTTCGCTAAGCAAATCTGCTTTTGAAACGCAGACTAGCGAGTGAACGTATTTTCTGTTGCCTTCAATAGCGTCAATAAACTGATCGATGTCAATATTATCCCTGATTACAACGTCTGCATTCACCATTTTGAACTCTTTCAGGATTGCAGATAAGGTTTCAAAGCTTACCTTTGATAATTTCAATGTTGAATTGATGCTTAACCCTCCTCTTGTTTTCCTGACGATTTTTACTTCCGGTTTTCTTTTGTCGATGCGGATGCCAACGTCATACACCTCTTTCAGCAGGGCAGAATAATGTTCAGGGTGCATCGCGTCGATGATGAACAGGACCATGTCCGCATTTCTTGCCATTGCAAGCACTTCCTTGCCTCGTCCTTTGCCGAAAGCCGCTCCTGACAGGATGCCGGGCACGTCAAGTATCTGGATTTTCGCGTTTTTGTAATCTAGTGTGCCGGGAATGCAGTCAAGTGTGGTGAAATCGTATGCTGCGACTTTTGATTTTGTGCCGGCTATTGCATTCATCAGTGTTGACTTGCCGACTGAAGGAAAGCCGACAAGAATGACAGTCGCATCTCCTGTTCTTTTGACAAAGAAACCCTCTCCTCCTCCTTTGCCTGCTGCTTTCTTCTCAATCTTCTCGCGGAGTTTTGCAATCTGGGATTTCATCAGCCCGAACCAGTGCTCTGTAGCCTTGTTGTACTTGGCCTTGGTCATGGCTGCTTCAATTTCCCTTATCTTCTCATGCTGGTCCATTGGTTCTCCTATTTTCCGCGCCGCCTCAGCTTGCTGAGGTGACTTCCTCTCTCCCTCTTGCAGATGCGAGGGAGAGAAAAGTCAGTCATAGACCGGCGCGGCTCTTGATTGAATGACTATGTCGCTATATAAAAAACTTTATAACTGCAGCACTAGAAACGAATATTATGGTATTTTATACGGTGGTTGAGGAATTCCTGACTAAGATAGAGATAGCTTTTATTGTTTTCTTTGCGGGCTTTCTTATAGCAAAGCTTTCTTCCAGGATTCTGAAAAAGTTTTTGGCAGAGGCTGAGCTGAACCGTATACTTGAATCAGCGGGCTTTAAGCCCATCAGCAATTCAATCGCTTCAATCGTGCAATACATAATCTATACTGCCACGTTATTCATTATTTTGCAGCAGTTTGGTCTGACAAAAATAGTGCTTATAATTATTGTAATTCTTGCGTTTCTTGTTATTGCAGTCTCATTTCTGCTTGCAGTCAGGGATTTTGTTCCTAACGTTGTTGCAGGTTTGTGGTTGCGTAAGAAACTGAAGCCTCATATTGGAAAGAACATTAAGATCGGCAATGTTAAAGGTAAACTTAAGCGCGTCGGTATTGTTTCCAGCATTATAGAGGACAGGGAGGAGTATCACGTGCCTCATTTGTATGCTTCAAAGCACTCAAACAATTTCTAGAAGGCTTACAATATTAAACAATTGTGTTCGTGTGTAGGACTGGACATTTATGTCTTCGCTGAGTTCTTCCAGTTCGTGGAGCGCCTTGCTTTTTTTGAATGAAATCTCGCCGTTTTCATTGAGGATTTTGAGTGTGGATATGACTTTCATTTTCACGTTTTTTGGGGTTGTTGTGTCCTGTTCAAGTTCCTGTAGTGCAAAAATAATCTGTTGTAATGTGTCCACGCATTCACCCTTTGACGCTTGCAAGGACTTCTTCCTGCAGTTTTGTGGCTTTTTCCTTCAGTTGTTTTTCCTGTTTTTCAATGGTTTGAAGCCTTAGATTGAGTATTTCCTTCTTGCCGTCCAATTCCTTCTGTAACGTGTTCTTGTCCGTGCCTATCATTATTCCGCCTACAATCTTGTAAGTTGATGGCGCGGTTGTGACTTCCTTTAAAGCGCTTTCAATTTCAAATAATTGTGCCTGAAACTGCTGTTTTTGCATATTTAGTGCCTGCAGGTTCTGTTCTAGCATCTGCAGGCGCTGAACATTTTCCTGTGCTTCTTTCGGTAAACTCATATCGCTTTGACCTTTGTTGTGACAGAGCGTGACTTGTATAAAATCTTGCTTCCACAATATGGGCAGCGAACTCGTTTTCCCATCATCTCTTCAGAGATTTTTTTCCCGCACAAAAAACAGGTGTATTTGACCATTTTTATTGCTCTTCTTCAACTGTTTTGTTTAATTGTAATTCTGGTGATTCAGCAATCATCTGTGCTGCCTGTTCTGCAAGGCTTAATTTTGTGCCTACAGTGTATGCTCGTGCAGTGAACTTTGCTTTGCACTTTTCGCAGTGCCATATGCCGAATGAGACCTGGCTTACCTTTGGCTTTGAGCAGTACGGGCACTTGTGCATTTTTTTTTGTTCTACTTCAATCTTTGCCAGTTTGTGCTTTAAGGTGCGTCCATAGCGGGTGCCAAATCGTTTTACAGACCCTAATCCCACTTGTGCTTCTGCCATGACGATGCAAAAACGCGAACCATTTAAAAAGGTTTCTAAGTGGTTCGCAGGTCGCAAAGCTTTAAATAGCATCGTAAATGTGTGTGAAAGATATGTCCCTTTCAGAAAACGAGAAATATCACCTGAAAAAGTTTGTCAAGGAGCTTGATTCTTATAGCGCGCGCCATACTGAATTTGTGACTGTTTATGTGCCTGCAGGTTATGATTTGAATAAGATAATTCAGCATTTGCAGCAGGAGCAGGGCACTGCGACTAACATCAAGAGCGCTCAGACAAGGAACAATGTCATAGATGCACTGGAAAGGATGATAGTTCACCTTAAACTCTTTAAGGGAACTCCGAAAAACGGTCTTGCCGCTTTTTCTGGCAATGTTGCTGCAAGAGAGGGTCAGTCAGACGTTAAGGTGTGGAGCATAGAGCCTCCGATACCTATTCAGACGCGTATCTACAGGTGTGATAAGAACTTCCAGCTTGACATTCTAAGAGCTATGCTTGAAGCTAAAGAGGCATACGGTCTGGTAGTGCTGGACTCAAGAGATGCAACCATTGCTATTCTGAAAGGAAAAACAATTGTTCCGTTGATTTCAACTCACTCGCACATTCCTGGAAAAATGAAGGCAGGCGGTCAGTCCAGCGTTAGATTTGCAAGAAACAGGGAGATTGCAGTTAACGATCATTTCAAGAAAGTTGCAGACATAATGAAAGACCAGTTCCTCGGAATGACTGGGTTGAAAGGCATATTGGTTGGTGGTCCTGGTCCTACGAAATATGATTTTGTTGACAGCGGGCATATAACAGATGAGCTCAAAAGGAAAATTATCGGTATTAAAGATTTGAGTTATACTGAAGAGTTTGGTTTGGAGGAATTATTGGATAAGAGCCAGGATATTCTTTCTCAGGAAGAGGTGGCTGAGGAAAAAAAGCTTGTCAGCAAATTCCTGGAAACTTTGGCGATAAAGCCTGAAATGGTGACGTACGGTGAATTGAATACGCTGAAAGCATTGGAGATGGGTGCTGTTAACATACTGCTCTTGTCAGAAGCGCTTGATGAGCAGAAAATAGAGCAGTTTGAAATTACTGCAAAGGCATTCTCAACAGAAGTCAAAATCATATCTACAGAAACAAGGGAAGGCGTGCAATTGAGGGATATTGGAAAGATTGGCGCCATTTTGAGATATCCGATAGCATGAACCTTTTAGAACAAGCATACCAGGAGTTGTACCCTGAACGAAAAGAATCCAGGGACCTGATTCTGAGCTACAGCGGTCGTTTTCGGGGTTATAATGCGAACATACGGATGAACTGGGGTTCAATAACGATTAATGCAAGCAAAAAATGGAAGGTTGTGAGCTCTGACATTCAGAAAGGGCTTTATCAGGAGCTTCTTGTCAGGTTGCTGAAAGTCAGGAAAAATTCGATTAATATTGATTTGTATCATAATTTTATCAAGAGTCTTTCTAATGTTGCTCCGAAGACTCAGACCCATCCTGTTCTTGAGCAGAGTTTTCAGCGGGTTAATGAGCAGTTTTTCAATGGGATGTTGGCTCAGCCGAACTTGAAAATTGGCAGTGGCGTGAACAGGCTTGGCACATATGAATATGCGACAGATACTGTGATGCTGAGCCGCATTTTGCTGGAAAACGAGGAATTAATGGACTATGTTATGTATCACGAGCTGTTGCACAAGAAGCATCAGTACAGCGCGAAATCCGGAAGGCAGCTGCATCACGGGAAAAAGTTCAGGGATGCAGAAAGAATGTTTCCGGACGCAGAAAAGCTTGAGCTGGAATTGAACAAGCTTGTAAGAAAACACAAAAGAGTCGGCTGGTTTTGGTAACTTTGGAGTGATGAAAACGACAGATTTTTAAATGGCTGCCGTTCTTTTATTCTTATGGTCAGGATATTTGCTGCAGGTGATTTTCACGGTGATAAGCAGGCTGCCCGGCGTCTTGCTGAGCGTGCTGTGACAGAGAAAGCTGACATCATAGTTCTGAATGGCGACATTGTGGAAGAGGACAATCCTGATGGTATTGTTTGCTATTTTGCCAGGACAGGAAAGCCTGTGATTTTGGTTCCCGGCAACCACGACTGGTTTGCGACTGACTTTTTGGCTGCAAAATATAATATTCAAAACCTTCATAACAAGTCAATGAGTGTTGGAAAT
Source organism: uncultured archaeon (assembly GCA_902385765.1). Classification (GTDB taxonomy): domain Archaea; phylum Nanobdellota; class Nanobdellia; order Woesearchaeales; family ARS49; genus CABMGU01. The sequence continues at coordinate 7,034 of CABMGU010000055.1, read as the reverse complement.
ATTGCGATTGTTGGTTCTGGTTCTAATATGGCGATGATGTCAGAAAAAGATATTTATGAGGGCATCAGGCGTTTGAAGACTGCTCAAAAAACGCTGTTGGTGAGCCACGTTCATCCTTCAGGCACTTTGATGGAGACTTTTTCCCAGTTCGTTAAAGGGAGTGTCGGTTTGAGAAAAGCTATTGAGGCTACAAATCCTGCTGTTGTTCTTTGCGGTCATGTTCACGAGGCAGAGGGCATTGAGGAGATGATTGGAAATACTTTGGTTGTTAATGTTGGAAAGAAAGGCAGGCTTATAGAGTTTTAAGTTCTTTGATTTTTGAATGCTTTATGATTGGGATGAATGTGATGCGCGGATATTTGCTTAGCAATTTTTCGAAAAATTCCGCGTTTTTCAGGTATTTTTCTCCTTTTTCACCTATGTAATGCATTGCGCAGGTATTTTTTCCCATTACCTGCTGGTGCAGGAATACTGCCAGTCCTTCGTCTAATTCCTCGTTATGGAAGCAGACGTTATTCTCTTCAAGGAGGTAGTGTATGCTTTCGTGGAATAATTTGTGGAATTCCTGGAATTTGTGCATCCTTATGCCAAATGGGATTATGCGGTCAATCAGGCGCGCTTTTGCAATAACCAGGGGGCAGGTATTTACGAGGTGGTTTTTTATGATTTTTTCATATGCATCATGAAGATTCCACCATATTTTTTTGTTGCTTCTTAGAAATTCTATGACCTCGCACATTTCCGGGGTGATGTTTGTATCTTTGCTTGATGCTGCTGATAATATGTTTTCAATGAAAATGACATCTTCCTGCTTTATTTTTGAAATGCCTGTGGAATTATGCAGTATTTCTGAAATCTCTTTTGAATTATCGTGGTTGTGCAGGATATCTTTGACGTGCTTGTTTACAAAAACGGCGATTACATCAGCTTCATCCTGTGATAGAATCTCAGAGTATCTTATGTTCGGCTTTAGCGGTGGAAATAGCCAGCATAATCGCAAGATTCCGCGTAAGAGGGCATCACGCATATCTTGTGAGGTTCAGGAAGGCTTTAACATTGTTTTTTAATGCCATTACGTCCTCCTTGACTCCGCGTTCAAATCCTGAAATAAAAGGAGTGTACAGGTATTTTTCAAAGATTGTGCGTAGGACGTAGAACACCGGCTTGCTTTCCCACCTGTGTTCGTAATCGGTTTCAAGGATGCCGTCTACTATCATTATCATTTTGCCTTCCTGTAGTTTGACTTTTTTGCCGTCTCGTTCAACCACTGCGTCCTTTATGTCTGTGAACTGCATCCTGATCTTGATTATGCTTTTTGCATAATCTGTGAACTTTTTGAATGGCTCCAGGTCAAAGTCAATTACTTTGCCTTCTGGCTTTGTGGTCTCTCCGTGTTTTTTCTCTATTAGCCAGTATCCTTTGTCTGTTGCCCATTGCTTCATGACGTCAAATAGCCCTTTTGTTTCAAACAAGCCTTCGTAATCAAGTCTTTCCTTGTCCACGACAATCAGTCTTTCCGCCATCAGATTACCTCTTCGCCAATTGTTTCTTTTATTACTTTTGCAAGCTGGCCTGCTTTTAGCAGCACCATATCTTCCCAATAGTCATCAATCTTGTATTTAATTATATGCTTCCTGTAAAATTCGTCAAGGGCTTGTAAAAATTTCTTCCATGGTGGCGGTCCTGCAAATCTTTTCTGCCAGTCGAATTCGATCGTTGGTATGATTTCAATCTGCAGTTGAGCGTCCTGCATTTTCATCTTTTTGCCTTCGTGGATGATTTCGATGTCTCGCATGTTCATGGCTCGTATCATTACGTCGATGTGGTATTTTACGTATTCAGTTACTGTTTTCTCAGCGTGGATGCTCAGCTCGTGCTCAACTCCTGTTGGCGCAGGGAATTTCTGTTTGTAAATTGGATAGTTTAATACTTCAAAGTCGTCATCGATAAACCATTGTCGTACCTTCTGCAGCAATTCAGCATAATTGAAGAAGCCTCTGTGCTTGATGTATGTGCAGGGCATCTGGTATTTTGAAGGCAATGGCATGATTTAACAGTAAGAAAAGCCATTTATAAAGATTTGTGTCAATTACAAAGGAGATATTAGGCGATATGACTTGCCAAACCGCGCCTTAGCCGTGCTAAGGTAACTTTTCTTCTCCCCTTCGCAAGCGTAGGGGAGAGAAAAGTTAGTCAAACATCGGAGATCAAAGATTTCCGAGTGTGCTCAAGAATCGCGTCGATTCTTGACAGGCAGCGGTTGAAAAAGAAGTTAAATTTACTCCATCGTTCTCTTCAGGTAGAATTCTCCTGCTTCTTTTACAGGCATAAAGGTTTCAAGCTTCAGGTAGTTGAATATGAGGTCTCTCAGCCTGTAAGCATCGCCATATAAGTTTTTTCTGTGCATTAGTATTTTCTGTCTCATTACGCGTTTTGTGAGAAGGTTTTTTATCTGCGAGAACGGCCAGGTTTTCCATTGTCCTGCCGTGTCTATAACTAAATTTGCGCGTGCCATCAGTTCGAACTCGCATTTGTCTGCTTTTATTTTCTGTCCTTTCCACGGGACTTCTATTTCTTTCAAGCCGATGAGTTTCCAGTCCAAATCAAAGATATAGGTGAAGAGTGCCGGACCTGGTCCTGCTCCTGGGGGTTTTTTTGTTAAGCGCCATCTTATCCATATCTCTTTTCCCATTGTCGGGTTGTCTCTTTGCATATAGAATGTTTCTGGGAAGTACATTTCTTCGCGTGGCGCCCAGTCTTCTTCTACAACCCAGTCGTGCGCCATGAGGTAGACATACATCATGTTGTATGCGTCTCGGGTTCTTAGTCCCCAATCAGCGACTTTTATTACCTCTTTATCAGCAAACCTGTGCTTTATCGGCATTGCCATGAACGTTTAATAATAATGGGAGTTTATAAACGTAACGGGAGCAAATTTAATATAATCCCTCTGTTCGCACCAGATTATGCTTGTAGGTATAGTGGGAAAGGCGAATGTTGGAAAAAGCACGTTCTTCAAAGCTCTCACGCTGGCTGATGTTCTGATAGCAAACTATCCATTTGCAACCATAAAGCCCAACCACGGGGTTGCTTTTGTCAAGGTAGACTGCGTTTGCGGTGAATTTAACACGCAGTGCAATCCGAGAATGGGGATGTGCGTTAGCAAGAAGAGGTTTGTGCCTGTTGAGATTATTGATGTTGCTGGTCTTGTTCCTGGAGCGCACGAGGGCAAGGGTATGGGCAACCAGTTTTTGGATGATTTGCGTCAGGCAGATGCTTTTATTCACGTTGTTGATATGAGTGGCAGTACAAATGAGAAAGGCGAGCCTATTCAGCCTGGTAGCTATGATCCTGCGTTTGACATAAGATTTTTGGAAATTGAGCTTGATATGTGGATTTTGAGCATTATCAAGAAGGGCTGGGAAAAGTTTGCAAGGTCTATTCAGCAGGAAAAGCTGAACGCTATTCAGGCTCTTGCCAAGCAGCTTTCAGGGCTGAAGGTTACGGAGGATTTGGTGAAAGAGGCGATTGTTTCTTTGAAGCTTGATCCTGAGAAGCCGATTGGCTGGACCGAGGAGCATCTTCACCAGCTTGCTATGCTGATTAGGAAGAGAACAAAGCCTATGCTGATTATTGCAAATAAGATGGACATTCCAACTGCACAGCCTAATTTGGAGAGTTGCAGAAAGCAGTTCCCTGAGTATTTGATTGTGCCTGTTAGTTCTGAATGTGAATTGGCGTTGAAGGAAGCGAACAACAAGAAGCTTATCAATTATCTTCCTGGCAGCTCGAAATTTGATGTTATCGGTCAATTGGATGACAAGCAGAAGAAAGCTCTGGATTTTGTGCAGAAATTCCTTGACAAGTACGGCAGTACCGGCGTTCAGGAAGCGATTGATACTGCTGTTTTCCAGCTTTTGAAATACATTACAGTGTTCCCGGGCGGTGTTGGAAAGCTTACTGACAGCCAGGGCCGGGTTTTGCCTGATTGTTTCCTGATGCCTCCTGGCACTACTGCGTACGAATTTGCTGCTAAAATCCATACTGATTTGGCAACCAATTTTGTTGCTGCGATTGATGTGAAAACAAAGAGAAAGATTGGCAGGGATACCGTGTTGAAGAACCGTGATGTTGTTGAGATTTTGACTTCTAAATAATTATGTTCCGCCGCTCTGCCAAGCCGCGCTTGGTAATTTTTCTCTCCTCTTGCAAGCATGAGGAGAGAAAAAACAGTCGAAGACCAGAGCGGACGATAAGAATTCACGTATCAATAATTCCCAATGCCTTGTCCACTGTTAAATAAGCAATAACCTTGTTTTTTCCAAGCTCTTTGGCTCTGTAAAGCGCCCTGTCTGCTTCGCGTACAAGTGTCTCTCTTGAGACAGAGCTGTTCATGCAGGTCATTATTCCGATGCTTACTGTCAGAGGGCAGGTCTTCTCGATGTCTGCTCTTATTTGTTCTGCTGTTTCTTTTGCCTTTTGCTGTTCAAACGGCATTACCATCATGAATTCCTCTCCGCCGTATCTGCAGCTGATTGATTCTTTTGGTGTTGCGTTTTTGATTATTTCTGCGACTGCTTTCAAAACCCGGTCTCCTTCCGGGTGTCCTTGCGTGTCGTTGTATTTTTTGAAGTTGTCTATGTCAAGCATCATTACGCTTATCGGTTGCTGGGTTTTTGCGAGTTTTGAATGTATGTCATCAAATTTTTTGACGAGTTCTGCCCTGTTGCTTAAGCCTGTGAGCGCGTCAGTGACTGCTGATTCCTGTACTTTCTCGTATTGTGAGAGCCTGGACAGCACTCTTGTCAGTTCGTATAGCACTTCTGAAATGTCATCAATTGGCAGAGTGTTTTCTGAGTTGACAACTACGTAGCCAACGAGTTCTCTGTTGAAAACTAGCGGGAAGCCTGCCGCGTATTTGTTTAGTTTTTCCCTGTCTTTTATTCCTTCAAGCAAAAAGTCTGTCTGGATGTTTTGTATTGTGCATGTTGTTTTTGTTCCTTTTACTTGCGCAACTATGCGTTGTTCCACAGCTTTTCCTGCTTCTGATATGTCAAAGTGTCTTGAGTATTTGCCGTATGCAGAGATGAATACGTTATTCAGCTTGAATTTGTAAGCCAAAAACTGTACTGCGGTGAATAGCGCTTTTTCAGCGTCTTGCGAGTGTCCTATTGCTTGTGAGAATTCCAGCAATAGTTTTGAGCGGTTAAGCGCTTCATTGAGCGTGTGCGCATTTCTTCCTGATACTGCTGCCTGTTTTATTGATATCTCCAAAATTTCAGCGTAATTGTCTTTCCATGCTGGCAGTTTTTCTCTGGCATCTGCGAGTTCTTCGTCAAATGTGTGTGCTTCATCTGCTTTGAATGGTCCTGCGTGTATTTTTGCTCCATCTATTTCCACGCTCACGTATCTGATTCCTGGTGCTTGTGAGTATGGTGTGTCTGTTTTTCTGTTGCGTAATTCCTGGAAGAATGATAGTTTGCCGAATACTGCCTGTTCGCAGACTATGGGAACTTTTAGTTTGGCAGAGAGTGTTTCCATTAGTTCGCGCCAGATGTCTGTTTTGACAAATGATGGAAGCATATTCTTCTGTAAAAAAACAAAAGTTTATAAATGCCTCCTTTTGTCGCAATATTGGACGGCCATAGGAGTTGGGTTCCACCCGGTCTCATTCGAACCCGGCAGTTAAACCAGCTTCCGTAACGGCGTGTACTTCATTACGAGGGAAAACCGTTAAGCTGTCCTCCTTATATTTCTACCGCAACATCTCCTGTCTTCGGATTCAAGTCCTTTATTTTCGGGTGTCCTTTCAGTTTCGCTTTTATTTCCTGCAGGGAAAACTTTGCTTTTGCCTTGTTTAGTTCTTCAAGAATGTCTTTCAGCTCCTGATAATGTTCATACACGAGCTCTCCTTTGCGTTGTAATTCAATTGCTTCCTTTTCCATTGCATCGATGTTCTTTGATTGTATGTCGATTACTTCCTGTAGTTTTGCTTTCTTTGCTTCCAATGCTTTTGAAACGCGCTGTTCTTTTCCTGCAATGAGGCTTTTTGAAAGTCTGGCGTCCAGCAGTTCGGAGAATGATGTGAATGCCTCTCCTGGTTCTTTGAATTGCTCAAGTTTTATCGGGCTTAATTCTCCTGAGTAATCGCGGGCGCTTGGTTTCTCCTTCAGCAATGCTTTGTAATCTCCTCTGGCTATAATCTCCCGCGCAAGCAGTTTTCCGAATCCAAGGCTTGCGAGTGTTTTCTCGTCTTTTGGAATTTCTTTTATCTCGAATAAGTTCTGTTTGGCAGGTGGCAGTTTGTATGTTAGTCCTCTTCTTATTTCTCTGTCTTTCCACGCTCGTTCTTCTTTTGCTGCAAGTATTTTCTTATTCTCATCAGTTAAAATGACGTTTCCGTTTGAAAATAGTTCAGCAAAAAGATAGAATGTTTCTTTTTGTGTCTGGAATGTGAAGCAAACTATGCGCTCGCTTCCTATTTGTTCAAGCTTCGTTAGTTTTTTGCCTTCCAAATGCCGTCTCAATAAACTGCATAATCCTGAGACTGACTCAGCAGATGTTTTTTCTTTTGCAAGCCATATTGCTTTGTCAGTTATGAGCAAAAACAGTTTTCCAGTGCCTGATTTGTGCAGCTGCATAAGAAGTCCTTCTGGTGCGTATATGTTATCGACACGCGCGCCTATGCAGGACTGCAGTTCTTCCACAAGATAATGGAGTTCTAAAAAATTGAGTTCTGTTTTCATAAAGCAAAAACCGCATATTCAGGATATAAAGTTTTACTTTTCAAGAAGCATTCCAATGACTGCGCCGTATGCTGGTCGTGTAATGAGAACTCCGATTGTGACTGCAAGTATTGTGGTGATTGCAAAGCCTTTCAGAAGGCCTGCTCCTGCAAACATTAATGGCAGCATTGCTACTACAATGGTCATGTATGCGCTGAAGATGATGAAGAATGCTCTTTTGATGCGTTCTTTCCAGTTGTAAGAGCCCTCTGTTCCTCCCTTAGCTGCTTCGTCTGTGATGACTATCTG
>CABMGU010000054.1 GCA_902385765.1 uncultured archaeon | reverse complement strand
CGTTTCTCTTGTTCAGTACTGTTGTACTCCGCAAATGATTGTATCTTGCCGAAAGAATCGTTACGCCTTTCGGCTGCATCTTTGATAAGTCGTAAATAATTTAGAGCGCTTTGATAATTTAGTTTCATTGTATTTCCTCCTCTGTGTGTTCTGATTGTTTATTTTTGTTCATACCAGAAACAAGTTCTGAGAACATTTTCATTTGTATCGTTGCTGAATCATCCTGTAAGGGCATACTGTCAGGCATCTTTCCGTAAGTATAGAAAATGAGCAAACGTAAAGCCTCTAAGTTTGGCTCAGCTACTGTAGTTTGACCGTTATAATTTTTGAATTCATAACCACCCATAGCAATTTTTTCCAAAGTCTGTATCATCTTGCGCCAGTTAGTTTTTTTTCTGATATAGTCTCTTAACTGCTCAGTGGTTTCTATTTTTTGGGGGCGTGGCATATTTTATTTTCCTCCTCTATTTAATATTGATAATTGGATTGATATTATACTGCTCAGAAAATCTCTGAGTCATTAAATCTTTGACGTAACTGCTTTGTGACTCCGTGACGATTAAAGAATCATGCACCGATAAGAACGGAATACCCTCAAAGAGCAACTGCGCACCTATCGTATTTATGACTAAATCAGCCTCACATTTTTGCAGAGCTAAAGCAAGCAGATTATTTCCATCCCGTTTGATAGATGAAACATACTCAAACACTTCTGGGAAGTCAGATTGAAAAATACGCTTAACCTTTGTATCCCAATGCGATGGGGCGAATAAGACAGTAAGGAAATCCTTCTTAACCTTATCCCTTGTTGCGCCAGTCTTCTCTGAAAGATAATCGTATATGATACCCTGCTCACAAAGACATGAATATTCGCTACTTGATGTATGACTGAATTCATTAAAAAGACTTGCTAAGAGAAGGGGCTGAGAATTCCTTATATCTAATTCAACCAGCGGCTCGCCGTTAGCAGATTGAATGAAGCTTCTAAACTCTCGTTTAAGATTTGTATAATTCGTGAACACCCTTCCCGTTTTAGTGTCAGTTGAAAAATAATACTCTTTCTCATTGAGTACATTTAACTGATATGATATAGATGTATTTTCAGAAAAGTGAGTCGCATAATATTTCCTTGCCCCTTCGCTATTGAAGCTAAAATCATTTTGCATGACCGTGAACATACCCTTATGCAAAGGTGACAGTGAATCATATTCCTTTGCTCTAAGCGATTCAATCAGCTTCTTAAATTTCATGTCTTGTATGGGCACAGTCTTGAACGAAGATGAGCTATATTCTGGCGCAAGTCTATACCCCTTTGACTTCTCACCTACGATATACTGATTATCAGACTGTACAACATAAGAGTGTATTAGTTCTGTTATTATTGTTTTTGAATTCCTGCCAAGCAATTTCCTTAAAAAAACAGAGCTGAGTGGTACGTAACTGATTTTTAGAGCTTTTTTTTGAAATTTATTGAGCTTGGTATAAGAAAAAGAATGAGCATGAAAAGTATCGGTTGAATCTGCCGAAAATCTCTTGTCAATAAATTTTGACGTGTAAAGTTTATCAATGATATACAAGTGTTTGTCGCTCCAATTGCCTTCCAGATTTATGGGTATGTAAAAGTTATTGCCGTGCATTGTATTGACTCCCGAAAAATAAAAAAAAGCCTAAAGAGAAAACTGCTTAAACTTTTCGGGAAATTCTAGCTCACGGCTACTATTCAGTTGACTTCTTTAGGCTTCCAAACTCTTTGATATTCTCACCGTGCCTTATCTTCCCGATATACATATAAGTATAGAAATAAAATTAAAAAATTCACTTTTACCGACCTTCATGGAAATATTTTTGTTCTTCCATGTACCTATTCTCATTCAGCAAAGCCCAAAATAATAATATTGTCCTTTTTGAAAAGATAAGATTTACCTTAAATACCAGAGAAATGAGCCCAAGAGACTCAAGTTTGTATGTAGAATATTTCAACACTTTAGGGGGTGTATATAATTACAGTATGCAGATTCCGGCTCAATCTCAACCTCAATCCCTCAGAGAGAGAATGAGTATAGTATCTCTTATGTTGTACAGCATCTTTAATCAATAAGAACCGTGTACATATAACTGAGAGTAAAGTGTTTTTCTAAGAATTCAAGCTGATTTCAATGAATTCAGCCGCAACTGTATCTAAATTGTATCATTTCCTTTGTAGCACAGCTACTCTACGTATCCGACCTCGGACAATACGAGTAGTCAAACTACGCGAATAAAACGAAATCGTTTATTTCGCAAAGAATAAGAGATTAACCAAACAATTCAAGTGAAATGATACTCTACTCTGCTTTCCGTTCATCCTGAGTGATTCCTGCCCTATTACAAAGAGAATAGAGAATGAGCCTGAATGAGTTTAAGAATCAAATCTTGATAAGATTCAGAGCGTACCATCGCTATTTACAGAATGAGCATGAGTACACTCTATACTGGGCAGATTGGTTTTTAATAAGTAGATTTTTTATATTCAACGAATTCACGATTTATTTAATTAATCATTAAGGCAACGTATGGATAAATTATCATTAATGTTACGTGATAAACTTGATACATTTGTTAAAAAATCATTCATTAACGAAAATCCAAATTTTAAGAAGGGGGACAAAGTAAAAGAGTACAGAGCCTCACTAAGCTATGGCTATCCTTCGCTACAAACAAGTTACTATGCGCAAGAGATATTTTATGAAATTGTCAAAAAGAATAAGGACGGTAGCTATGAGTGCAAGCATCTGTATCCTCCCAAGCAGGGTATGATTGAAACTATACCTGGTCAATATTTACACCTCGCATAATAGTAGAGATAAAATGGGCTGCTTATTTATCCAATGCAGCCCTTTTCTATTTGGTATGAATTAATATTTACAAAACATTCACAGCACTATGTAATGCGCTTTCCGACAAGTGAGAATAAATCATAGTAGTGTTTACAGAACTATGCCCTAATAGATTTT
>CABMGU010000053.1 GCA_902385765.1 uncultured archaeon | reverse complement strand
TTTCCCCTGTCGCAGGTTGCTCTTTTTCCTACTTCTAGTGCAAGGTGAGTGAAATATTCGTCCCAGCTTGGTCTTGGCGCATCAAGCTTTGTTTTCCATTGTTTCAGCATTTTTTCCACTTTTTGTTTTAAGTGTTCGAGTGTTCCGTCGTTGTTTATTGTTATGTCTGCCATTTGTATGACTGTGTTCACTTGCTGTTTTCCAGGGTCGGTGCTTGATTCCTTTCTTTCGTTTTCCTGGAATTCCTCAAATGTGTCGAGGTCGTCATTTCTTTTTTCTGTTTTTTTTCGGTCCTGCATTCTTTTCCATCTTGTTTTTTCTGATGCGTATGCGTTTATCAGTGCAAAGTTTGTTTTTGTTCTGAGAACTTCAACTTCTACCGGGTTTCTGACGCTTGTTACCACGTAGTTCTTGTCCCATTCCATTTTCTGTATTGCCCATCTTGCAAGGATTCCGTGGCCGTGTTCTTGTCTCAGCTGGTTGCCGAGCTTCATCAAATTTTCTCTTGTGTCTTTTATCTTTCTTTTTTTGGCTTCTTCTCTGATGAATTCTGAGAGGGATATGTGAAAGAATCCGTTTTCCTGCAGGAATTTTGCCACTGAATCTTTTCCTGCTGCGTATGCTCCTGTGACTCCCAGTATCATAATAGGTTCTTATTTGCAGGTATATTTAAGATTTCATAAACTGCAGTAGATTGTTTGCAGTTTACACTTTTGAATAGATAGTAAGCGAGCCATAAATGTATATAAACAAGGTTGACATCAGAATTTTATATTCTCGATAAAGAGGTGTGCGCAAAAAAAGAGGTTGGGCCCTTCGGGGGTCCAGAGGGGGCCGGGAGTTAAGGCCCCTTCGATATAATCGCGAAGCCTACAATTCAACTCATCGCTTCTTCTGCGTTTTGTTCGTCTGCATTTCGGAAGAAAACATCAAGGTCTTTGTTTTTTAGTTTCTCTTTATAGTCAACTGCCACTGCCATTAAATCCCCTCTTTTTGTTTTTTTTTCTTTCGTCGTCCGATTTTTTTCTAACTTTTGCATATTTAAAGATGGTTATACTGTAATATAGATACTGCACAATCCAGAGTGGTGACAGAATTATGCGAACTGTGCCAGGTCTTGTTTTGAGTGTTTTATCACTTTTCCTGTCGTCGCATCTATCTTGATATTTACTGTTTTCAGGCTTTGCGTGAAATATGTTATGTTGAACATTGTGTGTCCTTCTGCATTCTGTATGATAAAGAAATGTTTTATCGCGGTTTCTTTGTACTCTTTGAAGCATCCTTCAGCGATTTTTATTGCTTCTTCTACTGTCAGTTTGACTTCTTCTGGTTTTAACTGTTGTATGCTTCCTTCTGACCTTAGCACTTCCTGCTCATCTGTTTTTTTTACATCGTCTGCTACAAAGAAAGTTACCATTCGCTCTTTTGCAGGATTATAGAATCCAATCTGCATGCAGTTCTTGTTTGCTTCGTCCAGCATTAGGAATGCGTGTGCCAGGAAATATTCTTTATTCTCTGTATGCCATTCTTTGAAGACTGGGTGTCTTGTCAGTTTTGCGAGTGTTTCGTGCAGGTCCATTTTTGTGCGGAAAACATAGAGCTATAAATAAGTATTGGAAAAAATTTTGGACATTTGCAGGATAGAAAAACAGATTTTATTATTCTCTTAAAAGTAAAACAGCATTACACAGCTTATCAAGCAGTTCATCCTTTATTCTTGCTTTAAGTGCGCCACACTCTTTTAAAAGATTGTTTCGCCAATTTTCTTGTACAAAACGCTCAAATCTAGTATTCCATTGTAGATCCGGATGATAATCGTCAGGAAAACAGCCGAAGGTTATTACAAACCCGATAAAGGATTCATATTTAGAAAAAATGTTACATACTTTATTTGATTCTACAGGATATTTTTTCTTAATGGCTTTGACTAATGGTTCTATCGCTTTTAATTTATCATATTCTTCTTTTGCCATTTCAAAAAATGCCAAATTTTGTTTGTTAACTAATGCGGTAGTTTCATCGGAGAACTCCTTAAAAGTTTTTTTGAGCGGCATATTAAGCCCATTATTTAATTCATATATATATATATCGTTTTTCCTGGTATTTCTTGCGCAAAATCGAAACATTTATATGTAAGAATATTCTTACATACTGTATGCTTGAAGTTAAAATGGTGAAGGTTTCTGAAAAAGGGCAGATTGCTATTCCTGCTGATGTTCGCGAGAGTATTGGTATAAGTCAAGGTGATACGCTGTTGCTTGTTCAGGAGGAAAAGCGCATATTGTTGCAAAAGGCAGACCACTTGGGAAAAGAAGTCAAGGATGAGTTCAGGCACTTGCTGAAGCATTCCGAGGAAGTTGCAAAGCAGTTCTGGGGTAGCAAGGCGGATGATGTCTGGGATGATATTTAGGCAGGGTGATGTGGTTCTGGTTCCGGTGCCGTTTACTGATTTGAAAGAGGCTAAACAGCGGCCTGCGCTCGTTATCTCAAATGATGCGCGAAATGCGCGTGTTGACGATGTCGTCATTTGCGGCATTACGTCAAACATCAAGGACGAGCCGTATTCAATTATTCTTGAGCAGAAGGATATGGCTGAAGGCCGGATTTATTTTCTTAGCCGCATCAAGGCGGATAAATTGTTCACAATTCACAAATCCGCCATAATCAGAAAACTTGGAAGAGTGGGCAGTCAAATTCTTGAACAGGCTAAAGAAGAGATTTGTGATTTGGTTGGATAACTTTATCTCACCAGTCCTTGTGCCATCCTTTTAACAATATGTATTCCGTACTGTATTCCTTTGTTTGGGTGGAAGTGCATTGCTTCCTGGAAGACGTAGATTAATGGGTATTCGTGTTTTGCTCTTGGTTCTGGTACTATGAATAATAGTAATGATGTCATGAATCTCAGGACAAAGCTCAGTACAAATACAAGGGGTATGCCTGTCAGCACCCATGTTGCGTGTTCTGTCAGATATCCTCCGACTAGTGGTGCTATTACCATTGTTATGCTTGTGTACAGGTTGTATTCTGCTATTTGCATTGCTTTTCTTCTTGAGTCTGAAATGCAGAGTATCAAATTATATCTTGATATGTCTGCTGTTGCCCACACTATGCCTGAATAGATTTGTACTGGTATTATGAGCCAGATGTTTTGCTGCGTTACTCCTAAAAAGAATAATGGCACTAGCGCGGTTCCTATGTGTCCGATTATTGCTATCGGCTTGTCTCCATATTTGTCTGTCAGCCTGCCTACATAGCGTGATGTGACTATTTGCGCTATTGTTGTCAGTGCTGATGCTATGCCGTAAAAGAAGTAGTTCATTTGCAAATTTTTCAGCATGTAGACTGCGAAGAATGGTGATGCGAGCATGTATGCGAAGTAGAACATTGTGCTGAAGAGCACGAGTTTTTTCATTGGTCCGTCAAGCGTGAAGAATTCCTTGATTGAGTGGTGGTCGTGGTCTCTGTATTCCGGCTCTTTCAGCTT
>CABMGU010000052.1 GCA_902385765.1 uncultured archaeon | reverse complement strand
CCTGATTTGAGCTGTCCGCTTCCTATTCCTACTGCGAGGTCTGCGATAAAGCTGTCTACTGTTTCTCCGCTTCTGTCCGAGACAATTACGTACCAGTCATGTTTCATTGCCATTTGCGCTGCTCTCAGCGCTTCTGTTATTGTTCCTATCTGGTTGATTTTCAAAAGCAGGCAGTTGCAGCTGTCGTGTACTATTGCTTTTTGCACTCTGTGCGGATTTGTTACAAGCAAGTCATCTCCTACTATTTGTGTGCTTGCCAGTCTTTTGTTGAGTTTTGCGAAGTTGTCGAAGTCTTCTTCGTAGAATGGGTCTTCTATGCTGACGATTGGGTACGAATTTACGAGCTCTTCGTATTTGTCTGCGAGTTCTGCTGGTTTGAACTGCTGTCATTCAAGATAGTACACTCCGTCTCTCCAGAAGGTTGTTGCTGCGCAGTCTATTCCGAGCTTGACTTTTTTCCAGTATCCTAATTTTACAATCGCATCAGTTATGTAATCAAAGGGTTCTTCTATGCAGGTTAGTGGCGGCGCGAATCCTCCTTCATCTCCTACATTTATTGCTGTTTTGCCGAAATGATTCTCGAGGTCTTTTCTCAGGGTATGATAGATTTCGCTTCCTATCTGGAGTGCTTCTGAGAAGCTTTTCGCGCCTACTGGCATTATCATGTATTCTTGTATGTCCAGCTTGTTTCCTGCGTGTTTTCCGCCGTTGATGATGTTGAATGCTGGCACGGGCAGTACGAACTTTTTTGTTTCGTACAATTCGCCTATGTGTTGATACAGAGGTTTTCCTGATGCTCTTGCTGCTGCCATGCTGACTGCTAGTATTGCGTTTGCTCCGAGCTTGTTTTTGTTGTAGGTTCCGTCAAGTTTTATCATGTATTCGTCTATGTCTTCCTGTATTACTGCTCTGCCTTTGAGTTTTTTTGCAAGTACTAGGTTGATGTTTTTTACTGCTCTTTCCACTCCTTGTCCTAAGAATGCTTTTCCTCCGTCTCTTAGCTCTAGCGCTTCGTGTATTCCTGTGCTTGCTCCTGACGGCACGCTTGCCCTGAATATTCCTTCTGCTGTTTTGAGGTCGCATTCTACTGTGGGGTTTCCTCTGCTGTCTAGAACTTGGCGTGCTTTGATTGCTAGTATTTTCGGCATATTACCTCTTTTTTTGTTATTATTGGTATTTTATTATTAAAATCTTACCCTATGTAATTCACTTCGTCTTTTTTCTTGTAGTGCCTTAGCAGTTCCTGCGTTTTTCCGAGTTCCTGCTCTATTTCTGCTATCTCCTTGTCTAAAACATTGATATCTAAATCTATTTGCAGTTTTTTCTTCAGGACTTTGAGTATTTCTCTTGCTCCGCTGACTCCTAAGTAGTATGGGTGTCCGAAGGTTTCTGCCAACAAGCTTACTGCCTGTATGTTTCGTCTTTTTGCAAGTCCGAGAAGCACTCCTGTAACGCCAATGATCGGTCCTACCTTTCCGTAAATTTTCTTGTTGGCTTTTGTTCCTTTGGCATAACTGTCCACTATTTCCTTGCTGCTTCCTGTTACAAACACCTGCGGCATTTTTGGTTCCTGTCTTAGCGCTATTCCGCCGAGTGTTATTATTTCGTTGCAGTTGAATTCCTGCATTGTGTCAAGCACTGCGTCGCAGAATTCGTAGCAGCTTGGCTCGTCGTTTGGCTGCACGTCGCCTGCCAATAGCAGCAGGTCTTTTTGTTTCATTTTTTTGTAATAAAGCTCAATGCTTGGCAGGTCTACAAGGTTGTCTTCATTGATGAATACTGAGTGCGGTATGCTGTTTCCTCTGAATTCTGCTATTTTTTTGGCTTTGAGCTCTTCAAGTATGAAGTCAAGTGCTATCTTGCCTACGTTTCCTATGCCTGGCAGTCCTTCTATTAGTATTGGATTGTTCAGTTTTGGCTTGTTGCCGATGTATTGTACTTTCCAGTTCATAGTAGTCCTTTTTTTGCCAGGTCTTCGCGTCTTGCTTCTCTTCTGTACTTGCCGTATTTGTCCGGCGCGTATCTTCCTGGTTTTGTGCTTACTGCCTGCCCCCCGCAGTTGCACTTTTCATTCATTGTGAAATTGCCGCATTGCTGGCATTTGAGTATGTGTTTCATTCTTCTTTTCTTGCCCATTCTGCTGTCATGTCGTGTTCTTTTGCGAATTCAAGTATTGGCTCTATTGCTTCTTTCATTTTTTTCTCTGCTTCTTTGAAGTCTTCTGCGATTATTTCAATGTGGTATGTTCCTGCGCCTAAATATTTTACCTGCACTCCTGCTTTTGTTGCTATTGCCAGGGCATCCTTGATTTCCTGCAGTCCGTTTGGTGCATAGCTTGATAGTTTTAAGTCTCCGCCTATGTTGACTTGCGGAGGTTTTATTCTTGCTTTTATTGCATCTGTGAGCATTGTTGCGATTTTCTTTTCTACTGCAGTCTCTAAATTCAGAGCGTCGTGTGATACCTGTTCGAATGCCGCGAAGAGTGTGCCGTGTTGTGGAATCAGTTTTTCTGCAAGTTTGCTGTAAAGTGTGAGAACGGATTGTCCTGTTTGTTTTGCTGCGTGTTCCACTATTTTTTCTGCCAGCTGTTCCTGTTTTATCTGGTTGAGTTTTTGTGCTTTTTGCGCCTGGTTGACTCTTCTTAAGCTCAGGTCTATGTGTCCTTTTTCCTTGTTTGTCTGAAGCACTTTGCAGACTACTTTTTTGCCTTCTTCCACGTATTCCCTGATGTTTCTTATCCTTCCCGGTGCTACTTCAGAAATGTGTATCATTCCGGTTCTTCCGCCGTACTCGTCAAGCGTGCAGAATACTGAGTGAGGGTTTATGCCTGTTACTGTGCAAAGCACAAGTTCTTCATCTTCCGGAAATCCGGTTTTTTTTAAGAGCATATTGACGACGAGATTATGGCTGTTTAAAAAGGTTTGCGTAAAAGCTATTGTTGAAATCTATCATTATCTCCAGAGAAGTGATTGCCATATTGAACGCTGCTATGTATGGGAAAAGCGGTTCATCGTTCTGCATTTCTGTTATTATGGTGCTTAATATTTTGAATGTCGGTTCGTAGCTGTTCTTTCTGTACGGCGCTTCTCCTTCTGTCCACGCCACTCGTGAAACAAAGTCTCCGGCATTGAATGCTGCCTGCCAGTTGTCTTTTTTGTTTGTGAATATTAATATCGGCGATTTATCCAGCATTACTTCAACTGCATAATTTCTTGTCTCGCCTATGATGTCTCCTTTTTGAGGTATATGTATTCCTGATACTCTTAATATCTGAGCTAGGCCTTTTGATTCCATCTGATTATTCTAGAACTTCCAGTACTCTTGCTTTGACCCTGCTCTTTCCGCCCACAGGGTCTGCGAGCTCTTTTCCGCAGACTAAGCACAGTACTGTTGTGCTTGTTTTTCCGAACAATATCTGTTCGTTCTTGCATTTCGGGCATCTTACTTTGATGAATTTTGCATTGCTTTCTTTCATTCGGTTTATCATTTTCTCACTTGAACTCTATTTTTCTGGTTCTGAATCCGCCTTTGCTTATGCCGTGCATTTTCTTGCAGACCTGGCATTCGAATCTTAAGTCGACTTTCTTGCTTGTTTTTCTGCCTGCCATTCTCCATTTTGTGATGGCGGGCTTGGAGTATTTGCCGTGATTGCCTATGCCCATGTGTCCTCTCTGCCTGATTCTTTTCTTGCTTCCAAAGCTCAAAGGATGGGCGCTTCCTCTGGTTTTCTTCTTGCCCTCTATTATCTTGTGTTCTGTGTGCTTTTTGCACGTTGGGCAGTATGTCTTTCTTGTTTTTGGAAACTTCATATTCTTAGCGGTATAGAAGCTATTTAAAAAGCTTACTGTTGTTCAACCGCCTTTCCCTGAGAAATCAGTATGTTTGCCAGCTGTTCTGGCAGGGTTGTTTCTTCTTCTGCTGCAAACGGTCCGTATGGCTCGAGCTCTTCTCCGAAGAATTGTTCTATTGCTTCAGTGCACTTTATTTTTTTAAGCGGGCTTTCCAAGGGCGCTTCTTCTTTCTCTTCTGCCGGCAATGGAAGCACTATCGGAAGTATGTCTAATTCTCTTTGTTCCAGCAGCCTGTGCAGTATTCCTGTCCTGTATTGCGTCATTACTGAGTGCAGGCTTTCAAAGAATGGCTGTTCTTGCGGAAGTAGGTTTGCTGTGTCTACTATCATTGTGTGCGTTCTGCTTTTGTTTATTGACATATTGATGATTTTTCTTTCTCTTATGTCGTACAGGTCTTTGAGAATCTTCCTGATGTTGGTGAGTTGTATGTGCAGTTTGTCTCTTTCGCTTTGGGAGAAGATATCGTTCTTTGTCAGGTTGTCGTCGTATGATTGTTGTTTTTCTTTCAGATATGCGAGTACGTCTCTGAAGAAGCATTCATCAAGTTTCTGCAGTTCATCTCTTGATTTTTCTTTGCGTAGCATCTCGTACAATGTTTCGTACGTGAGCACTACCTCTTTGGCTGTTTGTTCCATATTTCCCCCATTTGTCGTGATTGCTAGAACTATTTAAAGTTTTATCTGCTTCAGTATCTCACTGCTTCGTCTTTCCTGTTTTCCAGCCGTGCATAGATGAACAGCAGGTCTCCCAGCCTGTTGAGGTATCTGATGATTTCAGGATTTGGCTTGCAGGGCAGAACTCTTCTTTCTGCTCTTCTGCAGATAGTGCGCGCCAAATGCAGGTGTGTTGAGCTTTGGTTTCCTGCAGGCAGTATGAATGATTTCTGCAAAGGTAATTTCTTTTCTATCTTGTATACTTCATTCTCTATCTTCTTTGTGTCTTTTGCTGTTATTTTCTTTTTTGCGCCTGCCAGTTCTGCCCCTATTTTGAACAAGTCGTTTTGTACTTGGTGAAGTGTTTTCTTTGCAGAACTGTCTTTCACGTAAGAACGTGCCACTCCTATGCTTGCGTTGAGTTCGTCTACTGTGCCGTATGCTTCTATTCTGCAGTCGGTTTTTGGCACTCTTTGCCCGCCGAGAAGTGATGTTTCTCCTTTATCGCCCCCTTTTGTTACGATTGACATATGTGTTGTTCTGATTGTTTTGCTTATATATTTTCCGACGAACTCGCGCGACATAAGGGACTTAGGAGCGCAGAGTGAGGAGTGTCTTTGCCGTCAGGCTCGTCTTGCTAATGAAAAAAAAATTAGAAAATTTTAGCTGCACTCGCTGAATCCGCATTCATAGCAGGTTGGTCCTGAGCACCCGCTTAAATAAGCAATATTCGGGCTGTAGCATTTTGGGCAGTGTCCTGGCCTGTGTTCTTCGTTCGTTACTTTTTGGACTTTTATTTCTTGAATTGGTGTTTCTACGTGCGGTGTCAGTAATTGTTGTCCTGGCAGGTTGCCCATCTGTGACATAAACTTTCCTAAAGCAGTCGAAACTGCATGCGGGATGCTTTCTATTCTTTTTGGTCCGAAGCCGTATGCTTTGTCGCTTTTGATGCTGTTCAGGTGTTTTCTTAGCGAGTTGATGTCTCCGCCCAGCTCCAGGTATTTGCTGATTAGTATTCCCATTACTGTTGTCAGTCCTGAGATTTCTGTTCCTATCGGTGCGATGTTGGTGAACACTTTCAGCACTCTGCCTTCCTGGTGGTCTATGTGTACGTGTACCGGTCCGTATCCTGTTTCGAATTGGTAGTACACTGAGCCTATGCCTTCTGT
>CABMGU010000051.1 GCA_902385765.1 uncultured archaeon | reverse complement strand
TCTTTTCAAGCTGGGCTTTGTGCGAATCTTCAGTATTGATAAGGAATTCTCTCAGCTGCGAAGCTAATGCGTCGTAATCCACTTCTTTCGCAAATGAGAGGTATTCTACGTATGACTTTCCCGACAGTTCTTTGATAAGTTCGTAGACTTTTTCCCAGGATTTCTTTTCAAATGCAGTTAGTTTTTTCTTTACTGGTTTTGTTGCTTCGTAAAGTATTTTTCTTTTTTCGCGTATTTCCTCATTCATTATCAGTGTGGAAACCTGTCTGAATGGTATTTGCTGTCCGCTGACTTCGACAATTGCCGATGCTTCATAGGAATTGGCTTTGTCAGTGACGCGCTTCAAGTCATTCCCTATGAAATTGCAGACAAAGGCGTCGTACAATAGTTTGCCTTCTTTTGTAGAACTGTTCTTTTTTGCCTCAGCAACATTCTCTTTCGAAAACAAGTGCTTGAATTGCTTGAATACCTTTGATGATTCCAGCTCGTCTTTCTGTCCTGAACTGTTCAGGTAGTGCTCTCTGGCGAGTGTTTCGTCGAATTTTTCCAAATCTGCAATCAGGTGTGAGACCATTCGCACTAAAGAAAACAGGAGGTATAAAAACCTGATGTTGATGCCGCGCCTGAGCTTGCTCAAGCCGAACTTGTTCGGCTGGAGTCCAGACAAACTTTGTTTGTCTTGACTCAGGTTGTTTTTTTCTCCCCACGCAAGGCAAGGGGAGAGAAAGCAAGTGGTAGACCGCGGCATTAGAATATAATAAGATTAACCGAAGTATATCGGAAGTTCTTCTTTCATTTCTTTTGCTCTTGCGCTTTTGAAGCGTTCGAGCAGGTCTTCGTACATTTTTGCAACGTCTTTTGTGATTGATGGCGAGACTTTCTTCAGGGCTTCTTCAAAGTGCGTCATGTTCACGCATTTTGCAGTGATAATTTCTCGCAAAGCCAGCATTGCTGCTTCCCTGCAAATCGCCTCAATATCCGCTCCAACATAACCGTCTGTTTTTTCTGCAAGCTCTTCGATGTTAACGTCCTTTAGTGGCATATTTTTTGCGTGAACTTTGAATGTTTCCAGTCTGGCTTTGTAGTCAGGAACTGGTGTTAGTATGATTCTGTCAAATCTTCCTGGTCTTAGTAATGCTGTGTCAAGCATGTCTGGTCTGTTTGTTGCGCCGATGATGACGATGTCAGACATGCCTTCAAGTCCGTCAATTTCTGTTAGTATCTGGTTGACGACGCGTTCTGTTGCTCCGCTGTCATTGCTCATGCCTCTTCTTGGTGCAAGGCTGTCAATTTCATCAAAGAAAACAATTGTTGGTGCGGTCTGGCGTGCTTTCTTGAAGATTTCGCGTACTGCTTTTTCGCTCTCGCCTACCCATTTTGAAAGCAGTTCAGGTCCTTTGACTGCGATGAAGTTTGCTTTGCTTTCATTTGCTACTGCTTTTGCAAGCATTGTTTTGCCTGTTCCTGGTGCTCCATACAGCAGAATGCCTCTTGGTGGTCTGACGCCTAATCTTTTGAATGCATCTGGATGTTTGAGTGGCCATTCAACTGCTTCTATCAGTTCCTGCTTGACGCCGTCAAGTCCGCCGACATCTGTCCATTTTACGTTTGGTACTTCTACAAAGACTTCACGTAAGGCAGAGGGGCGTACTACTTTCAGGGCATCTCTGAAATCTTTTTTGCCAACGCGTAGTTTCTCTAAAAGCTCGTTTGGCAATGGCTCGTCCTTGCCGTATCTCAAATCAGGGAGTATTCTTCGTAAAACAATCATTGCTGCTTCTTTTGCAAGTGCTGCCAGGTCTGCTCCGACAAATCCGTGTGTTACGGCTGCAAATTCTTTCAGGTTGACGTCTTTGTCCAATGGCATGTTTCGTGTGTGGATTTTCAGTATGTTTAGCCTTCCTTCTTTGTTTGGCACTCCTATTTCTAGTTCCCTGTCAAACCTGCCTGGTCTTCTTAATGCAGGATCGAGAATGTTTGGAACATTGGTTGCAGCGATAACAACAACCTTTCCGCGGGACTTCAATCCGTCCATTAAGGCAAGCAGTTGTGCTACAACTCTTCTTTCTACTTCTCCTTTTGTTTCTTCTCTTTTTGTTGCTATTGCGTCTATTTCATCTATGAAGACAATTGATGGCGCGTTCTTTTCTGCTTCTTCAAACTTCTTGCGCAGATTTTCTTCTGATTGTCCGTAGAACTTTGACATTATTTCAGGGCCGTTAATCAGGATGAAGTGTGCATTTGTTTCGTTGGCGACTGCTTTTGCCAGTAATGTCTTGCCTGTTCCTGGTGGTCCGTGCAGTAGGACTCCTTTTGGTGGCTCGACTCCCAGTCTTTCAAAAATTTCCGGGTGTTTTAAGGGAAGTTCTATCATTTCGCGGACGTTCTTGATTTCATCCTCAAGTCCGCCTATATCTTCATAAGTGACTTCTGGAACTGCCTCTTCTTTTATTTCAACAGCTTCTGAATTGAGTACGACCTCTGTCTGTTCAGTAATAATAACGGACTGCTTGGGAGTTGTTTCGGCAACAACAAACTTCAAATCACCGAAACCATATGCCATCATGCTTTCTTCCATCATTGTGAATACTTCGTCAAAGAATGGTGATTGTGTCATAGCGCTTCGTCTTCTTCTTGTTCCGCCAAGAGAAATTATGTCTCCTTTTGTAACAGCTCTTCCTAAAAGACCTTGCTTGAAAATATTTGCAGATGCTCGTACAACTATGCCTTCTCTTGCAGGAGCAATAACGACCTTTTTTGCTGGCTCGACTGCTGCTTTTCTGACAGAAATTAGTTCTCCGATTGAGGTTTTTGCGTTTTTTCTTGACAAACCGTCCATTCGTATTATGTTCAGGCCTATGTCTCCAGGGTATGCCCTGTCTGCGATGGCTACTGTCTTTCTTGTGCCTTCAATTTCTACGATGTCTCCTGGTCTGACATCTATTTCTCTCATGAAATTGCTGTCTACTCTGACTATTCCCTTGTTTACGTCGTCCTGAATAGCTTCTGCAACTTTTAGTTTTATGTCTGCCATCCCTTTACCCTGTATTTAGCACTACATCTGCTCCTATAAAAGTTTTTCCTAAATAGTGAAGAAAATTATTTGACTTGTACTTTTGGCAATGGTATTGGTGGGGGCAGGTTTACCTCTCTTGCAAAGAGTATTGCCTCGACGTTGCATTTTGCCAATACTGTGTTGAGGATGTTTGACATGACTTCTTTCGGTATTTTCTTGTCTTTTTTCCACTCTTCTGTAATTTCCTTGATTGTTTCTGGTTTTTCAAAGAAAGTGATGTATCCTGTGAGAATTATGTCTGCAATCTTTGGCTCGTATTTTGCTGCAAACTCGAAATGGAATTTTATGGCGCTTTGCTTTCCTGTGCCGACTGTCAGGTCTACCTTTTCAACATCCTTTAAAGAAACGTTGTTGTTGACTTGAACCTTGCCTTTAACTGGGGCATACTTTTCAATTACAATCTTGTCGTATTGCATTCCTACTATTGGCATAACCTCGGGGGAGCAACAAGTCTTTTATATAGTTTGCTATTTTACAGTACAACAAAGAGGCGAAAATGGCATTTATACCTGTAGAGTTTGCACACCCGCTATTGTTCAACGGCGTCGTTCTTATCGCAAGCCTGTTCATTCTTTTTAAAAGCGCAGATTTGATAGTATACGGCATCTCTGATTATGCAAAAAGGCTTGGTTTGAGCGATGCTCTCATAGGCTTGGTTGTCGTAGCCATGGCAGCATCTGCTCCTGAAATTATCAGTTCGATAACTGGATTTATGGCTGGTCAGGAGAATATCGGAATGGGCACGATATTCGGCACCAATATGGTTCATGCCGCTCTTGCTCTCGGCTTGCTCTGTCTTTTAGGCAGGAAAATCGCTTTGGAGCCGAACATTTTTACAAAAAGGCGTTTTATAATGTGGATTGCTTTGATGCTTCCTTTTGTTTTGGCGCTTGATGGCGAGCTTAGCAGGTCTGACGGGGTTATTCTTGTGGGTGCTTTCATCGCATACCTGTTCACATTATGGAAGCTTGAAGGAACGCTGGGAAAAATTAAGAAGAATGTTGAACTAAAAACAATCTGGCGGGACGCATTTATTTTCCTTGGTTGTTTTGTTGCATTGATGCTTTCTGGCAGGTGGCTTGTTTTCAGCTCAGTGCAGATAGCGAATTACTTTAATTTGCCTGCATACTTTATCGCATTGACAGTCATCGGAGTGGGAACAACTATACCTGATATGGCTGTTGAGCTAAAATCGCTCTTCAGGGCGCATGCGAGCATAGGTCTTGGTGATTTGTTCGGCTCATTGATTATTGAGTTGTTGCTTTTCTTCGGGGTTGTCGCTCTGGTAAAACCTATTGTTATTCCTTTGCACGAGGTTTTGTCGACAATGTTGTTCCTTGTGGCTGCTATTTCTTTAATCATGTTCTGGATGAATAAGAAAGAGTTGACTTGGAAGCACGGGCTTGTATTGGCTGGGCTTTACGCTATATTCCTGGCGACAGAAATTTACAAAATGCTTTAAATAATAGCGCCGAAATCTTCTTATTATGATACTTGCTGATGCTCATTGCCATCTGAATCACGAATTGTACAAGAATGAATTGGATGCTTTGCTGGAACGGTCGAAGGAAGCAGGCGTCAAGGCAATAATCTGTTCAGGCGTTAATGTTCCTACAAATAGGGAGGCATTGGCGCTTGCCAGGAAATATGCTCCGTTAGTCAGATGTTCTCTTGGTATTTATCCTGTGGATGCTCTTGGACTGCCTGCTGATGAGACTGGTCTTGCAAGGCAGGTTCATCCGATTGATATGGATGCTGAGTTGGAATTTATTAAACAGAATAAAGAAAATATTGCAGGAATAGGAGAGGCAGGACTGGACTTCCATTGGGTAAAAGACAAACAATTGAGGGAAAAAGAAAAAGAAAACTTTGCGAAAATAATCAAACTCGCAGAAGACATCAAAAAACCATTGATTGTTCATACAAGAGATGCAGAAACAGAATGTGTAGAGATGCTTGAAAGCAGTTCTGTTAAAACAGTAATCTTGCATTGCTTCACGGGAAGAAAACACATAATAAAGAAAGCAATAGATAAGGGATATTTTTTCTCAATTCCTGCAATTATCCAGAAGCTTCAGCATTTTAAGATGGTTGCAGAGATGGCAAGCATTAACCAGCTTTTGTCTGAGACAGATGGTCCTTGGCTTTCTCCTATCCCTGGCAAACCAAATGAGCCTGCTAATGTTCTTTATGTAATCAGGAATATCGCTCAAGTCAAAAACTTCACTGAAGAGGAAGTTGCAAATAACTTGTGGCTGAACTTCCAGAGAGTATTTGGTTAGAAAAGCTTCCCGCCCTGATAATTGGATTCTTTCTGTTGCTCGTAATGTGCTTCGCCCGTAAGCTCTGTAAAAGACAATTGCGCAAATCTGCTTCCGAGCTCTATCTGGCTGTCTGTGAATGGCAGTAGCATGAATGTGAGGAATCCTTTGTATCCTGCTTCGACAAAACTGCATCCAAGTAGGGACTGGGTCAATCTGAATAAAGAGCTTCTGGGTGTTATGTGGCTCATAAGGCTGGAAGGCGTGTTTAATTCTTCGCAGGTCAGGACAAGATACGGCTTCAATCTGTCTAGCTTTACAATGCCGGAGTCAACAACGTGCATTTCTTTCAGTTCGTATCCTTTCAGGCGCTCTTCAAAACCTTTCAAAACAACAGCAGTGCCGAGTTTTGGTGCGAGGTTGTCTGTTTTTGCTACTGCCAGTCTTCCGCCGTTCACAATCTCAACAATTGCTGCCAGGCGGACATCTACCCCGTTTGGTGTTAGTTGTGCTTCAATGTCAGCATAATTTGTGAGCAGTCCTTTTTCCAGAATCATTTTTTTTAACATATCCTTGCTTAGGTGCATATAAAAACAAAAACTGGCAAAACCTTTTAAAGTCTTCTATGGAGCAAAATATACACGGACCCGTGGTCCAGCGGTTACGACGCCTCCTTCACTAGATCCTTAATGGGACTCTTGAAGAAAGGGAGGAAGTCCCCGGTTCGAATCCGGGCGGGTCCATGATAAGATTTATATAAAATAACAGGAATTCATGTTCTATGCAGTTTCAGACAAAAGAGGATATTGAAAAAATAATTGATCAGATGCAGTTCTTGGTATCTGCAATTGACAGTCTTATAGGGCATATTGGCGTATTTGTTGATTTTGCCCGAAAATCAGACAGTGTCGGATTGAGTAATCATTTGCAGAATATCCAGCTCACTCTTTCAGAAGCAAGAGAATTGTTCGTTGAGCAGATTGCGTTGTATACCCTGCTGTCTAAGCAGTTCGGGCTTCCAAATGTGGGAGAGGCAGAAGAAACGCTTGGCAGAATAAAAGGTCTTGAACGCGAGATTATTATGAAAAAAGGCAGGTTAAAGTATCAAATGATTGTTTTGCCGCAGATGCTTATTTTGTTTGAGGGTAAAAAGATGCTTCCTGTGCAGGTAAAAGAAAAAATAGCCATAATTCAGAATGAGTTGGAACTTGTTTCTAAATAGTATGGGGCTGCTGAGGATCGAACTCAGGTCACAAGGTCCCGAACCTTGTATCTTACCATTGGACCACAGCCCCTTGTAAAGTTGGCTATAATTAGATGCGGTCTTCCGGAAACCGCAGTTTCCGATAGACCACAGCCCCGATGACCTTATGTCATCACGAAAAGTATTTAAACTTATATGACAGCAATATTCCTGAAAAGAGGATGCGACTGACTATTGATACTAAAACGGATTCTAAAGATGAGATACGCAAAGCGATAAAACTTCTGCTTGGTCTGGTCGGCAGTCACGAAGTTTATACGAATGAGCCGGAAAAGCCGGCTTCACAGCCGAACATTTTTGAAAGTCCAACTCCTGCTGTGGGAAACCTGATGAGTATTTTTGACAGCGCTCCCGCGCCTGAAGCTCCTAAGGAAGAAGAGAAGAAGGATGATGTTCCTGAGTTAGAGTTCTACTGAAATGGCAAAAATCGACCAGATTGCAGAAGATACAAGAGTTTTAAGAGAAAGATTAGTGGAAAAAATACCCGGTCATTTTGACATTAAGCACGTTATAGTCGCATTTTTCGGCGCTATATTTTTCGGATTCACGTTTGTTCTTAAGGGCTTGCTGATTGAAGTCGGGCTGGCACTGTCTTCAATGGATTTGTTTTTGATGTCATCGGCAACCTGGATTATACTGACTGCAGAAATTTATTTTGTCGGGTATGACCGAGTTCCGCTTAATCAGAGAAAGCTGAGGCATTTCGGTCAGTTCTGGGCAAAAAGAATATTTACTTACTATTTCATTTCATTGTTTGTGGCGTTTATGCTGTTGTACCTTTACGGAATAGCTGAGTTGGCAGGAACGCCTGGCAATGTTTTCAAACTGGTGGTCGCAATCAGCTTCCCGGCAGCAATCGGCGCAGCTGTTTCTGACCTGTTGGGTAAATACTAGTTTCTCATTTTTATGCCGCTCTGCCTCGACCTGTTGAGGTGAATTTCTCTCCCTCTTATCTGCAAGAGGGAGAGAAATTCCGTCAGCGACCAAAGCGGCGATAAAATAGTTTATTATTCCAAATACTAGAAAAGCATAAAAACGGGCTTGAAGTTCTTCTTCTTATGAAAGGGGTTTTCATCGTTATTGAGGGCACAGACGGTACAGGCAAGGCTACGCAGGCTAAAAAGCTGATAGAATATCTGCAGGCAAAAGGTTGCGATGTTGCAGCATTTGATTTTCCGCAGTATGATTCTCCGTCTTCATTTTTTGTGAAAGAATACTTGAACGGCAGGTACGGAACCGAGGTCAGTCCTTACAAGGCATCCCTTTTTTATGCGTTAGATAGGTTTGATGCAGGTGCAAAGATAAGAGAGGCACTGTCAGCCGGCAAGATAGTGATATCCAACAGGTATGTTGCATCAAATATGGGTCATCAGGGAGCAAAGATAGACGACCCAAAAAGGCGCCACGACTATTTCAAGTGGAATGATGATATCGAGTATGGGATTCTTGGCATTCCAAAGCCTGACTTGAACATTGTCCTTTTTGTGCCTGCTGAGATTGCGCAAAAGCTTGTTGATAATAAGGGGAGCAGGGATTATGTTGGAGGAGCAAAAAGAGATTTGCATGAAAGCGATCTTTCGCACTTGAAAAAAGCAGAGCAGGTCTATCTGGAAATCGTCAGGCTGTTCCCTAATCAGTTCACGCTGATTGATTGTATGGACAATAACAGGTTGATGAATATTGACGAAATTCATGCAAAAGTTGTGGAGAAAGTTCAGACCTTAATCTCCAAGTAAACATTTATAAACTTTGCAAAGAAAAATTTCTTTATGCCGTTCAAGTTCATCGAGGATATTGCTATTGCTGATGTTGCTTTTGAAGCTACGGGAAAAACCCTGAATGAATTGTTTGAAAGCGCCGCCAAAGCAACAATGGAAAGCATGGCAAACCCGAAAACAATCAAGCCGAAAATTAAGAAAATCATTAAAAAGAAGGCAAAAACAATTGATGCTTTGCTGTTTGAGTTTTTGGAGGAGATTATCTATCTTAAAGACAAGCACGCGATGGTGTTCAGTAAAATCAAGGTTAAAGTGGATGAGAAAAAAATGACTGTGCATGCAATTATAACAG
>CABMGU010000050.1 GCA_902385765.1 uncultured archaeon | reverse complement strand
GTGTAATGGTACAGTTGCTGGCCCTATATGCGTTAATAATCGGATAGAGTCTCCTGAAGAGTGTGATGGTATTGGTACTGCTTGCACTAAGAATGGCCAAAATGGTTATTGTGATAACACGTGCAAGTGCATTCCTGCTGTTCTTTCCTGGGTAAATCAGGGTGCCTGTCCCGAATCCTGCACTACTATTCTTGGTTCCAGATATTGTTATCCTGCATGCCCGACTTCTACTGTTTGTCCTACGATTTCTGGAGTTATTTCATCATCCTGTTTGCAAGCTAACCAGCAGTGTATTTTAACGGTTAGTGGCTTTAGCAATGTTTACAAGTGTTTGTCTTCCACTCCTGTTTGCGGCGATGGCTCTGTTAACCAGGCGTCTGAAGAGTGTGATGTTGCTGGTTGTCCGTCTGGAAAGGTTTGTAATGCTCAGTGCCAGTGCACTGCTGCGCCTGTTTGCGGCGATAATCAGGTTAATCAGGCTTCTGAAGATTGCGATGGTGAGGGTTCAGCCTGTACCAAGAACAGCAAGATTGGCACCTGCGACGATAATTGCAGGTGTCTTTACTGCGGTGATGGAGTTATTAATCAGGCTTCGGAAGAGTGTGAATCAAATGCTGACTGTAGCGCGGGTGAGATGTGCTCTTCCGTTTGCCAGTGCGTGACTGTTGTCCCTTCCTGGGTTAATGTGGGCGCTTGTCCTCAATCCTGCACTTTTGGCATTTGCACGCCGAATTGCCCACCTGATGCCTGTTCAATTCCTATTGGTTCCTGTACAACTGCCCAGCTCAACCAAAAATGCACTTTGACTATTGGTGGTTTGAGTGCCGTGTATCAATGTTTGATGCCTGCAGGTGTTACTGGCAGTGCCGTCTACGATTTCCCGTTAAGCGGTTATGCAGTTCAGGATGAGCCGACTTCTTCAAGTAGCGGTCTTCTTTTGGTGTTTGTTGCTGCTTTTGGCATTTTGTTTGTTGTTTTGCTGAATTTTGTTCAGCGTGAGTAAGTTTTATATACCGTTCTTTTTCCTCGCGAGTGCATGGCAGGTTTTTCAGGTATTTTCATGATCGTTATTGTGATTGCTTTAAGCGTAGCCGGCGCTTTGACTCTTTACAGGATTGCTGACGCCCAGAAAGAGTGCAAGGCGAATACTGATTGTCCTGCTGAGAATTATTGTGGCAGTGATTTCAAGTGCCATCCTTTTCCTAAGATTGAGATTGTGAAGTTTGATTTTGCCATTCCTGCTTTGATTGTCGGCTTGTGCATCGTTCTGGCTGCGATGATTGTTAAGAAAAAGCACGAGCCTCCGAAATCGTTCTATCAGTAGCTTCCTAAATCTTTTTGTGTGACTGTTTTTTCCTTATGTGTTTCTCCTTCAAATAAGGGTATTCCGTACACTCCGTCATATCCTGGTTTCCATTTGACTGTGCTTGCCTGCGAAATAGTTGTTGCTAATCTTAAGTCAACGTGTTTTGCAAGCTCTTCTTTTGTTGCTGTTAATGCTGCGAGTTCGTTTCCGAATGCGTTTACGAGTTTGTTGTATTGCTCCCAGGCTTTTTTACCTGATACAGTTCCTCCTACTACGTGGCTTATTATCTCAGACAATGGTATCAGATTCCTGTAAGGTTTGGCGTTTGGTGATTTTCCTTCTCTGTCTGCGAGTTCTTCCACTCTGCTTGCCACTCCTATCGTCATTGGTTTTTTGCATACCGGACATATTTTTTTGACTGAATTGCTTTCTTTTGGGGACATGCTAATACCGCAAGTTCTATGCCCATCGAAATGATATTTACCCTCTTCGGCGAAGAACTCCCAGGTTTCCACAATTTTGTTCTCGCGTATTGCTTTTATGAGTTCTGCATAGCTTAGCTCTTTCATTTCAAATACTGTTGCTTCCCTGCCTATTCTCCAGGGGTATGCTGAGTGGCTGTCTGAATTGCTGATGAGTGAGATGTTGTCGAGTTGTGTTAGTCTCCAGTTCATTGCAGGATCAGAGCTCAGTCCTGTCTCTATTGCGTGTATGTGTTTTGTTTGTTCCTGGAAGCATTCTTTCAGTGAGTTGAAGCCTGACATGCTTCCGAATACTGAGAACCATGGCGTCCAGGCGTGTGCTGGTATTATCTCTATCTCCGGGCTTATCTTTTTCAATTCTTCCACGAACTGCGGGCAGGGTATTTTGAATATTGGTCTGCCGTCATAGTCTATTCTTACTTTTTTCAGCAAATACTCGACCATTTGGTCAGCAACTTCAAAGCTTGGCGCCAGTACAATGTTGTGTATTCTTCTTCCTTTTCCGTCTTGCGTGTATACGAGTGCTATTTCTGTTTGTAAAACAAAGGGGAATCCTGTTTTATTCAGCATTATTCCTTTCCCATTGTCAGTTAATTGTTCTTTCAGCTCTGGGAGCCATTTGGGGTGCTGGAAGTCTCCTGTTCCCAGCAGATTCAGTCCTTTTAGTTTGGCGTACTTCTCCAGATTTTGCAGTGTGATGTCTTTTGAGCACGCTCTTGAGTATCTGGAATGCAGGTGTAAATCAGCTATGATTTTCATGACTATGCCGTCGTCATATAGGTTTTTATACTTTTGTGTGCGCCAGGATAATATGGCGTTAAAGAGGAGTATTGCTGAGCTTGTCGGCCTTCAGGTTGTCAAGATTATTGCAGGCACTTTTTACATGGCTGGCTTGACTGCTTTGATTCCTTTGTTTCCCTTGGTTTTCTCGCCTCAGGAATTAAGTAATGCGAGATATGCTTTGTTTACTGCTTTTGGTTTTATTTTGGCTGGCTTTTTGATTGTGTACTGGTTTTCTGGCTCGCACAAGATTGCTTTGCGCGCTTTGGGTTTTTTCACATTGATTCCAGGCACTTTGGCTGTGTTTTTCCTGTTTTCTCCGTATCATATGGCAAGGTTATTCCGTTTGTTCGGTGAACTGCCTTATTTAGAACAATACATTCATTCTTATCTTCCAAACGCGTGGCTGATGGCAGGCATTTACATCACTGTTGGAGTTTTTCTTGTTTGGCTTTCAGCAAGGAAGTGATTTCTTTTTTTAGTTTGTCTATGCCTGTTCCTTCTTTTGCGCTTATTTCTATCGCGTGCTTGAAGATTGCTCCAGTATCTGCCTTGTTTGCTACAATGATGATCGGCAGTGTGAACATGTCTTTGATTTCCTGCAGGAGATTCTTTTGTTCGACTACAGTGTATCCGCACGTTTCCGTAGGGTCTATTACGAATATGATTATTGTTGCAAGGTGTTTTAGCGCCAGTATTGCCTGTTTTTCTATTTTGTTTCTTGCCTCTATCGGTCTGTCCAATAGTCCTGGAGTGTCTATGTACTGGTTTCCTTCTGCATCGTATCCAAGGTTTACTTTTTGTGTTGTGAACGGGTAGCTTGCTATTTCTGGTTTGCTTCCGGTTAATACTGCCAGCAGTGTGCTTTTGCCTACGTTTGGCGCTCCTGCTATCACTACCGTATTTACTTTTGTTTTTAGTGAGGGGTATCCTTTCATTGTTTTTCTGCAGTATTCAAGGTATGTGAGGTTGTCCTTGATTTGTTTCATTACTGAGCTTGTTCTTCCTGAGAATGCGCGTCTTAGCTTGTTGAAGTGCTCAATTCTTGTTGTTAATGACAGTTCTTTTGTGTACTTGTGCAATAGTCCTGTTAGCTGTTTTTTTGCCCAGTTCAATGCTCCAAGGCTTTGTTTCAGCATCGGATAGTCCAGTGTGCATTTGATTAGTTCCTGGTAGAATGGTGCGAGCTGGTCTATTGACGGGAAGCTTCTTCCTATGAAGTCCAGCGAGTTTATGAGTGATTTTCCGTATGCTTCTATTCTTGCTGATTCTATTCTTCTGCTTCGTATTGCCTTGTTCCTGCTGGTTGTATCCTGTCTTGACTGCATGGCTGCATCTGCGCCGTTCTTGTACGCCATGTCCAGGTATTTCTGGTAATCTTCTACTTTGCCTAGTCCTTGCAGGTTCATGGTCCTGTTTTCTCGAAGGGGCTTTTTAAACTTTGCCAATTTAAAAAGAAAGTTTTAAATATTACTTTGTATTACTTTATATTACAATGGAAACTATCTGCATAAAAGTTGAAGGCGATTTGCTGAATAGAGTGAATCAGAGCATGAAAAAGTCAGGCTACAGCACGAAAACAGAGTTCATAAGAGAAGCTATAAGGGAAAAGCTTGAGGATAACGAAAAGGAAGCGCTTATTAAGGAATTTCTGAAGTTCAGGGGAAAAGGCAGAAGCACGACTGATGAAGAGAGGAGAAAAACGCGGGAGAAGGTAAGTAAGGAGCTAATGGAAGAGCTGGAAAAAAGGTTCAATTGATTTATTTGGCTCTTATTGGCGTTATAATGTCTGAAAGGTTTTTGAAATAATGGGCATCTTGAGTCACTAGAAGCGCTTTGTGGTTTCTTGTTTGAATTGCATTAAGACAATCAACAAAAGGAAGGTTTCGTTGCTTTGATATGCGTCTGGCTTCTTGGTAATCCTCTTTTGTTATTTCTATCCTGATTAATATGCGATTCATAAACAAAAGATTAAGCATATCTTTAATTTCATTATCATCATAGTGATTTCTTAATTCCCGGATGAGCGTTTCTGAGAAAAGGACTGTATCTTCATTCTTTATCAGTTTAATAATGAACTCTGTCGCATTCTTTCCAAGGAGTGTGCCGGTCTTGCTTATGCGGCCTTCATAGAAATCTCTCCAAATGCACGTATCAAGCAGGTATTTTGTCATAAAGTTAGGCCCGCACGTCTGCGAGCGAGCACCTTTGCAGGCGCGCAGGCCTGTCTGCTATGATGTTAAGCTTGTTAAAGGGTGTATCGACGGGAAAGTTGAAAGTTTTACTGGTAGTTTTGTAATGTTTTCAAGAAATTGTGTCTTTTTCCGTAATTAATCCGTCTTTTCTTGAAGAAAGTTTTTAAACTTTGACGCTTTAAATCAATATATGAAAGTGTTGTTTATCTGTAATCAGAATCTGCACCGCAGCAAGACTGCGGAGGAATTGTTTAAGGATAGATTTCAGTCTAAATCCGCTGGCTTGTTTAATGAGCATCCTGTTACTGAAAAACAGCTCTCTTGGGCTGATACGATTGTTGTCATGGAGGAAGAGATGAGGCTTGAACTGGCTAAGCGTTTTCCTGGGAAAATTATGCAGAAACGTGTTATTTCTTTTGATATTCCTGATACGTTTTGCTATAATCAGCCTGAACTGGTTCAAATGCTGAAGGAAAAGGCAGGCTTATTGTAGCCATTCTTCAAATTGCTTTTTTGCTGTTTCTTTTGTCTTGAAAATTTTTGTTTCTGCTACTAGCAATTCTGGCATTCTTCTTGTTACTTTGTATTTTTTTCCTTCTGCATCTTCAAATTCTATTATTGTTACTTCCCAAGCCATAATAGAATATGATGTTAAGCTTGTTAAAGGGTGTATCGACGGGAAAGTTGAAAGTATTGCTGGCAGTGTTGTAAACTTTTCAAGAAGTTATGCTTTTTTCCGCAATTAATCCGTGACTGTCCGGATTACTGCTTTGTTGCTGCTGCCGACTTTTACTTCGCCCGCGTATACGTCATAGTATGCTATGTAGTCTTTTGCTGCCAGTCCGCCTATGTATTCGTCGTATTGGTAGCCTTTTGCAAAGGTGACGTAATTGTCTTTGTAGAACATTTGCACTGCTTCGCAGGCTGGCGCTGCAGCCATCTTATAGAATTCTGAGCACAGTATTACCTTTAAGTGCGGTGTCGGGTCTGCATAGTATGGTCCGAAGCTTCCCGCAAATGTTTTGATGTTGCTTTTTTTAATGGGGATGAATCCTGTCTGGTAGTCTGTTACGTCTGATACGAGTATTTCGTTTACCCAGAAGTTGACTTGTTGCGGGTAGACTGCTTCTATTGATACTCCTCCTGGTGGAGGTGTGGTTTCTTCTGCTTTTGGCGTTGGGGGTTCTCTTGTTGGTTCTTGTGCTGTTGGTGTTGGTGTTCCTCTGTCTTCTGGTTGTATTGGTTGTTGCACAGGTATTGTTTGTGTTGGTGTCGGCTTTACTGCTATGTAGAGTAATAATGCTATTATTAGCACTAGTAGTCCGCCAATAATCAGTGTTTTTGCCATGTTGCTATGATGATGTGCAGTCTTGCGAATGCAAGTCCTGGAATTGTGATGAGAATGATGATAGCAACTGATAGTAAGGGTATTGTTTTGATGCAGGTGAATGGCAGGAGAACAGCAATTCCTGTGATGATGAGGTTGACAGCGAATGCAGGCAGTATGGTCCTTGCATATCTTGCTCCGTAGACGAATGTGCTTTTAAATGTTTGCTGTGCCGGCATTAGCGCGAAGCTTATTTGCCCGAAATAGAGTATTGCCAGGCAGACTGCTGCCATTATGATTGTCAGTGCAGTATTGAAGGTTGTTCCTTGTACTATACTGTAAATGAAAAATGATGCGATTAGTATTGCAAACCAGAATATGCTTAATAGCGAGAATTTGAGCCAGGTGTTTGTGAACGACATTTTCTTGTAGATCATTTTGTGCGACAGCCACCACACCGGTCCTCTGAACAGCATCCATATTGCCAGCACGCTCAGTAGGAAGTATGCTAAATATTTCAGCAGTTCGTGGTATGCTGTCATGAATTCCGTGTTTTCCTGCAGTCTTGTTTCTAATTGGTATACTTCTGAGTCTGCTAATGCGCTTACTGTTGTTGACATTGCTGACATCATTTTGTTCGTTACTTCCAGCGTTGGAGTGAAGAATACGAAATGGAGCTGAACCAGTCCGAATAAGAAGATTATTTCCAGCAGTATTGTCAGTAAAAGGTATTTCTTGTTGTGGATGAGTGCGTTCCAGGCGTTTGCGATATTAGACTTCATTTAAAACTCGATTGTCAGCTTGTTTTTTCCTTCTTGGTAGATGCGTGCTTTTTTAACAAGGGTTAGTCCTAGTTTTTTCACCATTTCTGCCGGGAATCTGGTGGTTATTGAGTTTCCTGATTTCCAGAATTTGATTTCTTTCTGTTTTCCCCATAGTCCTGCTTCTTTCAACTTGTTTTCTACGACTTGCGCGCTTGCTTCTGGAAGGTATTCTTCTCCGCACTTCGGACAGTATTCGATGTCGAGTATTCCGCAGTCTATTCCATCGCGTACTACCTGTTCTTTTTTCCATTTTACTTTTCCGCCACAAGGGCAGGGGTATGCTTCATTCATATTATGCCTCCATAACGGTGATTGGATAAATTTTCTTCGTGTTCTCCATCCTTAGTTCCCTGTACACGACTTTAAACCATCTGTACTCTGAGATTACTGAGCCGTCCGGCCTTATCTGTTTTGCGCCTTTCTGAACTGCTTCTTTTATCTGCTCTGTTCCAATCCCTCGTAGCTGCATCCTGTCAAATACGTGTTCTGAGCGCTTTTCTGAATCTTTCCATTTTTCCAGATTGCGAAAACTCACATCTATCACGATATCCATTGTTTTCTATAAAAGTGAAGAATAGTATATAAAACTATCTACATTTCTATACTGTCATTCTCAATGAACAAAAGCATTCATTCTGAATGAAAACCTTTAAATGGTGGATAGAAATAGTTTTAACGATGAATTATCTTTACAGCGTCGGATATCATACATATGAGGAGAGTGATTACAGGCAGCTTTGCCATGAAAGGAAATTCAGTCAGCAGGAATTTGAAGATATCGTTACTCGCACAACAGCCAAGATCATTAAAGAGTACTCTAAGAGTGAAAGAATCACTTTTCAGGACGTTCTTTGGAGTGTGGTGAAAGAACTTGAAAAGGACGGCTTTCAGCAGGCTTCATTTGCCGGAAAGTTTCACGTGTTTGGCTGGGCGGATATCCGGGATAAGAAAGACTGGAAGAGCGATCGTGAAGTGTTGCTCAATAAGCTCACTGATGCAACTAAGAAGCCCCTTCAAAAGAGAAGTTGATGCTTTTTCTTATCGTTTGATAATATCATTCATATTACACCAAACCCGTTCCTTTTAGGTATTCTCTGGCTTTTGCCTTGAATTTGTCGCCTGTGCCGAATTTGCTGAATACGGCCCGGCTGCTGTGCAGTTGGCTTTCAATCAGTATTTTTTGCTGTTGAAAGAGGTTTTTATCATTCTTCAGTTTTTTGGCATACAATTCCACGTAATCAAGGTCTGTTGTTGGTTTCATTTCAACTCACTTAGTATTATTGGCTTGTATTCTTCTAGTTTTTCTTTTTTGATTATAAAAGAATTGCGCGGGTCTAAAACCCCACACTTTAGTGCGCAATTCTTTTATCCCGCAAACTCGCCCATACAAGTGAGGAGCGTAAAACCACGGACTTTAGTTCGTGGTTAGCTCCGAGCGGCGAGTTTGCGTTATTTCTGAAAAGAAAGTTCTTAAATGTTTGGCGTCTTCGATGTCTTTTTTTCCTTTTAAAATCAGTTCTTTGTATAGGATTTCAAACTCTATGGGGGGAATGTTGAATTCAAAATCTTTTATTCTGATTTTTTGCGGATGGTTGAATTCAAAGACTTTTGCTTTTTTTGTTTGGTTGAAAGGCACTAATTCAATATTTGGGAACATTTTATCCTTTTCAGCGAACCGTAAGCTGGTTAATTTTTCAAGATACGGGCACGTTTCCTCGGCAGTGTCGCCTTGATAGCACCAAAAGCTGTTTTTTTGCAAGTCCAGGAATAATTCTTGAAATTTTATTTTGTCCATAACAGGCACGATTATATCAACGTCTTCCGTGCCTCTTGTTCTGCCGGTGCTGATGCTCACAAAACCGCTGACGACCAGGTAATCGGTGTGTTTTTTCAGGATAGCAATGAATTTCTTTACAAACAAGTCCAGCTCAGTCAGTTCCCTGTCCAGAACGATGACATTGTCTTCCAAAGAATAGCTCCTCATCATCTTCAATGGTGATTTGGAATTATATTAATGTTTTGTTCTGAACAATTTGTTTGTCAAGAACCACCGTCATCGCTCGCTAACGCTCGCTCAAGACCGATGGCATGACCAGCATGGTGGTTCTTGAGCACACTCGGAAATATATCATAACATTCTACGAGAACATTGTCCATTAGTCAAATAGGCTGAGGGTATATTTCCGACGCATTAATGATGAACGCGTTCCAGGCGCGAAGGAGGGTTTTTTAAAAGTATGATTAATGTGGACTGCCAGATACTTCAGGGAATCCTATGACTACGGGTTTCACGCAGAGGCCGACCCATTTAGTTCCTACCGTTACAGCATCAGAAGGTGAAAATCTCTCATATATATTGCCTTGCATAGCTTCAACATACTTTTCGGCCGTACCTGGCATGAAGGCTATTTCGAACATTCCTGCTATTTCGTTTGGAGTTTCACAATATTGCGTATTTCCTTTTGTTCCCATGAATGCCAAGTGCATGAAGTCTCCGTATTTGTCAATGGCTTCGTTTTTTACACAGAAATGGAGATATTCATCTTTTTGTAGAACGTATCCGCCAGAATCTGTTGCCCAATTGTTAAAATCATTTTTTACGTATCCTTTGTGTGTCCAGCCAGGATCGCAATAATATTCTCTTATTGCTTGTCTTAATTCTACGCTGTCAGTTAATTCTTTTAGAACACAGAGGATTAAAGGTTGTTTTTCGTTTCTTGCTTGAATTGAGCCATCTGGATAGGCCCATCTTACGTTATCGTCGCTGAATCTTCCTTTTGAAACATATTTGTCTCCGCAGTAAGCTCCCAAATATGCAGGTTTTATTTCTGGAAGTTTTGGTGGTATCACTGGTTTTTCAATGCTAATTTCTTGAACGCAAAGTCCAAACCATTTGGTTCCTACATCGCCTGCCCAAGCAGGCGGGTATTCTGTTCCTTGAGCGTTCACATATGCAGAACCAGCAGGAGAAGGCATATAAGCGAGTTCAAATGTTCCTGCCATAATGCGTGGAGATGAACATGCTGTTGTAGTGGCTCTGTTTCCTATGAATGCCAGGTATGCAAAGTCTCCGTATGTGTTGATTGCTTTATCGCTAATGCATAAGTGAAGATATTCGTTTGCCTGCAATATGTATCCGCTGGAATCTACTGCCCAGCCTTTGAAATCATTTTTTATCCATCCTTTGTTCTTCCAGCCTGTTTCGCACTGGTAATCTTTTACTGCCTCACGCAATACTACGTCATTTTCCAAGCCTTTAACAACGCACAGGTTTAAATTTTGTTTTTCATTTCTCGGATCGGTTGATTCGTACGCATACGCCCAATTTTTATTATCATCGTTAAATCTTCCCTTTGAAACATATCCCTCGCCACAACTTACTCCCAGATATGCAGGTATCATCTTAACCTTTGCAACCGGAGGCGCTTGTGCACCCGGAGCCGTGGTCGTAGCAGGCTTCGCAGTAATCGCTTTTCGATAGCAGCTTTCTGTTGGCTGTGGGCATTGGTATGAAGGGTCAAAATCGTAACCTGTTGGTCTTTTGCTGCCGCATTGGTATTCGGAAGTACCTGATGGGCATAAGCCCCTCACTCCTAAAGAACTTGTGAGCGATTTTAATGCTTGTCCCTCGTTTGAAATCAGGATATTCATTTTCATTTTTGTATCAGAAATAATGTATCGTATCGATTGAGCGTCTGCATTCTGAATCATTCCTTTTGCTTCCAACAGCCAGTCTTTGCCGTTAATGTTAATGAATTCATAATAAAGAACATCAAGGTCTACGAATACGTCTTCTGCTTCAGTCAGATTTCCTTTGAATCCTTCAGTGCTTGCTTCGTCTGCGAGTTTTTGTTTTATCTGCGACTGTTCTGTTTTCATCTGTGTGGACAGGGCCATTAGGAGGTTTTGAATATCCACTTTCTTTTTTATAAGGTCCTCATCAGACAGGCTTTGCATCGGAGTTATTTGCTCCGAAACTATTTTTTCATGAAGTTCTTTTTTAGTTGAAACGAATTTGCTGAGTTCAAGTATCTTGTTTTCGAACGCATTTATTTCCGCCACTGGCGTTTTGCAGCAGACTTGTTTATCGCAATACAGTTCTGTTGTTATTTGTGATTCAGGTGTGCATTGTGACGCACATTTAAATTTAAACCCCTGGTTTGTAGCGTCGCAATATTTGGTTTTAGGTAGTTTATAGCACGTTTGTGCTGTTAATGTCTGGCAGGGTCTGTTCGTCACGGGCTCCCATGGTGCCGGCTTGCTTGAAGCGCAGACATAATATGCGCCGTCTGCTTCTATGGTGCCTTCGACAGGACAGGGTCCTGTTCCTGCTCCGCCAACCGCGCTGATTAATGCCGGCACAGTACTTTTGACTTTTATTGCTTCTTCAAGGAAGGGATAGAATTCCTGAAGTTGCTTGCGTATTTCTGTTGTGTTCGGTATTGTCTGTTTTGTAATGCCGTCTAAAGCAATTTTGGCAGCATAGATAACGTTAATTTCGCTTATTGTTGGAGTGGGTGCTGTTTGCTCTGCCTGCGTGGGCATTCTTAGCATATTGTATAAATCACGTGCTTTATAGAAGAGTTGTTGAAGGTTCTGGTTTGCTGGTTGTTGTTGTGATAGCGTCTCAAGGCTTCTTACAATAAGATTCAATTCGTTTGCCAGGCTTGATTCATCGGTGATTAGCTGATTCAAGTCCGTTTTAATTTGTTCTGCAATGCTGGCAAGGTCTTGTGTTTTGGTTAAATAATCGTTTATTTTGTTTTTATGTGTATTCTCCGTTGCGAGCATGTTATTATTTAGAGTGGAAAACTGGCTAAATAATTGCGTTGCTGCGAGCAGCGCAGGCACTCCCGTCTCCTTTGCTATCAAATCCTTGTCGTTTGTCGCTGCGCATACCACGTTGAATGGTATTTCTATTGTTGCGTCATTTCCTGTTATCGGGTCGATTGATATCTGGTCTGTTGGCTGTCCGTACTGGTCTGAGTCGTATGCTGTGAGTTTGATTTTGAACAGGCTTGGCGTGGTTTTCGTGTCTGGTGAGCATAAGTTGATTGCGCTTGTTGGTGCGTTGTAGTCAATGTATACCTGGTATTTCTCGCCGTCGTCCAGACCCGGTACTATGTCTGGTTTTATGTTTATGGTTAGTGTTTGCCCTTCTATTGGGCAGGTGATTATGTTTCCTGGCACGTTTCCTGCGCAGCCGGTAACTTTCGTTCCTGCTATGCCTGATGCGCTCATTGTGGCATCTTTGTATATTTGGTATATTTTGCTTGTTCCATTCCTGTATATTTCAAATCCGAATTTTCTTTCCTGGTTGACTTCTGTCAGTCCGCTTGTGAGTTTTACGCTGTCTATCACTGTGTTTGTTGGCGATATTGACGGTTGTTTGCTCCACCACTGCTGGTATACGATGTTTATAGGCGCTGCTGTTCCTGTTGGTGTCGTTGCCACCCCGAACCAGCTTGTATCTATTGGTATGTCTGCTATTGTTTTAGTGTAGTCTCCGTTTGTTGTGAGCATTATCAGTCCTGAGTCAGTATTGTTTTTTATCATCTGTCCTGCGCTGTTGTAGACTGCGTATTCAATGTGTTTGATGTTTGCTTCTTTTCCTGGATAGTCTTGTGTGATGTTAAGGCTGATGTTTAATCTGTCTCCTATTGCGAATGTCGGGATTGTCGGGTGCGTGTATGTTGCTGCTCCTGCTCCGAATCTTATTCCGCTTCCTGCGTCTCCGAACATGCATCTGAATGAGAATGTTGCCGGATCGTATCTGCAGAATGCCGGGAGTGCTCCTGCTCCTCCTGATTGCGTTATTGTTTTTTCATCTGTTCTTTCTTCTCTTGACTTGCTTCCGTCTTTGAACCTGTACAAGAGGTATGCTTTGTCGTATCTTATGTTTCCCTGTCCTGAGCCTTGCATTGTGTAGAATACTTCTTGGCTTAGTATCTCATTTTTCTTTACGTGTGTTGGGAATCCTTCTGGTGAGATTGTGATGTCTTTTTCTGTTTCGCAGTCGCATTTGCCTCGTTCAAACCCGTCTGCTTCCCTGCACTTGAATCCTCCGCTGCATTTGAGGTGTAATTCGAGGTCTGAGTCTGCTCCTGCTGCAAATCCTATTCCAAAGTGGTAGACCCAGGTTGTTAGTCCTGATGGTGTTGTTGCAGGGTTGAATGCTACGAATCTTCTGTTTGCAGGTTCGAGCAGCGCATAGCTGTCTATTGGTACTTCTTCTACTGATTGGTCGAATGCTGCTGCCACGTCGAAGTTCCACGTGCCTGTGAATGCCCACATGCATATGGAATTCACTAATTTCTTTTCCACAAATACTGTTTTGTATGCTGAGCTGTCTCCGTATCTTCCTTCTGATGTTCTTGCCATCTCGCTTCCTGCTGCTGTTAGGGCTCCGAGCAGGTCTCCTGTTCCTGCTATTCCTGTTCTTGCGCCTCCTGTGCTGAAGCTTTGCGTGAAGCACGTTAGTACTTCATATATAAGGTCGCAGGCGTATTGTGAGATTACTGCTTCGCAGACGCCTGCTTCTCCGTCGCCTGTTATCAGTATGACGTCTATGCAGTTTTTGACTGCGCTCATTATGTTTCTCCACAGTTTTAGATAAGCAATGAATGTTGGGAAGCAGATGCATCTGATGGAGTTAATGAGTCCGTCGTTTGGTCTGATGATGTATTCCTTCTCAGGGTCTCCTATGGCGCCTATCACTTGTCCGTAGATGCTTGCTGTGTTTATTGTGCAGGTTGTCTGTCCTGCTGCTTCGCAAAGCGTTGGCCCAAATTCTGCTGGCACTGTTTGTTTTTCTCTGTAAGCGTCAATTAGTTCCTGTGTGAAGAATTTTTGGATGTCGTATCCTGGATATTCTGCTATTTCGAGTTTTTCTGTGAGTCTTGAGTGTTCTGCTTCTGCTAATCCTGTTCCGGTTTTGCTTTGCCCGAATTCCAGTGTTCTCACTACCATTCCGAGCTTGACTGTGTGTCCTTTTGACTTTCCTACTTGTATTAACTGGAAGCCTCCTCCTGACATTTGTTCCTGCACAACGATGTATAGGTCGTTGTTTTCTCCGTATTTTGACATTCCGAATTCTTCCACTTTTCCTTCTGATAGTGCTGCTACTTTGATTGTCGTCATTGGAGGTCCGCCGTTCTTTGTGCAGAATCCTCCGAGTGAATTCAGCAGGTTGCTGCATCCGACTGATTGTCCTGCTGCTGTGAAATCGTTTTTGCCGTTTGCTTGCGCGCTGAGGCACGCGCTTTCCTCGATTTCGTTGAACGTGTCTAATCCTGAGCCGAGTGCGCTTA
This sequence comes from uncultured archaeon, assembly GCA_902385765.1. Lineage (GTDB taxonomy): Archaea > Nanobdellota > Nanobdellia > Woesearchaeales > ARS49 > CABMGU01. Next base: position 17,480 of record CABMGU010000050.1, on the reverse strand, counting down.
CTCCGCAGGCTGAGCTCCACTCGTTCATGTATTCTACTCCGCAGCAGTCTGGTGTTGCCGGGTGGTTTCCTGCGCAGTTTATTCCTCCTCCTTCTTTGTCAGAGCTGTCTCCTTTGTGGTCGAGCCAGTTTCCGTATATTTTTTGTATGTCTGTGCTTGAGAAGAATAGTTTTGGCGGGATTTTGGGTTTTCTTTGTTCTTTCTTAGCTGTTTCTTCTTCTGCCAGCTTGCGTGCCAAGTCTTTCTCTTGTACCCAGGCTGCGCAGTCACTGCCCATTTGTTTGTCGCCTTCTTTTGTCTTTACCGGCACTGGCTTCTGTGTTCCTTTTGTCTTCAAATAGTATTGTAAAGACGGTGCTGCCGGGCACATTACCCTGTCGCATACTTGCCTGTATGCTTTGTCGTACCATTTTCTTCGTTCTATTGCTTTTTGGCAGGTTTGGCAGTTGTCTTTTGCCTCATCCTGTCCTTCGTATTCTTTTTCGCAGGCTCCTATTTGTGCTATTTCTTGTTTGAATTGTCCTTTTCCTCCTGCTGCTGACATTACTGTTTTGTATTGGCAGTTGTATTTTTCAAGGAAGAGTGGAATTAGTGATAAGTATTGTCCTGCTACGCAGGTGTACATTACGTATTGTCCTACTGTTTGCACTGGTTTCAGTACTTTGTCAATGTTTTCTACTATTTTTCCGAGTCCTTTGCTTGTTGACCTTAGGAATCCTTCTGGCAGGGCGTCTGGCGGTACTCTTTTGTCTATCATTACTTCTACGTTTACGCAGGTCTTTTGCACATCGCTTTTTGTGATTTTTTGTACGCCTTGCGTTGTTTCAGGCAGGTATCCTGCTGATGTCATTTCTTCTGAGAATGGTATTTCGAGTTCTAAAAACAGTTTCATGCATCCGAAGTCTGGCACTGTGCAGTGTCCTTGTCTGTGTTCTGAGATTTTCTTTTCGTTGTCGTACATTGTGGCATTGCTTGGTGCTGTTTCGCCTTCAAGCGCCCAAGGGTCGGTTATTGGGTTGAAGTTTACTTGTATGTATCCTGAGCCTGTTGGTTTTTTGCCTCTTTGTGCTTTTGTTGGCGAGTTGACGAGAACTAATGGATTGTCGTATTCGTTCTCGAATTCTGGTGCGAGTTGCAGTGCTTTTATTCTTACGTTTCTTGGTTCTATTGTTGCTTTGTACCCGCCTCTGTAAGTGTAATTGAATGCTATGCCTATTTGCTGTATTCCTTCTATCAATAGTCTTGGATTCAGTCTGTCTGGCAGCGGGTCTGTCAGTGTTACGTCTATCCACGTGCCTTGTCCACAGAGTGTGTATTCTATTTCTACTTCTTCTGTGCTTTTCTTTTGTCCTGCTGCGTCTACTGCTTCAAGTCTTACTTTGTTTTTCCACGCGAGTCCTGTGTCAAGTGATGTTCTTTGTTCTGTTGTTTCATTTTTGGGTGTTCTTTCCAGTTTTACTTCTATTGAGAATGTGCCGTCTGGGTTTGTTGGCTCTGTTTTTTGCGGTTTTCCGTTTACGAATACTGTTATGCTTCCCGGCTCTGATAGTTTTCCTTTTGCGTGGACGTTTTGCCTGTAGCTCGGCGTTAATTCTTTGAGGTTGTGTGATAAGAATTCTGGCGGTCCTGTGTCGTAAATGATTCTTTCTTCTGCTATTGACGTGTATCCTGCTTTGTCCTTGGCTGTGAACGTGATTATGTTTTCTCCTGCCGCGAGATTGTCGATTTTGATGTCAGAAGTTCCGACAGCAGTTGCATTCTTTGTGAGATTGTTGTATGTTATCGTCAGGCTGACGGGCTCTGATACTTTTACTTTTGCTGTCACACTGGTCGCCGTTACCACTGCAGGAAGTGTCACATTAATCAGTGGTGGCTGGTTGTCTACTTCTGTCTGGTAGCTTGCCTGTGCTGTTTCTGTTCCGAGTGTTGATTTTAGCGTTAGCGTGCTGTTCTGTCTTATTTCGATGTTTCTGAACAGGAATATTCCGTCGTCTATTGTTGATTTTCTTACTTCAACGTTATTCACTAAAACCGTTACTTCTGCTCCCGGTCTTGTTGTTCCTGGTATGTCTATTATGTTTGAGCGTGCGTATCTTGGTATGTTTGCTTTTACGTAGAATGGTCCTGCTACGAAGCTGTCCATTGTTGTGCTTCTGCAGTTGTTTCCCTGGTCGCAGCTTGTTATTTTGTAATAGTATGTCGTTCCTTCTGTTGTTTGTAATATTATTGAGTGTGCTGTTTCGTATTCTGGTTTGCTGTCTGTCTGGTTCATTGCTGTTGTTGTTCCGAATTCTATTTTGGTGTTTGCTGCTTCGTTTGTCGTCCAGGTGGCGAGTGTTGTTGGTCCGTGAGTTAAAAGCACGTTAGAAATGTCTGGCGGTGTTGCGTCTTCCGGTCCTTGTGCTTGGACTGGCATAAGGACTATTAAAATCGCCATCATTATTGCAATTGTTTCTTTTTTCATATTGTGAATGTTGGTTTTAGTTTCTGCCAGTATGGTTGGTCCTGGTATTTTCCTCTTTCGTAGAGGAACAGGAACATTCCTGCTTGTTGTTCTGAGGTTTCCGGCAGTGGTCTGTATTCAACGACGTGGAATATTGCGTTTTTCTTGCCGACAAGCTCGTCGTATTTGATTGTCAAGTTCTCTGCGTGGTACCCGCCTACCGGCGTGTCTCCTTTGAATAATAGTATGTCAATGTCGTATTGTGCGTCTCCGTAGATGAATTCAACATACTCGTTTTCTGCGCTGTAATCTTCATTTGTTGCGTTTGCAGGGTACATTTTGTACTCGTCAAGTGAGGTGTTTCTTGCTGTTATCGCGATTGTTGCGTGCATTGTTTTTGTGAACTTGTTGTATGTTTGCGCGTCGAGCCATTGCTGGTTTGCTGCTTTTGTGGGGTCTTTTCTGTCGACTTCTTCGTAGTATGGGTGTATGATTATTGTGTAATTCATTTTTTGGAGTTTTGTGAGCATTATTTCTGTTACGTCTTTTTGTGCGTGTTTTTGTCCGTCTATGTATCCTTCTTTTTTCGCGATGAATAATGGGTTGCTGCATCCTTCTGGCAGATATGCTGTTAATCTTATTGCTCCTGTTCCGTCGCTGTATGTGTTTCCCAGTATGCATTCCTGGTTGAGGCATCTGTATGTTATGTTTGCTCCTTCGAGTTCTTCTGCAACTATTCCTCCTTCCGTGAATCCTATTGCTCTTATGTCTGCTGTTGTTGTTCCGAAGTTTGTGCAGAATTCAGCGCCAGTGTCAGGCGTTACGAACTTTCTTAGTCCGAAGGATATTCTGCTTTCTTCGTTGCCTTCTATTATTACTGGGAATCCCATTTGGAAGATGTAGCCTTCATTGTTGAATGCCGTGTCGTCTTTTATGCTCATCTTGATTGGATAAATCAGGTTGTAAGCGAAGTGCCATTGGTTGAGGCATATGAATCGCAGGTATTTTCGTGGTCCTTTCATTTGTGCTGTGCTTAGTATTCCGCCTTGGTTTGGTTGTGCGTTTACCAGCAGTGGCCATTCTGGCTGGTATGTGAATGCTGTTTTGAGGTCTGTTTTTGATGTTCCTACATTCAGTCTCATTCTGTTCATTTCGAATACGTCTGCTGGAGGGTTTTCAGGCCATGACGGCTCTTTTCCTGCCTCAAGTTTTGCTCTTATGTTTTGCGCGTCTGCTTTCAGGTTGTCATACGTTCTCATTGACGCTATTGGCGCAGGGTATACTGTGTTGTCAATTCTTACGTATGGCAAATTGTAGTAGAGCATGTTTTGGATTTCTTTTTTGACTTGGCTTATGTGCCATTTTTTTGTTCCGCAGGTGAATTCCATTCCTGTGAGCGGTATTCCCGGGTTTGATGCCATCAGGTCGATTGTCAAATTTTCAAACCAGCCTTGCTGGTTTTCTGTCTGCATTGTTTTGCTTGCCAGTTCCCACATCGGCTTGATTTTTACTGGGAAGCTTGATACAAATTCTGTGAGCTGTGTTACTTTGTCCTGCATTTTGATGTCTAACTGCCATTTGACTTGTATGATTGCTTCTGTGTCTGTGAATGTGACTACTGGCAGTATGTCTCCTTTTGGCAGGATTTCGTATCTTTCTTTGAAGCTTTCAAAGTTTCCTGTGCATTCTGGCAGGTATTGTTTGACGTACATTGCAAGCTCGTTTTGCATATACTCAAGCGTTGGTGTTCTGTCTTCTCCTTCGTAGTACCAGAGCGGTATTCTTGATATGCCTGCCGGGTCGTTTGGTATGTTTGCGCTCGGGTTTCGTTCGATTATTGCTGGTATGTTGATGTATCCTCCTTGCGCTCCCATTATTACGAGTCCGTCTTTTCCTATCTGGTCTGTGCAGGTTGTGACGTAGTCGTAGATTTGTTGTACGTCTGCTGGTACTGTGACTGCTTTTTTGATTGGCGCTGTAACTCTTTGCTCGTAGAAGTATATGACAACCACAGCGCTGAGTAATAGGATTAGTCCGATGATTATGAATACCGTAATTTGCCCCTTTTTTGATTTCATTTTTACTCGAACTTTTTGATTATTTCGTATAAGTACATTCTCAGCCAGGCGTACCAGACCAGCATTAATACTGCTGATGGTGCCAATGCATTTGCATTGTTTATTAGTCTTAGCGGCTGGCTCAGTATTGCAAATATTATCACTGCATACACTATCGGCACTATGAGTTTGTGTATTTTTGTTATGCTGAAAGCTATGCTATTTCCAAGACTGTGGCCAATTTGCTGCTTTTTGGTGAATAGCGCCTGCATTATGACAGTAATATATGCTCCAGCAATGAGTAATATGATTACTGTAATTTTTCCGTATAATGTTTTTCCGGTTGCTGATACTATCAATATGTATAAAACTGCAAGAATTGCCCACCATATCAGGTTAAGTAGTAAGAATTTTAAAAAGAACTTTTTGGTTGGCTTTGTTTTTGCTATTGTTGTCCAAATCATTTCCCTGCTTATCGTGTAAAGCAGGAGGCACACCAGTAATGATATTATTGCGCCTGTTATTGAGTAGATGAGAAATCCTTTTATTGCTCCTGCGTTTTGCGCAACTAAGTCAGGGTTTAGTATTGACTCTTTTGTTATCATTGCTGTTGCCTGCAGTTTTGTTGCTTTCAGGGTTACCCATTTGAAGAATAGATACATTGCTCCGCCGGCTAATGCCCAGAATAGCAAATCGTAGATGAATGTTTTTGCTGTTGTTTTCCATTGCTTGAGGGTTTGCAGGCACAGTTTTAGCATTTCTTGCGCGTGTTTTGTTGGAGCTATTAGCAGAATTATTCCAATAACTGCCAAGAATAGTGCTCCTGATTTGATTGTGAAATTGCTTATTATTCCTGCAATTAGCAATATTGCTCCTATGATTCTTGGCACGCTTATTATTTTCATATCATCGCTCCTGGCTGCTCTGTCGAGGGTGCTGCTGCTGTTGCTGATGCTATGGTTGCTCCAGCGCTCGCTTCTATTGTTGTTGGTCCTCCCTGGTATTCAACGAATGGTGTGCAGATGAAGTGTATGAGTTTTGTTCCTGACGGCAGCGCAGGGTTGAAGTTGAGGCACACGTCTGTGTATTCTGTTGCGCTCCACTTCCACATCTGGTTTTCGTCTGTTCCTGTAAAGCCGTATTCTATTTGTTTGTCGCTCGGATACCATTTTGATTCTTTGACTGGTGTTCCGTAGCTTGTCGTGCTTCCTGGCTCCGCTGCTTTGAATTGTACATTGTATAGCATTGTTTTTCCCACTTCTGCCACATTGTTTGTGAGCGTGTACTGGACGTGGTACAGGCGTACTTTCATCCTGCCAAGTATTTTTGGATCAAATGCAGGGTCTGTGAGATTGATTCTTCTTCCCGATATGACTGTTGAGTTCCCGAACAGGTCTATCATTTGCTGTCGCGTCATTCCTTCAAGTTCTATTGGTATTGAGCGTTCTCCGTTGATTACTCCTGAGCTGACGTATTGTCCTGTCGGTCCTCTGCCTACTATGACGTTGTCTGCTGTCCAGTCTGGCACTTGCCCGCAGATTTTTGATGTTATGCATTGAGTTGTTCCCATTATTTTGCATAGTTCTTCGTTTAGTTTTGCTTTTCTTCTTTGCACTTGCTCATCATATTTTGCAGCGCCTATTGCCGAGTATTGCCTTAGTCCTGAATATTCGTCATATGTTCTCATTAAGAAGCCTATTCCTTTTAGTGAAAGTGCCCATGCGAATCCTGTTTTTTGGGGTGCCCTGGCTTTTGCCTGTTCTCTTTGTCTTCTGTAAAGTTCCAGGTCAACATTGTCTCTTCCTTCCTTTGTAAGAGTTTCTCCTGATTCTTTTTTTCTGTCATATACGACATTGCCGTTTTCATCTGATACATACTCTACTTGTCCTTGCGAGTTTCTTACTTCAAATCCTACTTGTTCGCCTTTTTCGTTGTAGAGTCTTTCTCCAGATGATACTCTTTTGCCTTCATCGTTGTATGTTGCATATTCCTTTGCTGAAGCATAGTTTATGTTTCCATTTTCTGTTGCTCCAGAAACAGGTTTCTCTGTGACTGTTGCCCTGTTTGCTGTTTCCCATTTACCGTCAATGATGTTGTTTTTTGTTTCTGTTGTTTGGTCAACTGTTTTCTCAATGACTTTTCCGTCTTTATCTGTTTTTGTAGTTGTTGTTGTGGTTGTTCTGACGTCCCTGTCCATACCGGTTTCTGTGGATTTTGTTTGAATGGCATATGTTGCAGCGCCCGATTTTTCATCGACTTTCATGTCGCTGATTCCGTTTTTTTGTGCCGAGGCTGCAAGTTGTGCAGGAATTGGGTAATATTCTCCAGGAGGTATCTCATTTTTTTCACTGGCTGTTTGAAGCGTCTCTCCTGATTTCAGTGGGTAAATTTCATATCCTGTTTCTGTTTTTCTCAGGTAATAACTTGAGCCGGGTGTGACTTCTGCTGGCTTTGTTTCTCCTTTTTGTCCAAATGTTCCTGTGGCTATCGGCGCTGTTTTGCCCGTGCTTGGCGTGGCTTCTGCTTTGGTTGTCTGGGTTTTGGTTTCTGGCTCTCCTACAGCTGAAGGCGTTGCTGGTTTGGCAGGCTCTGCTGGCTTCGCAGGCTCTGTGCCTGTCGGTCCTGCCGGAACTGCCGGTGTGCCCAAATTCGGTGCTGCTTTATCTGAATTTTGTGGTGTGGGTTTTGGCGGGATGCTGGCTTCAAAATTTTGTGATTCTGTTTTAAAATTTGAATTGTCAGGAGTTAAGATTGTTTTTTCGCCTGTATCTTTGTAGAGAACAATGGCGCCGGGCGTGCTGGAACCTGATGCATACCGTTTCTCTGATTTTGTCTCAGGATTATAAACCCAGGTCGCACCATTTTGCTGATAGTAATAGAGGCCGTCGTTTTTTTGATCGTATTTGGAACCGTCCGGACTGATGTAATATTTATATCCAGTAGATTTGTCGCCAGGGCCCGTTTCATCCATTGTTATCCAGCTTGATGCGATTACTGCTTCTGTCATAATTACCATCATCAGCAAAATGATTATTTTCTTCATTTTTTCATCTCTTTTTTGATGTCTTCCACTCTGTCGCAGTATTGTGAGCCTGGCGGTTTTCCGAATTCTGATTTGGAATCTGACATTTTTTTGATTGCTGCTGTGCTTTCCATCGTTGTTGATAGTGTTTTTAGCAGTGCACAGCCTATGAATGCTATCAGCGGCGCATTTACTGCCTGTCCTTCTGCTTTGCATAGGGACTCGCATAGTCCTCCTAGTATGACTGAAAACCACGCCCAGTAGTCTGATAGGAATGTTGTTACCATATCCATCATTTTGTCAAAGAATGCTGCAAATGGTATTATGGCGAATACTTCTCCCACCACATAGGCGCATACGAAGTAGTCGTGCATTTCCTCACAGAAGTCTATTGGGTATCCTTGTTGTTTTACATAATCGTACAAGCATACTGTTTTGAAGCAGTTTATCTGGTGCAGTTTTTCAAGGTTATATATTATTCCTGGCAGGCAGAGGCAGCCAATGCTTAGTATGAGTGAGTCTTTGATGTTTGGCATCACTCCTCCTGTTTCTTTTTCTGCGTATTTGAGGTATTCTTGCGCTCTTTCCATTTTCATTCCCTCTGCTCCGAAGAACTTGCTCGGGTCTTTGCACCAGGGCACTGCTCCTCCTATGTATCCTTCGTACAATGCGCCTTCTCCTGTGGATGCGCAGTTGACTATTCCGCAGAGGGTATTGAGTAATTGTATTATTGGTCCTGCTGTTTCTGGTCCTAATGCCTTTTCAGCAAGTTTTTCTTCTTCTGTGCATAGATTCGCTGCTGTTTGTTCTGCCGCATCTCCTGCTGATTTTGTGTATGCGAATAATTTGGCTCCTGATGATATTGCTGTTATGACTGAAACCAGGAGATACATTGTGGCAAGTGCATTGACAATCATGCCTTTTATCCAGCACGCCATCTCTGCGTAGTACATGTATTTGCGCAGGTCGCTTAGCCATTTCATGTTGTTCCAGGCCGTGTCTATTGACCTGTTTATTTTTGCGTCAATGGCTGCATCAGGCAGTCCTAATGGGCTATTGTAGAATTGTAAGGTAACGTTCGTTTCCACTGTCTGTGGTATCGGCGAAACATAGTATCTTTTTACTCCTCCAACTGTCTCTTCGCGTTTTGAGTAGATTGTTATCGGACAGCTGATGTTTAATGTATTTCTTAGGTATTCTTTTGGTTCAAGGACTATGAACAAATACGGGCTTTTGCTTCCTTCTGCAGTGTTTATCAGGTAGATGTCGTTCACGTTCAAATCAATGTCGCCTGTGCATTGGTCCGGCGCTGTTGGTCCGGCAATGGCGAGTGTTGATACTTTCGGGTTTGGCGTGGTTAAGTCAAGTCTGCACGTAGCAATCGTCGGCATTATTGATGCTGTTTTTCTGTCTATCACGCGCGGGCTGCAGGTTACGCTTGGTTTGTTCCAGTAGTTTGCTGTTGTCGCGTTTTCCATTCCGTAGATTTCAAGTTTTGCTGTTGTGCTTGCCTTGTTCATTGCGTCGTCGTAGAACGTGAATGCGAGGTTTGCCGTGAATGGTCCGTCAAGTATTACCAGTGATTCGAATGTGCAGTCTTTGGCTGCTCCTGTTGATGGTTCGCAGATTGTTGCAGGTTCTTTGTCTCCTCCGCCAATGTCGCTAAAATTCGCAAATGCTGTCTCAAATTCGCTTGAGCGTACTTTGTATTGTACATAGTCTCCTCTGACTGCTCCGCCAGTGTATGTTACTCCTGCTTCTCCTGTGACTACTTTTGCTTCTATTATTTGCGGCTGTGCTGGTCCTGTGTTGTCGTATACAATGTCAAATGCCTGTTCTGCCAGTTCATTTCCAAGGTCGTCAGAGCCTTTGAGTGTTATTGAGTAATTGCCTTCCGGCACTGTTGGTGGTGGCAGTAACAGCCACGAGCACTGCCAGTCTGCTCCTGACATTTTTGAGCAGACGTCTGGTTGTGCTGCAGAATCCATTCCCAGCGCACTTAAATCAAGATATACATTTCCGCTTTGAAGTCCTATTCCCGGCGCTCCTGTATTGTCTTTGTCCTCAAAGTCTATTTTGAGTTCTGTGTTGTATCCGTATAACGGCAGTCCGTCTCTTGTTGATTCTGATACTGCCTGCTTGAATGTTGGCGGCGTGTCGTCTGCTTTTATTGAGCAGCCGAAGTCTTGCGTATTTTCATTGCCGAGTGTGTCTTTTGCGGTAACCGTTATTTTGCAGGGGCTGACTTCTGATACTGGTATGTTTTGCCAGGTATAAATATCATTTTGATTTGTGTCTGGTGCTGCGAAATCCGGCAAATTCGGGTTTAGTTGTTCGAAGTTTGCTCTTACTGTTTCAGGGTCTACTTCTATGTCGTCTGTTATTACAGCATTGACTGTTGCTGTTCTTTCCTCGCCTGAATGCACATGCGTGAGTATGAATCCGTTCTGGTCAAGAATGTTAACTTCCTCAATGGTGGGCGCTGCTTTGTCTATTTTTACTTCTTGGCATCTTGGCGTGCTTGCGAAGTTCACGTAATCTAGTGCTGTGACGCAGACTTGTTTTGTTCCTGCTGTGTCAAAGTTTATTTTTCGCGCGTTGTCTTTTGTGCATTCTCCAAGCGCTGCTGAGTCTGTTGCGAGCACTGTTGTGCCTGACTTCACAGTAATGGTTTTCAGTCCTGAACAGGTCGAGGTGTCTCCGTATGTCAGCGCATAATCTTCCGCTGCATATGATATGGTTACTTCGCCGTTTGATATTGACGGTTCCACGTTCATTTCTTTTATGACTGGTGCCTGGTTGTCTATGTTGAGCGTTTCATCCTGCTGCCCGACCATGTTTTCTGCGTCATCTCTCATTTCTATTCTGAAATTAAGCGGCTGGTATGATGAGAATTCCGGTTCGTAAATCGTGCAGGTGTGGTATCCGCTTCCTGTTGCGTTGCAGGAGTCGAATGTTGTGTACATGTCTTCCAAGTATAGTCTTAATTGTTCTTTGTCTATTACGTCTTCTCCTGGAATTTTGGCAAGTACTTCGATTGTCAGTTCGTCGTGAGCTTTTGCAAATCCTCTTGCGTTGTCTTTTCCCTGGAATTTTTGCACTGATAATTCCTGTGCGAATACGAATGGCAGTGATATCATTAGGTAAATCATGAACATTGCTATTCTTTGCCAGGTTTTCATGTTATCACCGGTTGCAGTCGGTCCTTGTTTGCTTCTGCATACATGCTTATCTTGCCTATTTCCCCAAGATCTTCAACTATCCTGTTGCTCTCTTTCACTTTTTCAATTGCAGTTATGAATTGTTTGAATTCTATTTGTGTTTTGCCTCTTAGCACGTCAGGTGTTATTGTGATTTCGTATTCTGCTCCTCCGTATGGGAATGGTGATGTTTCATTGAACGTGATTGGTGTTTCTGGTACAAAATAGCATTCTTTGCTGACGATGGTCATGCCCGCGATTTTTGATGGCTGAGTGCATCTTCTGTCAGGCGGTATTGAAATGTTTTCTTTGAGGAAGCTCATTATTCGCACTGCATAATGCCCCGGTACGAGTGCTAGTTGTCCGATATTGGCTCCTTTGATTTCTGTTACTGCCACGAAGGACTCTTCGTACGGAGTAGCATTTTTGGTCAGCATTATTGTTGCTGACTGGTTTTCTGGAGGTCTTTGCGGTATTGTTTCTATGAAGCTCCATTGTTCCCACTTGCCTGCTTTTGTTATCGGATAGTTCTTGATTGTTGCGTTGAATGTTCGTATCGGCTCAAGTATTAAGCTCACGCTTAGGGGGTCTTCCAGGACGTCAAGGGGTGCTGAATAGCTGGCATATCCTTGTTTTGTTATTCTCAGTGTTCCTCCTATGCATCTTGGGAATTTTGATGCAAATTTGCCGTCTTTCGTTAATCCGAGGTTGCAGTTGTTGTTTCCGCAGATGTAGCTTACTGTTGCTTCGTCCAGTCCCTGCAGATTGTATCCGTCTTTGGCAAATATGCTGATATTTCCTGATGTTCTTTGGATTGGATCGCAGAATATGCTTGGCGTTTTTGGCGGTTCTATTGTTGGAGGCAGTTTTGTGTCTGTTGCGAACGATTCTGAATTTCGCATGTTTTCTTCAAGCATGAATTTGAAGCTGTATCCCTGCCTGTTGAAAGTGTCAGGGTTTCTTATTTCAACCATTACCGGATAGCTCAGGTCATACGCGAAGTTGTATCTGTTGATTGAGAATGGGAGTAGCTTGAAGTTGCTTGCGCTGTCTGCCTGGCATAGTTGTCCGTTGCAGTTTAAATCAAAGTATGGTTCCCACCAGTCGAGATAACTGAAACGCGCTTCTAACTCAGGGTGTGTTGTGTTTAGTGGTATGAAAAATTGCCTGTTGTAGAGCATTTCGTATAGTTCTGGGTCTCTTGTTCCTGCGGGTGCTGCCAGGTAGTTGTAGTTTCTCACGCTGGATGTTTGTATCAGTGGGATGTACATGACAAGTATTTCTTTTAGTTTTTTTAGCACTTCGAGTTTTATCCAGTATTGTCCTGGGCTTGGCGGGCCTATTTCAAATCCCCTTGATGGAGGCAGTTTGGACGAGTCGATTTCGCTGTACGTTGCCATTAGGGTTTTGGTTGCTTGTTCCAATATTCTTTGTTGTGTTTCAAGATTTACGATTTCTGTCGCAAGCTCATATATCTCTCTCAGGTTCAGCGGTATGCTTACATATGCATCTTGCACGTCAAATGTCTGTCCTTCGCATACTGCTCTTAACGGGTATTTTCCAACGAAAAACACGTCTTCTTCTGCCACGTTTGCTGTGACTTGCGGAGTTCCTAATTCCTGTACTGTGCATCCTTTTTGCCTGAATGTTTCAAAGTCTCCAAGGCAGTTTTTCAAATTCTCCGTTACATACTTGTCGAGTTGTGTTTCTATGCTTGTGCTTCCTTCGCTTCTGTACAGCGGTGGTCTTTTAGTGTCAAATAAGCAGTCTTTGTCGCATTTGTTGTTGCTCTTCATATACCACCAATATGCTATTGATGGTCCTGCTCCTGGTGATAATTCTACTGCATCTCCGTCTGTTGGGCTTGCCGGATTCACAAGGAGTTGTTTTGTGTCTATGTATCCTCCTGAGTCTCCTATTTTTTTCAGCCCATCTGTTCCCAATTGCAATATGCAGGAGTCCATTAGGTCTCTCAACGGCTGTACTTGCTGTGGCAGTTTTTCTATTGCAGGTCTTGCTGCTTCGTACTCTTTTCCTGCTCTTGACTGGTAGATGTAGATGGCTGTGCCGATTGCGAATAGAAGTATTATGCCAATGATGATGAAGACTGTAATCTGCCCTTTTTTCATCCCTATACCCACCGCTTTTTTGTATATGCATTTCTGGCAGTTGGATATATAAATGTTACTATGCACTATACGATAGTATTTTTGCTGACTGGGAAAGCCACTGGACAACCGTGCGCGTGAGATTTATAAGCAGGTATTTCTTGTAGTGTTGAAATGAATGAAAACGCTCTTGTAGTCTTCCAGGGAAAAGCGATTAGGAGGGCTTGGCATAATAATGAGTGGTGGTTCTCTATTTTGGATATGGTCTCAGTTCTTACGGATAGCGCTGACCCTAAGCAATACGTTAAGAAGATGCGAAGTCGTGATCCTGTGCTGAATGCGAACTGGGGTACAATTTGTACCCCCCTTGAGCTTATTGCCCCAGATGGCAAGAAAAGAGAGACAAACTGCGCCAGCACAGAAGGCGCATTCAGGATAATCCAATCTATTCCTTCTCCAAAAGCCGAACCATTTAAGCTATGGCTGGCAAGGGTGGGCTATGACCGAGTAAAGGAGATTGAGAATCCAGAATTAGCTCAAAAGCGCATGAAGGAAATCTTCAAGTCCAAAGGGTATTCTGAAGAGTGGATAGAAAAACGAGTTAGGGGCATAGCCATAAGGGATGAGCTTACTGACGAATGGGCTAAAAGAGGTCTGCAAGCTGAAAGGGAATACTCAATCCTGACAGCAGAGATATCAAAAGCAACATTCGGCATGACACCCAACGAATACAAGAAATTCAAAGGATTGCAGAAAGAGAACCTCAGAGATCACATGGATGATATTGAACTTATTCTCACCATGCTTGGAGAAGCAACAACTGCAAGATTTACAAGAGAAAGAGACTCCAATGAGTTTCCACACCTAAAAAAAGACGCAAAAGACGGCGGAGATGTTGCAGGTTCAACACGCAAAGATATAGAACAAAAGCTTGGCAAAAGCGTCGTTTCAAGTGAGAATTTCTTAGAGAAGTCAGAAGAGCAAAAGAGACTTAGCCATAAGAAGAAAGAAAAATAGGTTTTTATAGAGAAAACAGCCGAATTCATAACATTCGTAACCCACTGGAGAAGCAATGAAACGGTTACAAATTGTAACCAGTTGAAAATGTAGTTATTGCACTTCTATCGTTACCAGTATTCGTGTTACTTCCTGCAAATCTGATGCTACGAATACTATTTTCTTTTCGCCTTTGATTTTTGGCGTTATTGTCACAAGGCTGTTCTGTACAAGTACGTCCAATCCGTCTGCTGAGGTGCTTAGGTACACTAAATCCGTGTTGTCCGGGTCTGTGAAGTATTCAGAAAGGTCAAGTGTGAGTGGCGTGTTCAGTTTTGCCTTGAATGTTCTTGTGCTTGCGCTCCAGGCTGGTGCGCTGTTTCTTTACCTGCCCGCTTTATATGCGAGTTCGTTGAGCGTCAGTGTTCCTCCTTCTATGTTCGCGAATAATTCTATTGTGTTTGAGTCTGTTATTATTTCGCAGGTTTCCTCGCATACTTCTTTGAAGGTTCCTCCTTGTGCTTTTGCGCTGTCAAATATGAGTTCGAACTTTTCCCCGTCTTTGTAGTATAGTTTTACGTTTCCTGTGTAATTTCCGCTTGCGAGAAGGGACATTGGTCTGTCTTGGAGTGTTATTTGTTTTACTGCTGATTCTGTGAAGGTTAATGCTACTGGTTGTCTTATGATGTCTTCATACCCGACAAATCCTATTATGCTTGGCTTGATGAATACCAGCACGCTCAGCGCTATGACGAGAATTCCTGCCGCGATTAAATGGTATGGTACGCTTACTCTTTCTTTTGTTTCGCTGACTTTTTGGAAAAGGGTTGTTACTTGTTCATATGCGAGTTCTTTGTGGAAGTGTTCGAGAGGGCTTTTTTCTATTTCGTGGTATGCATCTACTACTTCCAAGTACTTCTGTTTGGCTTCTTTTATCTTGTCCTGTGCCAGAAGTGTTTCTGCTTCTGTCTGCAAGTCAACGAACTTTTTGACTAGTTCTTCGTCAGTCATTTGCACCCCTTTAAGTATTATGTTTGGTTGCGCGTATTTAAGCTTTTTGGCAGTACAATCTTACTCAGAATTACTTTTTCTCTTCAGTCTTTGGAGGAGCTACGATTGGCTCTTTTCCTTCTTTTGTTATTTTCAGATTAACCTGAGAAATCTTTGGGTGAATGGTGTTTCCGCAGATTGTTTTTCTCGTCCTGACTCCCTTTGCTTTTTTTCTTAAGCCGATTGCTTCAACAGCAAGAATTTTCTTGCGGGAGAATCCTTCAATATCTTTTCGCATCGGGAATCCGCAGTAATCGCTTCCGCCGGTGATTTGGAATTCATAGCCTGCAAAGCCAAGATGGTCTCCGCTTATCATGTCGCCTATTTTTTTGCCTAACAGCGTTTTTGCTTCTGGCTCCTGCACTTCCTTTTGGACGCATTTGCCGTCCTTGCTTCCTATTACAAGCTTAAAGCTGACCATGTTCGTGAGTTTTCTGAAGGGTGTTTATAAACGTTTCGGAGAACAAAGTTCTGCTGCAACTATGAAATAAGCGAAAGTGTTCCTGTTACCTTGTCGATTTTTTCTGCTTTGTCAGGCCCTATTCCGAGGCACGTTGCTGTTCCCGGTTCCAGGTGCGTGTGTCCTGCGTCTGTTATCAATGCGACTACAAGTCCTGCGTCTTCTGCTTTTTGTTTGTAAGCGTAAAGCTCTTCTTTGTCTTTTACTCGTAGGATGACTTTTTTCATTCCCTGGTCCTGCCATTTTTTCAGGTCGTCTTTGTGTGATTGCAGTACTGCTCCGACTGATGCGTGGCTTGCCTGCGCTGACATTTTTCCGCTCGTTAGTTTCAAATCGTCTCTTACTAGAATTACTTGTTTGTATTCCATCTTATCCTTAATAATACCCTGGTCTGTGCCCTTGCGGGTAGATGAATTCTTTTCCTTTCTGGCAGTTTAGAACTTCCTGGTTGTTTACTATCGAGATGTACCATCCTTTTTCAGCCAGTTTTGATTTTAATTTATCCATCATCTGGTCTCTGTCTCTCGGCGTTCTTTCGTAGCAGTAGACATCTCCTCCTATCCTTCCTTCCATTCCGCCTGGCGCTTTTGGTAGCGCTGTGCTGCTTGGCGGGAAATATCCTGTTACTTCTTCTGCGACTCCTGCCGTTGGCACTACATAGCACGAGAACATGTCTTGTGGCGCTGGAAGGATTGGGAAAAGGTCTGCCCAGCATTGGCTTGATTCGTATATTGTTCCGTATGTTCCTTTGAAGAATATCATTAGTGGTGTTCGCGTGCCTATTGTTTCCATCGGTCCTGCTGGAAACTCTGCTGCAGGCTCTCCTGGCCTGAATGGCGGAAGTTTGAATACCGGCGCTATTCCTTCGTCATATCCTCCGCCCACTCCCATTTGCGTTATGTTTCCTTTCAGCATTAGGAGAAGTCCGATGACGGCAACTAATGCAACGATTCCTAGAAATATTAATCCGAGTTTTGTTTTTTCCATAAAAAAGTAAATAAAAAAATATTTATTGTCTGAAGGGGAATGTTTCCTTTGATATCCAGCAGACCGGAACTATTTTGCCGTTTATTGATACTGTGCTCCAGGGGTGTCTTGCTGTGCTGACATCTCCGTAGACTAGTTTTGTCAAAATCAGTTCTCTGTTCAGGTCGTCTGCTGATTTGTCAGGCATTGTCTGCTCTGAGCCTACGCTGTTCATGTACATGTATACGTCTCCTCCTGTTTTTCCGATGTAGTCTCTTGTTGGTCTTGCTTCTGCTGAGCTGTCTGGAGGATACCATCCTGTTGCTATTGTTCCAACTCCTTTGTTTGGTACGGTGTATGCGTTGTACAAGTCGTGTGGTACTGGTATTCCTGATAGTATGAGGTCGTTTTCGCATGCGTATATGTTTTCAATGCTTGCGAATCCTCCTTCTGCTCCCACTCCTGTGATGACAAATGCAGGAGTTCTTGAACCGCTTGTTGATTTTGTAGCGTATGCTTTTCCCACGTATGCAGGGTATGCTATTTCAGGCTGCGCTGGCACTGAGCCTCCTTGTTCTCTGATGAATTTTGGTGAAGGGTATGTTTCTCCGATGCCAAGCCCGGGAACGTTTCCGCTTCCGTAGGCGTTTCCTATTGAAAGGTCTGTTAGCATTGCTCCTTGCGCTGTTTTGCTTGCGCGCGTGAATAATAGCACGAGTCCGATGACCGCTATTATTGCAATAACTCCCAGAATTACTAGTCCAATACCAACTTGTCCTTTTCGCATATTATATACCTCCTTTTTGATTAGCACGTTAATTATATTATAAATGACAAAAGTGTATTTAAATGTTGCTGTTCTTGGCGGTTATCGTGGAAAAGGGCAGGTTATAATGCAAAAAAATATAAATACATAATGAGAATTATAGATTTGAAATGTTTAAAAAAGGTGTGATGCTACTGATACTTCTATCCATCATGGTTTATGCGAATCGGGAATATGATTGTAGTATTGATGATTGTACTAATCTTGCCGGTTTGTGGCATCTTGATGAAGGCTCTGGTGCCGCGAATTTTAATGATTCCAGCGGACAAAACAATAATGGCACTTGTTCCGGAGGGAATTGCCCGTCTAATGCAACAGGAAAAATATTTGGAGCATTCAGTTTTGACGGAGT
>CABMGU010000049.1 GCA_902385765.1 uncultured archaeon | reverse complement strand
GTTTATTGTTCAGGCTCGTCCTGAGACTGTTCAGTCGCAGAAGAACCGCAATATCATTGAGGAGTACAAATTATTGCAGAAGGGAAAGGTTTTGGCGATTGGCAAGTCTGTTGGCAGTAAGATTTCGCAGGGTCCTGCGCACGTTATTAAGGATGTCAAGGAGATTTTTGATTTTAAGCCAGGAGAGATTCTTATTACAGAGATGACTGATCCTGATTGGGTTCCTATTATGCGTATTGCTTCTGCCATTGTAACAAACCGTGGCGGAAGGACTTCGCATGCAGCAATCGTATCTCGTGAGCTTGGCTTGCCTTGTATTGTTGGCACTAATAATGCGACGCACGCTGTTAAGAATGGTCAGAGGGTTACTGTGAGTTGTGCAGAAGGCGAGCACGGTGCTGTTTATGACGGCTTTTTGAAGTTTAAGGTTGACAGGATTGATGTTCAGAAGGCGCCTCATCCTCACACAAGGGTTATGATGAATATCGGCGATCCTGATGAGGCTTTTGAGCTTAGTTTCCTTCCGAATGATGGTGTTGGTCTTGCTCGCGAGGAGTTTATTGTTAACGAGTACATCAAGGTTCATCCTATGGCTTTGATTAATTTTGACAAGGTTTTGGATGAGGAGACCAGAAGGAAGATTGAGGATTTGACCGCCGGCTACAAGGACAAGAAGCAGTTTTTTGTTGACAAGCTTGCGATGGGTGTTGGTATGCTTGCTGCTGCGTTCTATCCGAAGGATGTTATTCTGCGTTTCTCTGATTTCAAGACAAACGAGTACGTCAACCTTATCGGAGGAAAGTATTTTGAGCCTAAGGAGGAGAATCCTATGATTGGCTGGCGCGGCGCTTCAAGGTATTACAAGCCAGGCTACAAGGATGGTTTTGCTTTGGAATGCAAGGCTATTAAGAGGGTTCGCGAGGAATTTGGCTTGACTAATTTGAAGGTTATGATTCCTGTCTGCCGTACTCCTGAAGAGGGCAGGAAGGTTCTTGCTGTTATGAAGGAGAATGGTCTTCAGCGCGGCAAGAATGAGCTTCAGGTCTATGTTATGTGCGAGATTCCGAGCAACGTTATTCTTGCTGATGACTTTTGTGAAATCTTTGACGGCTTCAGCATTGGCAGTAATGATTTGACTCAGATGACTTTGGGTGTTGACCGTGATTCAGAGCTTGTTGCTGACATTTACGATGAGCGCAATGATGCTGTCAAGAAAATGATTGAGCACGTCATCATTGTTGCAAAACAGCATAAGAGGAAGATTGGCATTTGCGGTGACGCGCCTTCAACTTATCCTGAGTTTGCCGAATTTTTAGTGGACTGCGGTATTGACAGCATTAGTCTGAGTCCTGATGCGATTGTTAAGACTAGGGTGATTATTGCTGAGCACGAGAAAAAGAGGAGCAGATGAATGAATTAAAGCAATTGTTTGACGAAGAGGAAAAAATACAGCGGTCTGTTCGTGAGATTTCTCAGGGCGTTCTTGATTTGAGTGATTATGCTCTTGCAAAGAGCCCTATTGAGCTTGCTGAGGCAGAGGTTGTTGGCAAGCGTATTCGTCGGGCGTGTGATGTTATTAGTGATGAGGTTCATCGTGCAAGGCAGAAGCTTGGTGATTTGATGACGCACGCAACCAAAGTTAAGTTCAAGAAGTCCGGCAGGGAACTGCACGATATGGAGAATGAGCTTTCTTTGATTCACGGTGATTTGGAGGCTATCGGCAGAATTGCAGAGGAGTTTTACAAGACTGAGAACAGGAAGGCGTCATTTGCAAATATTAACCGGCATTATTCTGAGCTTATGCAGCATATTACTTCTTTGATGATATCAGAATCAAATCTTAAGGAACTTTCTTGATCCAACTTTCTTAAAGTTGGGTAGTAACAAACATTTATAAGGGAAAAGGTTGAATTATTTTCTATATGTCGGAAATCCAGAGTGCTGAAACAATTTGTATGTCTCATCTATCCAATATGCGCAGGATTTCTGATCATGCTCAAGAACAACCATATAATCTTATGACAGGTGGTTCTTGACATGGCATCTCGAGGAAGACCTGTTAAGTCTGAAATCAGACAGAACGTTATCGAAATATTGAATGTTATCGGTTCTGCTTATGGTTATAAGATTCATAAATATTACAACGAGCTTTTCCCGTCGTGCACAAGGGAAAATATTTACTACAACCTGCGAAAAGGCGTTAAGCTCGGAGAATTTGAATTGGCTGAGGTCAAGCAGGAGAAGGGTGCTTACAGCTGGGGTACTGTTGTTGAGAAGAAGTACTATCGTCTTGGTCCTAAGGCTGTTCCCAGAAATGATCCTAAGGTTAAGGATTTCTTTGATAAGTTGAAGCCGAGAAAGTGATTATTCATCAATGCTCTGCATTATCAGCAGGTCTTGCGTTGTTAATTTCTCTCCTTTTCTGAGTTTTTCCTGAACTTCCTGCTGTAATTCTGATAGTTTCTTTTTCTTTTGTTCTACTGTTCTTAGTTTTTCTTCTTTTACTTCCTCGCCTATTTTCAGTTTTAATTCAGAGTATTGTTTTATTTTTTCGTCTAATGGCGGGCATTTCTCGTCTATTTCTTTTTTCTTTGCTTCTATTTGTTTGTTCATCTCTTCTTCTTGTTTTTTCCATTCGTCGACTTTTTTGCTTATTTCCATCAGTTTTTCGTGTTTTTCCTGTGATACTTTTGCTTTTTCCTGTATTTTTGCGTGGAATTCATCAGCTGCATTTTTGAGTTTGTCTATTTCCCTGCTTAGTTCTCTTGCTTCGCCGTATGCTCCTGATAGTGCTTCTGCTTCTTTGAGTCTTTTTTTCATGGCATTGATGATTTTCATCAGTTTTTGTTCTTTGTCAAAGCTCAGTCCTTCTGTCTCGATTTTGTATTCCATTCTTTCTATTTCCTGTCTTAGTTTGCCTGGGCTTTCTCTTACTCCGTTTTTCGGTTCAGCCTGTTTTTTCTCTCCGTGGATTTTTTTGAAAGCGTCAATTTTTTCTTTGATGACTGCTGCGAGTTTTGCTCTTTCTTCTTTTGCTGTTTTGACTTCTGCAGTCAGGGAATCTCTTTCGTGTCGCAGTTGTTTTATTTCTTTGATAGAAGTGGCGATTTGTCTTCCGAGGGTTTTTCTGTCCGCAAAGACTTTTTCTTTTTGTTCGTCTATCTGGTTTAGAGTGCTTTTTAGTTCTTTGATGTCTTTTTGTAGTGCATCAATTTGTACTTTTATCTGCTGTTTCTCTTGCGGTGTCAACATTCAGGTTCCCCCGGCTGTTAAATATAAACATAAAAAAATATTTTTTTTAGCCGAAGAGTGCGCTGAGTCCGGCAGCTGCTTGTTCTTCAGACTTTTTCTCGTCTTCTGCCGTCTTCTTCTTTTCTTCTTTCTTCTCTGCTGGCGCTGCTCCTGCTGCAGGTGCTGCAACCGCTACCGGTGCTGCTGCTTTCTTCATGGCTTCGTCGATGTTTACGCCTGCCAAGCTTGCTACGAGTGCCTTGATTTTTGCGTCTTCTGTTTTGACGCCTGCTGCTTCGAGCACTTTCTTGACGTTTGCTTCTTCGACTTTTTGCCCTGCTTTATGGAGGAGCAATGCCGCGTATATGTATTCCATGTTAATTACCTCCTGTAAATATTATTGAGTTTGAACATTTCCTTCTGATGCTACTGCTTGTGCCTGTCTCTGTGCTTTTGCCAGTATCTCTCCTACCAGTTCTGGCTCCATTATGTTTCCTTCTATGCCTACTGCTTTTGCTTCTCTGTGCGCTTTTCCTAGCAGTGTTTCGATTGTGTCTTTTGTGATGTGTGTTGTTTCTATTGCAAGGTTGAATGCTGCGTTTGCAGCTCCAATCAGGTCTTGCATGAACTTTGTTTCGTCAATGTCTAATACTGATCGTGGGTAGATGATTCCTTTTTCGTAAGCGCAAATCAAATCCAGGCCAATTTCCATTGGCTCTATTCCTAGTCTTTGCAGCATGCTTGCAAGTTTTGCATTGATTGGCTGTCCTTCTTTGACTACTGTTGCGTCTTGCTTGACTGCTACTTTGCCTCCTTCTACTCCTGCTTTGATTCCTAATGCTGCGAATTCTGAGATTACAGGGCCTGGTGTGAATGGTGTTGGTCCTGCTGGAATTGTGATGTCTCTTGGTGCTATTTGTCCTGGTTTTGCTGCTGCTGGCGTTTTGCTTTTCTTGATTATCTTGTATAATGCGAATGGGTTGTCTTTTGTGAACATCAGTGCCGGCATTCCTGTTATTTTTTCGATTATTTTTTCGCCGTTTGGTAGTTTCAGGTCTTTCAGTCCCAATAATATGAGTGTTTTTCTTGTCATTACCAGCTCGACTTTGCCTCGTAATTGTTTTTTCATTATTAATAGGCTGCTTGCCGGAAGGTTTTCCATGTTGAGCAGTCCGATTATTGGGTATTGTTTGCCGAACTGCAGTATTTTCTTTACGACTTCTTTCTTTTCCGGTGCTGCTTTGGAGGTCTTGCTCATTTCTTTGCCTCCTCTTCAATTTTTACCGGTTTGCTCATTGTGAGTTTCAGCAGGACTGATCTGACGTTGAATGCTTCTTGTGGCAGTTTGTGCACCACGTTTGTGTAGACTGTCAGGCAGTTTTCTGCTACTTGGTCGTCTGGCGTGTCTTCGTTTCCTACCATTACTTTGACGCTTGGCTGGATTTTTGCTGATACCTTGATTGTTTTTCTCAGGCCGTCTGCCAGTGGTTTCAGGTTCGCGTTTGGCGGTACGACGCATCCTGCTTTCGGGTTTGGCATTTTGCCTCTTGGTCCGAAGATTCTACCGAAGGTCTTTGCTATGTCCGCCATTATGTTTGCTTGTGCGATGAAGTAGTCGTATTCTCTTGCGAGTTTTCGCATTTTTCTTTTGTCTGTGTATTGTGAGAAGTTGTCGTGCAGTATTACCAAATCGCAGTTTGCTTTTGCCTGCTCTGCCAGTTCTGGTCCTACCAGTGCTCCTATTTTTGTTGGTCTTCCTTTGTCAAACGGCAGTTTTACCCATAGTTCTACTTGTTCTTCTGGTTTTTTGAGGTCCAGGTGCCTTAAGTTCATTATGAAGTCGTATTTCTGTTTGAACTTTCTTTTAGGAAGTGCTTTCAGTGCTTGTATTGCTTGTATGAATTGTTTTTTATCCATTATAGTCTAACTCCCTTCCACCGAGGTGGTTTAGTTATTGGGAATACTATTGAGCGTCTAGTGGTTGTTTATAAGCTTTTCTACTTCCCAAACCTTCTTTCCCTTGACTTATATTCTTCTATGCACTTTACCAGGTCTTCTTTCTCGATTTCTGGCCAGAGTTTTTCAAGGAATATCCATTCGCTGTATGTGGACTGCCATGGCAGGAAGTTGCTTGTTCTTTGTTCTCCTCCTGTTCTTATTATCAGGTCAGGGTTGGAATTTAGCCACAAGCATTTGCTGAATTCTTCTTCGTTTACTTCTTTGCCTTCAGCTACTATCTTTTTCACTGCGTCTATTATTTCTTCTCTTCCGCCGTATGCCATTGCGAAGTTAACTCTTTTGGGCTTGTTCTCTTTTGTTGCTTCCATTAGCTTGTTTTGAAGTTCTTGCAGTTCTTTTGGAAGCATTTCTTGTCTGCCTATGAATGTTATTTTTACTCCTTTTTCTTTCATTTCTTTGAGGTTGTCTGGCTGTAATCGTTCATTTACCATTTGTTTGAATATTTTCATTAAATATTCAAATTCGTCTTTTGGTCTGTTGAAGTTCTGTATTGAGAATACGTATGCTGTTATTTCCTGTACTCCCAGCTCAAAGCACCATTCTGTGAATTTTCTGAACTTTTCTGCTCCCCATTCGTGTCCTTTCCACGGGTTCATCATCAGTCTTTTTGCGAATCTTCTGTTTCCGTCTACAATGACTCCCAAGTGTTTTGGTGCTTCGTTCATTTTACCTGCTCGAACAAGTGCACGAATTGTTCGTTGCTTAGCTTCAATCCTGCTTCAAGCGCCAGCGATGCCAGTTTCTTGGCGCTTTCGTCTGGTCTTTCTTCTGGTGTGAAAGTGAGTAGTTGTTGTAGTGTGTGGTCGCAGAGGTATCCTTCATTCATTCCAAGTACGATTTTTTTGCCTTTTTGTCGTACTGTCTTTTCTTGCAGGTCTACGGTAATGTCTTCTTGTTTCAAAATCGTTCCTTCGCGTGCAAACCCGTGATTAACGAGTTCTTGTGCTGCTGCTTCAAGTATTGCTTCTTGCAGTCCTGTTGGCAAATCAAGCAGTCCTTCTGAGAATCTGGTTAGTGTGCTTGTCTTTCCTAAGTACTTAGTGACTCTTTGTCTGCTTCCCCAGGGTGTCCATTCGTTTTCCACCAGGTAAGCGTACGGTTTCCCCTTTATTTTCTTGACTCGTACAAACATATCATAGGCACTATGCCTTGTATTTTTATATTTTTCGACGAACAAGCGCGACTGAGTGGAACTCGGAGCGCATTGTGAGGAGTGTTTTATCGTAGTGATGCAGAAATAATCAAAAACTTAGAAATTCTTACTTGAGCTCTTTCGCTTCTGACTTGGCTTTTTCAAGTTCTTTTTGTGCTCTTTTGGCAGCAGCAATGAGTGTCTTTTTCGGGTCTGCTCCGTCTGTTTCTAGCACGAATCTTGGTTTTTCTATGAGTGGGTGGTCGATTGTGTATGCTGCTGTTTTTACGTGTTCGTCGCTGTTTAATTCTTTTCTTAGAACGTTGCTGAGTGTGTGTCCTTCGCCTGTTATTTCAAAGATGAGCTTGTTTTTCTTTTCTTCGACGATGTTTATTTCCATATTCTCTTGCAACCTATGTCTTATTTATAAGCCTTTTGGCTTAATCCGACTATTTGTCCTATTGCTACTATTCCTGCTGTTTCTGTTCTTAGTATTGTTGGTCCGAGTGAGACCATTGTGCATCCTGCTTCTTTTGCTGCATCAAGTTCTGCTGGCGTGAAGTCTCCTTCTGGTCCGACTATGAGCATTATGCTCGGGCATTCGCAGTGTTCTTTTGTTAATGGGGTTCCTGTCATATGGCAGACAAACACGTGATTGTATTGTTTTATCGTCGATAAAAGCTCTGCGAACTTTATCGGCTCAGATATCGTAGGCACTATGCTTCTCTCGCATTGTGAGCAGGCTTCTATTGCGATTTTTCTCCATCGTTCTACTTTTGCCTCTCTTGGCTCTACTACGCTCCTGCTGCAGATGATAGGCACTATGTTGCTGACGCCTATTTCGCTCACTTTCTCTACAAGAACGTCCATTCTTGCCCCTTTTGGGACTGCTATTGCGAGTGTTATCTTGACTCTCGGTTCTTCTCTCAGCCTTATTGGTCTTTCCAGCAACAGCTTGTCGCTCACTTTTCCAGAATAGGTTGCTTCAAATTCGTGTCCTTTGCCGTCGAATATGCCTATTTTGTCGCCTTCTTTCACTCTCAGGACCTTCAGGTGCCTAACTTGTTCTTTAGAAATGGCTACTTCTTTGTTGTTTTCAGCTTCCGGAACATACAGGCGAACTCTCACTTTTTACTCACAAACTTGATATTTTCTTCTTAATTACGGTGCCTAACAACCCTCTCTTTTAATTCTTTCGCACCCAACCCAAACCCTCAAATTCTGGTGCCCAAATGTTGCTTATTTTGTGGTGTTTTTTCCCCAGCCAAAATCATTTTTTTACCCCTGGTCAAAAACATTTTTTTTGGTCAAATTTTTTCTCATCCACTTTTTCTATCCCAAATTTTCTTCTTGATCTGTCAGGTAGCCATAACTACTATTTTAACCTATCGTTCCCACAAAAGTCCTGTCCCAGTACCGTCCCAGTCCTGAGACGGTCCTGAGACTGTCCCAGTTCCACATATAATATAGTCGATAAACCATTCCCAAGATGGTCCCAAAATAGTCCCAATCTATTCCTGAGACGGTATTGGGACTATCCTGAGACTATCCCGGGACCGTCCTGAGACTGTCCCAGTCGCGCGTTTTTATCGTCGATAAATCGGTCCTGGGACTATCCCAAAATATTCCCAGTCCCAGTCCCATTTCTGGGACCGTCCCAAGACTCTGGAATGATAAAATATTTAAATAAACCATCATTAACAGCTTTTATGTTTGATTTGTTCGGTACAAAGAGGTTGGCTGAGATGGATGCTTCCGTCTCGCAGTCCTTTGCTAAGGTGAAGCAGGATACTGACTCGCTGTATCAGTGGGTTAGCTACCTGTATCAGCAGAACCAGCAGCTTATCGACCAGAACACCGCCTTGAAGCGTCTCGCCGAGGAGCAGAAGTTTGCCTTGAACGAGCTTAAGGTGACTGTTCAGCATTTGCCTAAGACGCCAGGCGAGATCAAGCAGCTCGTCGAGCAGTTCTACAATTTTGATCCGATTTTGCAGCGTATCAGGCATATTGAGCAGAAGATTGAGCTGTTGGAGTTGAGGAGGGAGAAGTCTCCTCTTGCAGTACGCCCTTTGGAGTACCAGTCACCTAGCGACAGCTCTGAGAAACAGCCAGCCACTGCCTTGAAAGAGAAGCTTATGCGCAAGCTTGCCAGGAATAGCAAGGACTACATCAAGAACCTCGTCCTGGGTCTTGTTCACAAGTATGGCCGTGTTGGCGCTTTGCAGCTTAGAGAGATGGTTGTTGACGAGCAGGGTCTTTGCTCGAAATCGAGCTTTTACCGTATTCTGGAGGAGATGGAAGCTGAGCAGGCTTTGCAGGTTGTTAGCGACGGAAAACATACTGTTTACGTTGCCTCTCCTCAGCACGTTGAGCATTGATTTTTGATTGCTGATTTCGTCGCCTGCTGAATGACGTTTTTCTTTTCCCTGCGCAAGCTAAGGGAAGAGAAAAACAGGGCGTATTTTAAGCATTTTCCGAATTTTTTTCCCTACCAAAAAGCATTTAAACTTCTTCCCTTTCCAAAAACTCATTCGACTAAATGGGGTGGTTGAAATTCGCGACAAGCAAGAACTATTGCTGTCGAGTGATGGTGTTGTGTTTCGCCAGGAATGCTCCAGCGTGCTTGAGTGCATGCGTGAGGAGCTTGATGACCATAGGCAGGCCATCAACGAGAACACCGATGAGCTCTCAGCTACGACTGAGTTTCTTAACGAGCTAAACAGGAAGCTGGACAAGCTTTCTGAGCGCATAGATGAACTCACGTTGCTTGTGAGGGGTTCTAAAGTCGAGAAATGCTTTGAGATTCAGCCTTTGTCCGGCAAGGAGAAAGAGGTCTTTCAGGCGCTTTACCTGTTGACTGAAACTCAGCCGTACGCGTCCTATGAGCAGATTGCCAAGGATTTGCCGATGTCAAAGTCTGTTGTTATGGACAACATTACGAGCATGATCCAGAAGGGCGTTCCCGTCGTGAAAAAGCTTGATGGAACCACTGTTTTCCTGAAGCTTGACCCTGAGTTCAGGCTTATTCAGTCTAAGGAGAATGTTGTTGGTCTGAATTCTCTTCTTGCGTGGGTGTAGACCTTAGTTTTTCTTTTTTTATCTCGTTTTGGAGCTGTTCGATTATCCTGAAGCTTGCCTCCAGGTGTCCTTTCAGCGTCGATTCTGCTTTCCTGAATGCCCCTTCAAGGTTGTTGCCGTTGAGCTCGTAGCCTATGACGACTTTTCCTCCTGAGACAAAGCTTGTTTTTTTCAGTATTTGCAGGTCCAGCCATCTTCGCAGGTAGTCGTACATCGTCTGTCTTTTGATGTCAGCATAAAGCGCCATTTCTTCGACAGGCAGTACTGCCAGTTCTGGCTTTTTTTACCTGTTTGCTTCCTTCTTGCGCTCATACAGCTGCAGAAGGAGTTTGTGTAGCTGTGCGTTTCCGTCTTTTTTCCTCGGCGAGAGCCCAAATCTTGCTACAAGGACTTTTGAGAGTTCCTCTACTTCCTGGTTTATTGGTTCCGCATTTCCGAGGAGAAATTCCATCATTGCACCTCTTTCAAAACATTGAATTTTTTCAAAGATTAAAAATTTTCCGATTTTGCCGACACGTGTTACCAAAATACCGACATCAGAAACTTTCAGTTTTTGCTTAAAACTTTTAATCAACTTTTTTTCAATGATTTTTTCTCATCGAAAAAACCGCCGATTTCGCGTTTAAATGCCCGTGGTAAAGACTTTTTTAAAAAAATGATTCATACCATTTCCAAACGGTTTACTTTTTACCCTTGCCAGCGCAAATTATCAAAAAATCCCGACACTTTTCACCAACCCATTCCAAAACCTCAAACCACCTTCCCATCATTTTCTCCCATTTTCCCGTCAGCGCCGGCATTTTTCCCTTTATTTTCCGATTATCCCGACAAATGAGGTCAAGGTCTTCCTTGCCTGTACCCCTGGTTCCAGGTCAAAACTTGGCAAAAGTTGCAAATTTAAGCTGTTTCTGGGATTATCCCTGACAAGTTTTTGTAACTGGTTTTAATCCCGAAATTATGCTGTTTTGAGGGCTTCATTATTTGCCTGATTTTTCATTTTTTCAAACTTTTGTGTATTTATGCTTTCGACGATAAATCGCTTCTGGGGCCGTTTAAACGCGCTTGGCGCATTCAATTCTTTTCACTACTTGTTTGTTCCTGTGTTTTGGTAACAAAGATTTTAATAAGAAATATTCTGCAAAATAGGATTTGTAAAATACAAATTAAGAAACAACATTCTTTAAAACATCTAACAAAAAATAGCCATTCCAAAATATCTGTTAATTTGCTACGAAACTCTCACTTTTTCATCACATTTGTTCGCTAAAAGTGAGCGCTGGTCAAAAAGTTTCAGAAAGAACGAAAATAAAATTCTCGTGCCTAATTAATAAATGTCTTTCTGATGCCTAACTTGTTGATTTTCATTGTCAAGACTGGAGTGAGTGGCTGGGTAAAAATCGCTGAAAGACCATAAAAAACGCGTAGGCACTATCCGGATGGCTTGTTTTCAGCGTGTCTGAACATCGGAAAGTGAGCTTTCCGAGTGTGCTCAAGAACAACCAATCATTTTGCTCAAAAATGGTTGTTCTTGACGAGTGAGTTTTCTGCCAAAACGCCCTTTGTTAATATCTCCTCAGTGGTTATAAACTATTTTAAATGAGGGT
>CABMGU010000048.1 GCA_902385765.1 uncultured archaeon | reverse complement strand
ATTCTTTGGTTGGCGTTTTGAGTGTTCCTTTTGATGCTCCGCTTGGAAATTATTCTGTTTCTGTTGGTGATGAGGTAATTGATGCTTTTGAGGTTGTTGAGGGTCCTTTTGACAGGTCTTCTGTCGTTGTCTTGAACACCTCTCCTTATGCTGTTAGTGTTTCCTTGTCTGATGGTGTTGACGTTAATTCTTTTTCTGTTTCAGCTGTTTTGTCTTTGCTTAACTCGAATTTTTCTGTTTTGCTTAATTCTTCGAATGTTTCTGTTGTGAATTCCACTTATGTTTTTTCTTTTGATGTTGGAGTTCTTAATAGTTCATTTGCTCCTGTTTTGAACTTGTCTGTTGTTCCTTCAAGTCTTTCTGTTCGTAGCGTGAAGGTTGTTTCTTTTGATTTGCCCATTATCGGTCCTTCTGCACCTCCTGGTTGTGTTGGTGGTAATGGTCCTTCTCCGCTTTTATTTATGAATGGAGCTGATACTTTTTTTGTGAATTATTTTGATGGCACTCTTTCTCCTGGTCTCGGTTTTGGTTTTGGTTCGGTTACTGGTGCTGATTATCTTTATGGAGACCCTCTCGCTTTTATTCTTCCTCCAGGTGATATTCTTGCTGTTAGTTCTACAAATCTTGCGCAGTGGTTTTCATTGGCTCCTTTTGCGCCTATTGGTGGTTTTCCTCTTGTTTTTGCTCCTGTTCCTCCTTTCCCGGGTGTTGTTGCTGTTGATCTTGCTTACGATCCTGTTGCTGGCAAGGTTTTAATCGCTGCAGATAGGATTGCTACCGCTAGTTCTGATATTTATGTCTGTAATGTTGGTGCTGTTCCTCCTGGTGCTCTTGGTGTTTGCAACAGTGTGAGTGCTGGTGCTGGTTTCTTTTTGGATCCTCCCTTTAATACTGTAACAATTGCGAGCATTGCTTTTGACCCGACTGTTGCCACTCTTTTTGCTTTTGGCAGTGATGGTTTGCTTTATTCGGCTGTTGGAGTTCCTCCTGCTTACGGTCCTATTTTTGCTTCTACTGGTTACGCGTTTCCCCTGGCTCTTCCTGTTGCGGGTTTGGGTTATAACTACAATTTCGGTTTTGGTTTCGATCCAACAGGAAGTCGTTTTTTTGCAGTTAATACTGCGGGTAATGTTGTTGGTCTTAATCCTGTTGGTCCTGTTACTAATATCATTCTTCCTGGTGTTGGTCCTGGCGTTACTTCTGATATTTTTGTTGTGGGTGATGCGGTTGATTTGGATGGTGACAATCTTCCGGCTGCTGCTGAAGTTTTAGGGGGCACGTCTGACCTGATTGCTGATTTTGATGGTGATACTTTTAATGATGGTGCTGAGGCTTATTTTGGTTATAATCCCACTAATCCTCTTTGTCATCCTCCGCTTCCCCCGCCTCCAGCTCCTGGTTTAGGCGGTGGCGTTGGCGGCGGTGGCGGGCAGAATGAGAAAATTTGTGTTCCTTCTGAATGCCAGGAGGATGGTTCTGTTTCGTGGAAGCAGATTTTGGTTGACGAATACGGCAAAACCGTGCCTAATGTTAAGACTGCAATGAATAGTTTTGATGATTGCTTTAAGAAGAGCCAGGCTCAGCTTACAAGGCCTGCCAGTGGCTTGATGGTTTTTGCAGTGCTTGGCAAAGATAAGGTTTACCATGTTGCCAAGCTTCCTGAAGTTAATGAAGAACGTGACTCTAAGGATGCTGCGATTTATTATCAAAAGCAGAAGGAGTGGTTGCAGAAGATTGCAGACAGCAAGGCAGTGAATGTCGACCCTGAACCCGTGCCTATTTGTCCTGGTCCTCCAAAAGAGGATCTTGGTGTTTATTTGCGTCCTGAGTGTGTTGGTGACTCCAAAACAAAGATTTTGCTTAATTACGGCTGGACTCATTCTCAGAGTGTTGGTGACGTTGTTTCCTTGCAGCGTTTGACTTACGTTGTTGACGGTGTTGAAACAACTGTTGATATTGATTGTGATACTTCAGGTAAAGCCTGTGATAGAAAGCTTGAAATTGAGCTTCCTTTGCCTGAAAGTACTTTTAATTCCAGAATCTTTGTTGAAGACAATTCAGGTATTTCAAATTCTGCTGAAGCTAAAAAGCCCGACTGCAAGTTGTGTCCTCCTGTTGAATTAATTGTTCGTGGCGAGTTGAAGAGTGTTCCTGACCCGTGCTGTACGGGTGAGACAGTTCCTTCTGCTTGTTGTGCAAACAATCGTTTCAAGCAGGGTTATCCTGTTTCTTCGCCTTCCGGTAAGTGTTATCAGATGAGCACAGGCGGTCCTGCTGAAAACGTCTGTCTTGCTGGTCAGATGAGGTGTGATGTTTTGTCTCCTGGTTTTGTTTTTGACGCTTCTCAGGACATTTATGGCAGTCTTGACTGGGTTGGCGGTGATTCTTGCAGTAATCCTGTTGACCCGTTCACGCAGTCTTTGTCTGAGTTTGAGAAGGCGAAGTCTGAGTGTTCTCAGGAGACCTGCAAGGATGGCGAGCGTCGCGAGTTTGGCCGTGATGTTGGCATTTGCAAAAAAACCATTTACGAATGCCAGAGTGGTGTTTGGGTTTTGATTAAGCAGGGTGTTCGCTCTGAGCAGGAGGTATGTGACGGCAAGGATAACAATTGCAATGGTGTTGCTGATGATATTATTATGTTGTGTTCTGAGTGTTACAAGCGCGGTGATACAAGGATGTGCGGTGATGAAGTTCAGACTTGCATTTGGACGAAGTCAGGTCTTTTGAGGTGGAATAAGGAGTGCAGGGATGTGGAGCCTGCTCCTGTTCTTGCAACAGAGGTTGCTCCTGGCCAGCTTGCTGTTCTTGATGGTGTTTTGCGTGTTCCTTGCGGTGATAATGTTTTTGATTATTGTGTGGTTTCAGATAAGAAGACTGATGGTCCTCTTTATGTTGCCAAGGCATATGGCGGGGCTATTGCCTCTCCTTTGACTGGCGCTGCTGTTCTGCCTTCTGATTATGTGAAGCTTGCTTCTTACGATGTTGATAATTGTGATGGTGGCACTGTTGATATTGCTACAAATATTCCTCCTGTTGATGGTTTGCTGGCTTTGTACAAAGAAGGTGATAATGAAATTGTTTTGCCTTCTGCTTTGGGTTCTCAGCCTTCGCTTGCTGGTTATGATGTTCAGCACTTGTTTGATGCGGCTAAGGTTCCTTTTGTTTCGTATGTTAATGTGAAGGAGGGCGTTATTCTTTCTGTTGTTGCTCCTAAATTGTCTGCTCTCGGCATTACTGCTGATTTTTCAGGTGATATTGATGGCGTCAGGGTTTCTCTTGAGAATGCTGCTATGCCTAAAAACAAGGCTCTTGCTGTTGTCGGCCGTCCGTTGAAGATGGTTTTTGATAATCCGAAGAGTATGTCTGTTAACATTTCCGGCAGGCTTGTTTTGGAGGAGAACATTGATCCAAGTTCTTTGGGCTTTTATGTTTTGAAGGACAAGGAATGGGTTTATGTTGGGGGTAAGCTGGAGAATGATTTCTTTGTTGTTTCTTTGGACGTTTTGCCTTATCTTTCTGGTAATTCCTTGACGTTTATGATTGCAGGGAATGTTTGTGAAGGCTGTGTTAAGCCTTACCTGTTTACTGTCCGTGATGTTGGTTCTCCTTTGCTTGTTGTTCTTGTTCACGGTCTTTTCAGTGACCCTCAGCAGAGTATGTCTGCTTTGCTGAAGGAGTTTGATGATGAGGATGTGAATGTTGATGTTGCTGTGTTCGGTTATTCTGGTGCAAAGTTTGATGATGCTGTTCTTGCTTTGTCAGAGGAGCTTAGAAAGAAGGATTACAGCAAGATTGTTTTCATTTCCCATAGTCTTGGCGGTCTTGTTGTGCGTGAGTTCCTGCATCAGGAGGAGCAGAAGCCTGATTCCTTGATTCCAAAGGTTGTGGCGTTTATTATGGCTGGTGTTCCTAATCAGGGCACTCCTCTTGCGGATTCTGCTGGGAAGGTGTTTGAGATGGCTGCGTGGCTTCTCGGCCGTGCTGATAATGCGCCGATTATGAATACGCATCCTGGGACTTTGAGCTTGCTGTCAAAGGGGTTGCAGTATCCTGTTCCTTCTTCTGTTAAGGTGTTTTCTTTGGCTGGCACTAAGGACTCGCTTAAGAGCGGGGTTTTGCTTGGCTTGCCTTCTCCTAATGATGGTGTTGTGAGTGTTGAAAGTGCCAAGAGATTGAATGGTGTTGTTCTTGAGGATGCCTGTGTTGATGAGCTTGAACAGCCGGTTGGTCATTTGGTGATGAATTCCGGTCCTGAACAGCGTTATACTTTGTTGTATTTCCTGAGAAAGCTTTCCAGCGAGTTTAATGAGAAGGCTCCTCCTAAGATGTATGCTGCTTTGAAGATTGGCAATTGCCAGAAGGGCGTTCTTGAATTGTACGGCAAGCCTGTTGACACGAGGGCTATGCCTCCTCCTGAGGGTTGTGAGCAGAAGTCCTGTGGAAATAAAGTCTGTGAGCTTGGCGAGGATTGTCCTGCTGATTGTGTTCCTGAGATGCAGGTGGCTTTTGGCGCCTGCGGTTATGCTAAGACTGCTCTTGATGTTTTGCTTGGCTTGAATTTGCTGTTGATTATCTTTTATAATGTTAAGACGTGGAAGTTCCAGAAGGTGTTGAGGCCTGTGATTTATGCGCTTGCCATTTCTGCTCTGCCTATGTTTGCTGCGCATCTCTTGCTTTGCGGTACTTTTGCTGTCCTCTCTCTGATAGTTTATGCTATCATTCTGCTTATGATTTTCGTTGACTTGTTTTTGAGAACTAATTCTGATTATTACAGGTGGCATTAGCCCAAAGCTTTTAAATCGTGATTATATAGCTGGTTTTTATGGGCCTGTAGTCTAACGGATAGGATGAGAGGCTTCGGTCAGGAGCTGCTGTGAAGGCAACTGAGCTAACTCTTGCGGTGACACCTCTTGGTCAGGGTTCGAATCCCTGCAGGCCCGTGATAAAAATGAAATTTCACATTTCGCGCTGGAATTACTGGTGGGCTTACCTGATAGTTACTGTTCTTGTTTTGCTTGCTATCTGGTTTTCTGACAAGGCTTATGACAGGGCTTCCTGGATTTCTGGCGGTGTTGCCTTGATTCTGTTCTTGATACTGGAGCTTCTTATCAGGAGTGAGCGTGTTATTGTTGATGGTGAGAACCTTGAGCTTCGCCAGGGTCTTCTTTCAAAAGAGTCTACAAGGATTTCCTGCAAGTCTGTTTCTAATGTTTCTGTCAGCCAGTCTTTCCTTCAGCGTTTGCTGCGTTATGGTGATTTGGAAATCAGGACAACTGCTGGTGATTATGTTCTTAGAAGTTTTGAAGAGCCGGGCAAGATTGAGAGAGCGCTTTCAAAGCATTTGAAGCATTAACTGCAGCCTGTGATGCTGTCGTCTACCTGTACCCAATTAACTGAGTCGCAGAAGCATAGCCTGTGTACGTCGCTGTCATAGTATATTGCGCCGTCATATGTTAAGGAGCAGATGTATGGCGGTGTTGATTGCGGGATTATGAGTGTGGCATTGATGATGTCAAGCATTGTTATCGGGTTGTTTGTTCCTATTCCTACTTTTCCGTTTTCTCCGATGTATACTCTTGTGCTGCCGTTTGTCCAGAATCTTATTTCTGTTCCGTTCATCGTGATGTTTGTCGGGTCGCCTCCTGCGTTGAGGTTTATTGCGCTTCCTCCGTATACTGTTGCTGTTGATGTTCCTGTTCCTGTGTTGTAAGCAGCAGAGAAGTATGCTGCTTCTGTTGTTCCTGCGTTTTTGTATGCTGTTATGAATGCCTGGTTGTTTCCGCCAAATGTGCCTGCGCTTGCGGAAATGTCTGCTGCAGGGTTTCCTCCGGCATCAAAGGATTGTATTGTTGTAATGCCTGAGTTTCCTGATAGGTCTAACGGGTTTGCTCCTGATGAAAATTGTGAGTTTAGAAGGCCGTTCGGTCCATTTGTTGTGAATGTGTCAAATCCTGCTCCTAATGCTGATATGCCTTTCGTGTTTGTTGCTGCTGTGCCTCCGACTAAGTTTCCTACGGATGCACCCCAAATGCCGCCAAGTCCATTTATGCTTAATGAATTGGTTGCAAATGCAAGAGATGAAGCGCTGCCTACGCTTGCATGGAACTGTGCTGTGCCCAAGTTTGCCGGGTTGTTGCCTATGTTGACTGCTGAGTTGGGTAAAGGAAGTCCTGTAGCAGGATCTTTTGGTATTAATTTTGGTCCGTCTCCGTTAACAATTAATGTTCCTGTCGGCGTCTCTACTGTGTAGCTTGATGATGTTTGCGTGACTGTTACTACATTTGAACCGCTTTGTACTGAGGAGATTATTGAGGCCGTTCCTGTATTTGCATTTGTGCCGGCGAATGTTCCTGCTGCTGAGCCGTCTGCGCTTACGTGTATGACTCCTCCTCCGTTTACGTTTTTGAAGTTGACAGTTCCTATGATGTCTCCTCCTGGATCTGTTGTTGTTTTTGATTCCCAGTTGAAGTCGTCAAAGATGAAGATGTTTATGTCAAAGAAATTTAGAAATATGCTTGCGATGTTGGTAGGAAGAATGAGTCCTGGGGTGCTTGTTAATTGGTTTGTTCCTCCGCCTCCTTGTATCGTTCCGTTTGTTCCATTGCAGGTGTGCCATATTAAGTCAGGATATATGTACTCCTCGCAATAATGTGTTGATTTTGCCATTTTTATTGAGAACGTGTTGGAAACATTTGCCTGCTCTTGTCCTGCCGGTCCTACAAAGAACTTATAGTAGTCAGTCAGCGTATTTGACAAGAATTTGAATGTTCCTCCTGCGCCGTTGTTGAACGTGCCTGGTGTTACTTCTGTTGCCGGGTGCGACTGCTGTGCGTATGCTGTTACTGCTAGAAGTATTACTATCCCCAATAACACACCCACTTTTTTCATTAAACCAAGTAATTCACTCTTGATATTTAAATTTTTGTTTTAATGATTGGTTTTAGCATTTGCCGCTCTGCCCAAGCTACGCTTGGGTGAATTTCTTCTCCCCTTAGCTTGCGTGGGGAGAAGAAGTCAGTTGGAAACCAGAGCGGCGCTTCAGAAATTCTTGTTTTCAAAAGTTTTATAAATCATTTATTGTTAACCTAGTTAACAAAAGGGGGTAGTATGACGGATTTTGTTGCCAAGTGCGTATTTCAATACTCTACAGAGCATTTGCTGAAGAAGGATAAAGTGAGGTTTTATTATGCTTTGAAGGGTCGTGATGGTAATTCTGGTATTGTTAAGAATCTGAATGTTGAACAGCTTGGCAGGGCTGTTCTTCTTGTTTCTGAGAGTCGCGCTCCTGATGTTGATGAGTTCCTGAACTATTGGAAGTGCAAGTTCAATAAGAGGGTGTTTTTCGAAAGATGAGAAAAACGTATTTGCTTGGAGTGCTGTTGCTTTTGTTAGTTGCTTCTGTCTTTGCTGAAAGCATTACTGGTATGGGTATTATGGATAATTTGAAGAAATTGTTTACTGCTGAGTCTTTTGACATTCTTTCCAGTGGCGCTTTGAATTGTTCTGTTGCCTCCTCCTGTTCTGGCAATCAGACTGCTGTTCTGAAATTGTTTGCTTTGAATAATTCTCACGCTGCCCTTCCGAATCAGTCCTGGGGTAATTACAGTGTTTGTTGCGAGGATGCTACAGGCACTTTCAATGTAAGCACTTCAAGCAATGGCACTGCTTTCCTGAAACTCTATCAGGCAAATAATTCTCACGTTGGAATTCCCGTAAACTCATCATACAACCTTTCTGCTTTCATTTCTGCTGATAATAATATGTCCATAACTTGTGATTATGTCAGCACTTATGGAAATTGTACTGCAAATATTACCAACGGAACCAATCTGACAAACGCCGCCTGTCTTGTCACCATTCCTAACATTAACAACGGCACTAACCTGCACGTTGCTGACTGCAATTCAACTCCTTATGAAGTATCGGTCTGTTGTGCTTTTGGCGCCGAGGAGTATGAAATCATTATTTATATTGACGGCAATGAGACGACTGCTTTCCCGATAGCAGGCATTCCATACAACCTCACTATTTTAACGAAAAAACAGGGTGTTTTGACGCCTCTCAACCTGACCGTGCGCGAAGTAAATTCATTATTCCATCTGGCTATAATTCAGACATCGCCAGACCCGATTTCAAATACTGCATCAGGCATTGTGGCAACAGACAGTAATGGAAGGGTTGAGTTTGCTGTTGTTCCGACTGCAGGAGAACCTGCTGCAGATCCGTATGTGGGTAATTATTCTCTTGATGTGAACATTGTTGGTGCGGGCGGAAATGTTCTTGCAACAGAGCAGATGACTGTGACTAATAGAACTCTTGCTCCGCAGGGTGTTAGCAAATCCATACCGAACCAGTTATCTGTGAAGTCAAGTAATGATAACGTCTTGAGAATATTTGAGCGCGCCCAGTCAGGATTTAATCAGGATTTTGGAGATACTTTTAACTTCACTATTTTCAATAATGGGTCAGGCAGCGGAAATCTTTCGCTGAAGGCAGGAAGAATTGCGGTTATTGAATTCACAGTGAGAGATGCGGTAACAAGCAATCCATTGGCAAATGCAAGAGTTGAAATTGTTGAACAAAACAGCATTATGCCCTGGACGCTTGTTCAGCTTGGAACATATAGTGCAGGAAATACTGCTCTTGGTAATGGAACAACAAACAGCACTGGACAGTTGACTGTTCTTGCGATTCCAACAGGCGGTGTTCCTGGCACTGCAGGTGTTGTTGGTCCATATGGCTTTACAATTAATGCATATGACTCTGGCGGCAGCCTGATTTACAGTCAGGCATTCGTAATTGGGTCTCTTGCGGATCCTGCAG
Organism: uncultured archaeon; assembly: GCA_902385765.1. Lineage (GTDB taxonomy): Archaea > Nanobdellota > Nanobdellia > Woesearchaeales > ARS49 > CABMGU01. The sequence goes on along the minus strand of CABMGU010000048.1, from coordinate 1,225 downwards.
CGCCCACGACGACAATTCCTGCAAAAGGCGCTAAGCAGTTTTTGAATGATAACTTGCTGAGGTTATTTGAGCGTGTGCAAACTTCAACTTAGAGTGGTGATAAAAAATGAAAAAAACAAATAAAAACTGGTATCTCATCTTGATTTTGGTCATTTTTGCCACCATTTGCTGTTCTGACCTAGCGATAGCTCAATCAGTTACCAGCGCTGCTTTGATTGATGCGACCTCTGGAACAAGATTATCTGCATTGACGCAGCAAAGGGTTTTATTCTCTACTGCTGGCGGGGGATATCTTGATAATGGAGGGGGCAATGTTGATTTTAAGCTGGAAGTGTGCGGTTCAGGTCTTGCTGGAATTAAGGCAGGAATTGCCTATCTGATTGCGCCGAATTCAGCAAGCCTGCAGCAATCTTTCCTTATTGCGCTGGATCCTTTTGGAAGCAATTTTGATACCCTTTCAGCAGGTCCAAATCCGGGTTGTTTTGCAACCCCTGCTTCATATAATATTAATTCTGGTTTGGCTCGTTATCCTGCGAAAGCATTTGCTGTGGTCGACATTAATGGAAATGGCACTGTTGATATCAGTGACTTGATTGTTAACATGAGCAACAATGGTTTTCTTGGAGGAAGCTTCAATGCCAGAAGCACTACTGCGACTTTGCAAGCGAATTATGCGCAGACAACAGGATTTGTTAACAGCATTGGTCCTGGTGGAAGCGCCCAGGTGGATATTTGTGCTCTCTCAGGCCTTCCTTCTAATTGCGGAACTTTTGGAAGTTCCAGCACCTCAAAAACAGATGCGAGTTTGGTGATGGGCATCTGCACAGATAATGCAGGTCTTGCTTGCAATGATACGACAAAAAGAACACTTGGTGCTGCTAACTCTAATCTTAATACGAGTATTGTTAACCCTCTTGACTCTCAGATATTCAATCCTTACCTTGTGATTAATGGTCTTGGTTACCAGTTCTGCATTGGTCCTGATGTTGACGTTACTTTGGTCAATGCAAACCCTCCTGTGGGTCCGAAAGGAACAATCGTTAATCTTACTGCTCCTGTGGTGAACGTTAATAACGTGGATGTGACGACCTCATTCATTGTTGAATTCTGGGTGAGCGGAAGCAATGTTTGTAATGGAACCATAACTAATTCGCCTTCTAACAGGCTTCAGGCATTTAGTGCAAACACAAAAACTGCCACTTGCTTGTGGAACACGGCTAGCGTT
>CABMGU010000047.1 GCA_902385765.1 uncultured archaeon | reverse complement strand
TCTTTTAGCGGTTCTATCACGAATGTCTGGTCGCACCTGTAAGCTCTTGTTTTTAGTGGTAGGGGCGGGTGTACATCAAATAGTTCTATGTTTGGTTGTCCTTCATTGTCGCTTGTGTTTCCGCAGTATAGTGCTAACCCTTTTTCTGGTGTTTCTCTTATTGTTTTCAGGTATCTTACTACTCTTTCAAGGGCGTCAATAACGTTTTTTCTTGTACTCTTACTCTTTATGTTGTTTGCTGTGCTTTTTTCTGCTTCCAACTGTTTTGTTACTGAGTCCTTGTTGAATCCTGCTGGTATCAGCACACTTACAAGTTCAGTATGTCTCCCTCTTATGCTTTCAAGTTTTTGCACTAATTCTTCAAAATTTGTGTCAGTCATAGCTATTTTATAGGGATTGAGCCGTTTTTAAGGCTATTCAGTCATATTTTGTGTGCTGCCCTTAGGTCTTTTGAGTACTTTTCTAATTCTTTAGGTATTTCTATTCCAGAAATTGCTTCTCTAAGTGATATGCTCTTTTCCTGTTTTTTCTTCCATACCATTTTGTTGAATTCCATTATCTTTTCTATTACTTTTGCATTTTCCTTATTTCCTGTTTTTTCTTCTTTTGGGTATTCTTCTGATAGTAAATCTCTTCCTTTTTCTTTCATTATCGTTGTTGTAACTTGTGGTATTATCGGATAAATCAGTATCATGAATTTTTCCAGCAGATAATGAAGTGTGTGTCTTGCTGATGCTTCTTCTCCTTTTGTGAATTTTCCTTCTTCGTTGTATGCTCTGCTCTTAACAATTTCGAGGTAGTGTGATGCCAGTACTTCCCATAAAAAGTTCCTTAATTTTAGTGATGGGTTGTAAAAGTCGTACTTTTCGTAGCTTTTATCGCAGAATTCTGCTAATTCATTTGCATAATCAATGAATAACGCGTCAGTATCAGTCAGTTTATTATTCTCAAATTTTATTGGTTTTTCGAACTGCATTATGAATTTGCTTACGTTGATTATTTTGTTTATTGTTTTTACTTCTGCTCTTATTCTTTCTTTTGAGCATTTTAAGTCTCCTTTGGATAAGTCTCCTTCTATAGCACTCCATAGCCTTATTGCTTCTGCTCCGAAGTCTTTCAGCAATTCTTGCGGGCTTATTATGTTTCCTTTTGATTTGCTCATCTTCATTCCTTTTTCGTCAAGTATGTGTTGGTGTATCCATACGTCATTAAATGGTGCCTTTCCAGTTTCGAGGTAGCCTCTCAGGAGGGTGTAGTAAAGCCATGTTCTTACTATCTCTTTTCCCTGAGGTCTTAGGCTTACAGGATATGCTTTTTTGAAGAATTCTTTGTTTTCCCCGTATTTTAGTATGAATAACTCTGATATTGACGAATCAATCCATGTGTCGAACACTCTTTCTTCTCCTTTCCATTCCATGTCGGAGAATTTTTTTTCGCTTATTAACCCCTGCTTTTTTCCTTCACACCATACTTCTGCGTTTGTTGGTACTTTTTCTTTCCATGGCTGGTAATACTTTCCTTCTCGCGGTATTTCGTGATATTTTTTCCCCGATTTTTCAGCATTCCATAATGGTATTGGCGTCGCGTAAAATCTTCTCCTGCTTATTGGCCAGTCCATACTTATTGAGTCCACCCATTTTTCCAGTAGTTCTCTTGATTCTGGCGGATAAAAGTTTATTTTTTTTGCTATTTTTTTTATTTCATCTTTTAGTTCTAATTGTTTAAGATAGTATTCTGGCATTTCGACGAATTCTATTTCTGCTCCGCTTCTTTCACTTATCGGCACCGAATGCATCAATTTTTCTTGCTTTTCCAAAAGCCCTTTATTTTTCATCATCTCTATTATTTATTCTCTTGATTCCTTTGTTTTCATTCCTTTTAGCAATCCGGCATTTTCGTTCATCCTCCCATCTATCCCTACTGCAGACGCTGGTTTTATCCCCATTTTTCTCAGGAATCTTACTGCATCCTGGTCTCCTCCGCTAGAACTCATGAATACTAATCCTGTCCCAAAATTAGGGTCTGCGTCTTCATGGGGTATTATTTTCACTTCGCTGTTGAATATTGGTGTTATTGCTATCTTATTTTTTAGTTGTGTGTATCTTTCATCTTTTGGGTTGTATATTATCAGTACTGAAGTGCATAATAATTCTGGTCTTGTTGTTGCTATTATTATTTTCTCTTTGCTTCCTTTAATTCTGAATTTCACGTAGTTCAGTTTTGTTTCTGCTTCTTTTCTTTCTATTTCGCTGTCTGCCACTGTCGTTCTTAGTTTTTGGTCCCAGTTGCTTATTCTTGAGTCTTCGTATATTAGTCCTTTTTTGTATAGTTGTGTGAATGTTGATTGTGTTAATTCTCTGTATTCTGGGGAATCGGTCTTGTATACTGCTCCTATGTGCCCTCCTTCCTTGTATGATGTGAATGATATTCCCAGCTTTGCGAATGAATCCGCGCTTTCAACGCTGCTTTCTTCCAATAACTTTTTGCAATATCTTAGGAATTCTTCTCTGCTTACGCTGAATGGCGATATGTTATACTTTTTTTCCGCTCCTACCTCTATTGGCAGCCCGTTCCTGTCTAATCCTAATGGGAATAAAACATCGTAGCCTTTCATTCTTTTGTATCTTGCAAAGAAGTCCATATAACAGTATGATACTGCGTGCCCGATGTGTATCGGTGCGTTTACGTAGGGGGGTGGTGTGTCTATTGAGTAAATCTTCCTTGTTTTTTGTGGGTCAAACCTGAACCTTTCGTTATTTTTCCATTCTTCTGTTATTTGTTTCTCTATGTCAACAGACCAGTTTTTTATATCGGTAAGCTTCGGGATATGAGAGTTGTATCCTGAGGCCTCAAAATGCTCCGCATTTTTAAGCTTCGGAATAGTCATATTAGATGTATCACCTATTTGTTTAAAAAGATTGTTAATCCATTCATAATTCATGAAAGTTGCCTACGTCTGCAGTGGCGGTGATAGAAGAAGCCCATCACTATCTATTTATTCATCTATTTTTGAGTCAGGTATTGCTTTCACTTCTTCTCCAATTGATGATTACAAAATTGTCAGGAGTGATTCTAACAGGAACTCACGCCTTAAGAGGATTGAGTCTTCTCTTTGGCCAGATTATAGCAGAGAAGTAGAAATCTTGAGGGAGCTTGATTGCCGCGGCAACATTCATCCTCGTCTTGCTGTTT
>CABMGU010000046.1 GCA_902385765.1 uncultured archaeon | reverse complement strand
AATTCGGATTCTTTGCAGGACTGACAATCGCAGTTCTAATTAACAAATGGTACGCACTCGTGCTGCCGGCTGCAGGCATACTAATAAGAAATCAAATGCTGGGAGCATACCCTGCATTCGGTATCGACTCGCTCGCAGTTTTCATATGCTTCCCAGCAATATTCCTTGTAAAAAAGCGCACGTGGCTGTTTGTTATTTTATTCCTAACAGTCACTTTAACAGCATCCGCACTTGGATACGCAAAAATAGATGCTCTAACAACTGACACAGCAACCACCTTCAAGGGAAATCCTACAAGCTTTAACTTCGAATACGAAAACATAACCACAGATGACGGAATAACAACAATACGCTTCCACTCAAACGACAGCTGGCAGGCATACAAACAAATATACGCGCAAGACAAAGGAATGAGCTTCAAAAGCTTCCTCTCGAAACAAGAAAGATGCAGAATAACAGAAAACATCGCATACATACTAACAAACCAAACCATAAACAGCACAATAATCAAAATACTCTCTCAAAACATCAAAGAAGGAGTGCTTCAAGTGCAATACCAATGCGCTTGCACAGACTGCAATTTAATACCCTCAATAGAGACAAGAAAAACTTTAAATAGCCCATATGCCGTACAAATCAATTACATATTATACCCAAATTAAAATGATAAAAAAGGTGATACTGTTCATTTTCATATGCGTCCTAGCAGGAGCTATCGGAAGACTGCTTCTTAAAGCAGGATTCAACGAACTCCACCTCCAACCAGACGTACGGGAACTATTCCGCGGGCACAACCTCAAACTCATATTCACAAACAAATGGCTTTTGCTGGGATTCTCCTCTCTGATTTTCGGAATAGCATTCTGGCTCATTGCACTCGCAACACTGGACCTTTCAGCAATGTACCCCTTGCTCAGCATTGGCTATGTCCTCACCATAATCTTCTCACTCGTATTCCTCAAAGAAACAATAACGCTTGACCGCTGGATAGGCATACTGCTCATCGGAGCTGGCACGTACTTCATAGCGAGGTCCGTATGAAAAAACTCCTCCTAATATTATTATTTGCAACCCTGACCGGCGCTGCGCCAATCGACAACAGCTTCCACTTCAACATACTCGTAACAGGAAGCGACACGTTCGCACCCGTAATGACAGATGTCTTGACTTCCGCAGGACACACCCTGACATATTTCCCATACGCAACATTTGCCAACAACAACACAAACTGGACAAACAACCTCACAAACTGGGCAGACCTCATAGTCGACGTAAGCTATTACGCACCAGGCGAATCATTCTGCCCAGGAGACGTCCCCTGCAGGCCAATTGAAACACAAGCGCTAAGAACCGCAATGTCAAACTACAGCATACCCGTAATGAGCACAAAAGTTCTTGGCGGCAAAGGAAGCCTGCTCGACATCACATACACTTCAGAAGTATCAGCAGCAGTATCAACAGTCACAGCAGCAGTAAACAACTACGTGACAAGCTTTATGGGAGCAACAGAAGTATTATTCAAAGATTTAGGAGGAGACCAACAAACAGTCCAATCAGTGTCAGGAGGAATAGGAACAACATTTGTCATACCAACAGGAAACGCGCAGTCATCAGTATTGGCAAACGAGCAAGACAGCACGCTATTAACAGGAGAAACAACAACGGCAAGAAGCGCAACATACGGCGTCTGGGCAAACGCCGGAGATCCAGGCTACAACATCACGCCATCAGGAGCAACGCTGTTCAACAACATGGTGCACTGGCTGATGCAGACAAAAGTGATTACCACCGTGGAAGACCACACCCTGGCAGGAATACCTGCAACAATGGCACTATATTACGCAAACGGCACGTTCGCAGACAACGACACATCAGCAACCGGCAATCTTGACCCCGAAGTATACAAGTTCCTCAATTACAGCACAACATTCAGCACTTATAACACCACTCTGCAAGTAAACATAGACAGCATCAACCCAATAACAGAACGAAACAGAACGTTCGGAATGGACAAGATACTCAACCACCTCGGCTATCTCGGCGTTTACGGAATACAGAACAATTACACTTTCAACAATGCAACAATATACATCAATTACAGCGACCTCACATATTCAAATGAAGCAACACTAACACTATCCAAATGCGACAATTACAACTTCACAGCCCAAACCTGCAACGGCGCCTGGACTGACATAACCGCAAGCGCGACAAAAGACACAGCCAACAAACGCTTCATCTACCAAACAACAAGCTTTTCAGGATTCGGAATAGGAGGCGGAGGAAACGGACCAACAAGCGGAGGAGGAGGAGGCGGTGCTGGAGGATTTTACAACATCCTATCAATAGAAGCAAAACCAACCTGCGCAGGCAAAAACTTCACAGCCACGGTCAAAAACAAATACAGCATGACGCCAACAACGGGAATAATTGTTGAACTAATATCAAACGGAGCAACAATATCAACCGGAATCCCTGATGCATCAGGCACAATAACGCTCGAAGCACCACTCCCAGGAACATACACCATCAAAGCAATAAAAGCATACTTTATCACCGTAACAATGAACATAGAAGTACCAGAATGCCTGCAATGCACAACAAATGCTGACTGCGCTTCAGACAGACAATGCACAAACAACCTATGCATACCAGTCTTATGCCTCTGCGGAAAAACAGAAGCACACAAATGCCAACCATACGAGTGCTGTTCAAACAAAGAATGCGAAAGCGGAATATGCACAGACCACAAGTGCACAGAGTGCAGTAAAAATGAAGACTGCCCTGAAACAAAACAATGCAAAGACAATAAATGCACACCAATACCGTGCGATTGCGGAACAATAACAAAACACACCTGCAATCCGTACGAGTGCTGTCTTGACAGCGACTGCAGGTCAAACGTGTGCAGAAACCACAAATGCTCCTACCTTCCAACCTTCATCCCTGAAATAAAACAAAAACCAGAAATAAAAGGAATAATTGCGGCATTAGCATTCATCTTCACAGCAGTCGTACTGCTTCACTACAGCGGATTTGTAAAAATAATCAAAAAAGCGCTAAAATAAGCTCCACTTCTTTTTGCCTTCCTTCTCAAACTCCTGCAATAATTCTGCCTGCTTCTTGGAAACCTTCTTAGGAACCTCAACACTTACTTTAATAACAAAATCACCAGTACGAGAACTGCGCAAGTCAGGCAAACCTTCCTCTTTCAAGCGGACTTCAGAATTATTCTGAGTGCCGGGCTTGATATCAACCTTTTTCCTGCCTGCCAAAGTTTCAACAGTAATCTCGCCACCCAAACAAGCAGTAGAAAAACTAATCGGCTGTTCAACAACCAAGTCAGTCTCGTCTCTTGTGAATCTTTCATCTTCAAGAACGTGAACGATAACATACAAGTCACCTGAAGGAGCACCCTGCTGTCCTGCCTCACCCTCACCGGAAACACGCAGTTTCATTCCATCTTCAACACCAGCAGGAATCTTTACTTTAACAGGCTCCCTGCTGACAATAACGCCCTCGCCATCACAAGTTTCACAAACATTGTCAGCAACCTCGCCAGTGCCCTTACAGGCACCACAAGATGAAGTTGTAGCAAACACGCCAAAAGGAGTCCTCTTAGCGTGCCTCACCATACCCTGGCCCTGACAGTCAGAACACTGAACAAAATTCTTGCCACCCTTGCCACGGCATTCACTGCAAGTCACAGAACGCTGCATCTCAATCTCCCTTGTTGTGCCCTTAGAAACATCTTCCAAAGTAACATCAACCTCTGCAACAAGGTCTCTCCCCGGCCTTCCCCTGCCACCCCTTGACTTAAACCCGAACCCAGAAAAGAACTGGTCAAAAATATCATCAAAATTAAAACTGCCATTAAAATCACGGAAATCAAAACCCGCCTGCTGACCAAAATCAGAAGTGCCAAACTGATCATACTGCTGACGCTTCTCAGGATCACCAAGAACAGCAGCAGCCTCATTAATCTCCTTAAACTTATCAGTAGCGCCAGCCTCCTTGTTCAAATCAGGATGATATTTCTTAGCCAAACGCTTGTAAGCCTTCTTAACCTCTTCCTGAGACGCCCCTTTTTCAACTCCCAAAGTTTTATAGTAGTCCTTACTCATACCTTCCCTTTACCTTATGCTCAGCTCCGTGAACAACGTGAGAAAGCTCAGCGTTGACAAGCCTGCCAAAAGCATACTGTCCAAGCAATCTGATAGCTATGTATAAAGCTATCAAACCTCCTGCCACAAATGCGATTATCTTGTATTCCATTGCTTACCTTCAAGCCGCGGCGAACTTACGCCTTCTCAGCATCTACGACATCATCTTCCTTAGGCTTAGCTTCAGCTTTTGCCTTGCCAGCCTTCTGGTACAAGGCAGTAGCTGCAGTGTGCAACACGTGATTGCACTCGTCAAGCTTTTTCTTAATCTTAGCAGGGTCTCTTGGAGACTCTGCCATAAGCTTCTTCAACTCTTCAATCTTATCCTTGACGTCCTTTATCTCCTTTTCGCTTACCTTGCCCTCAAAGTCCTTCATCTGCTTCTCAGCAGTATAGACAAGAGTGTCAGCCTGATTGATAGTCTCAATCTCTTCTTTCTTCTTCTTGTCAGTCTCAGCAAACTCCTCTGCCTGCTTACGCATACGCTCAACCTCAGCAGAATCAAGCTTGTTAGGAGCAGTAATACGCATACTCTGCTCCTTACCAGTGCCCAAATCCTTAGCTGAAACGTTCAAGATGCCGTTCGCATCAATATCAAACGCGACCTCAATCTGCGGAATACCTCTCGGAGCAGGAGGAATGCCAACAAGGTCAAACTGACCAAGCAATTTGTTGTCAGCAAACATCGGACGCTCTCCCTGCGAAACCCTAATGGTAACAGCAGGCTGGTTGTCAGCAGCAGTGCTGAAGTTCTGACTGCGCTTCACTGGAATTGTGGTGTTTCTTTCTATCAGCTTTGTGAACACGCCACCCAAAGTCTCAATACCCAAACTCAACGGAGTAACGTCCAAAAGCAAAATGTCCTTAACCTCGCCGGCAAGAACACCTGCCTGAATAGCAGCACCCATTGCAACACACTCCATAGGGTCAATAGAACGCTCAACCTTACTGCCGAACCATTGCTCCAAATACTTCTGAACAATAGGCATCCTTGTAGGACCACCAACAAGAATAATCTTGTGCAAATCCTTCACAGACATCTTCGCATCAGACAAAGCCTGGTCAACACTTTTCTTGCACTTCTTGACAATCGAGTCAACCATTTCTTCTAATTTAGCCCTTGTCAATTTCATCTGCAAATGCTTAGGACCAACATTAGATGCAGAAATGAAAGGCAGATTGATTTCAGTCTCACCAACAGTAGAAAGCTCAATCTTAGCCTTTTCTGCAGCCTCTCTAACACGCTGCATAGCAACAGCATCATCATTTAAGTCTATTCCAGACTCCTTCTGGAACTCCTTAATTATATGGTTGATAAGAACATTATCCATATCAGTACCACCCAACTGGGTATCTCCGGAAGTTGAAACAACCTCAAAAACACCCTCTGAGAAGTCCATAATGGTAACGTCCAAAGTACCACCACCAAGGTCAAAGACCAAAATCTTTTGCTCCTTGCCTTCCTTATCAAGACCGTAAGACAAAGAAGCAGCAGTCGGCTCGTTAATAATTCTCACAACCTCCAATCCGGCAATAGTGCCGGCATCTTTGGTAGCCTGACGCTGGTTGTCATCAAAATAAGCAGGCACTGTAATGACTGCTTTCTTAATAGGCTCACCAATAAAAGCTTCAGCATCCTTCTTGATTTTCTGCAATAAGAACGCAGAAATCTGCTGAGGCGTGTACTCCTTACCATAAATCTGATACTTGAAACTAGTACCCATCTTTCTCTTGGCAGCATAAACAGTACCGTGCGGGTTACTGACAGCCTGCCTTCTCGCCGGCTCGCCGACTAAAAGCTGACCATCTTTTGTAAAAGCTACAAAAGACGGAAACGCCTTGCCATACAAAGAAACTCCTTCTGCTGAAGGAATAATCTTCGGCCTGCCAGCCTCCAAAACAGAAGCTGCAGAATTACTGGTCCCAAGGTCAATACCTATGATCTTTTCCTTTCCCATTTTATTTACCTCCATATACTTTTAATATTTCATTAACTGTGTTTCTCTTCTTTGAATGTAATAAACGTGTGCCAATGAGTTCAACCCATCGCAATGCCGCGGATTTAGGAATGCTTATTCTTTGCATGGTCTTTTTTGACTTTACAAGTCTGCCGTTCAATACAAAATCTTTATCTCTTGTTTTACGTTCCGATATGGACAATTCGATTCCATTGGCTTTCAAGAATTTAGAAATTCTTTGTATAATATCATGATTGGAATTATACAAGTAAAGGTGGAAATATTTATCCTGTTTACGAACCGTACCTTCCGCATCCCAAAATGCCGCAATAAATTGCCTGGCAAGGCATTCATCTGCAAAAATATAATCTAATGTGTCTTCGCGCACACCTCTCTCATCTTTTATGAGATTGGCTATTTTAACATTCGATAATCTTAATTTCCACAATCCGTCGTCCCTATCAACAACAGTAATGGTTCCATAGGGTCTCAATAAGTCAAATAAGTGTTTCCTCAGATTATTATCTCGGTTAAACACTTCAACTGCATATTTTTGAATGCTTCCATCACCTAATGAAAACCCAATAATATATGCCAGTTCGGGGGTGATATTAACTGCTGAGACTTTTTTTGCTCCGTTTCTTTCCTGAATTACAATTTGACTGTTGAAATCTGCCGGATAAGTCAAATTTGAAATATGATTTCTCACCATCGGCATGCCCAATCTGGAAAACCAATGCTGCAATGTGGAATCGGAGACTTCCAGGATACCTTCAAGTTCAGTAATGGAGCACTTTGGATAAATTGTGTTAAAGAATTGTTTTAATTCATTTTCACCTATGACTTTTTTCATAGTCTGAAAATTGCCCTTTTTTCTTATTTCTTTTATTCGATTAATCATATCAATATCAATCTTGTTAATCATTTTTCGGCTCCAATCCGTGATTCTTTGAAATCTTAACTTTAGCATAACGGATTACCTTACCATTCATAGTGTAACCCTTCTGCAATTCCTCAACAATAACATCCTCCGGCTGGTCGCTCTCAACCTGCATAAGGACCTCGTGCTTATACGGGTCGAACTTCTGGCCAACAGACGGAATTGCTTGAACGCATTCTTCATCCAGCATCTTGTGCAAATTCCTGAAAATCATCTCAATGCCTTTTCTAGTAGGCTCAGGCACGCTCTTCAACTGCGGAAGAGCACGCTCAAAATCATCAATCACAAGCAAAAGCTTGACAACAAGCCTTTCTGAAGCAAAACTTGCAACATCCTTGCGCTCTTTCTCAACACGCTTGCAATAGTTCTCAAACTCTGCCTGCAAACGCTTCAAATGTTCAGTATAATCAGCTATCTGCGCTTCCTTCTTAGCAAGCTCGCGCCTGTACATCTCGATTTCCTTGTCAGCCTTTTTCATCAATCCCATATTTTCACTTCCAGTTTGGTTGACTTTAAGTCAACGAAGTAGATGGTAGACTTAACTTATATATAAATGTTTCGTTAATAGTAAGGTTTATATACTAGGACGTTATAGCTACAAATAATATAACTCAGAGGTGAATTATATGCCACAAGAACAAATAAACATAAACATTAACGACGGAGAACCATTCTTTGCACACGAGGCAACAGTCAATTTCACACCAACACAACTGACTCTTGACTTCAAATGCATAACTCCAAGAACAGACCCGAGAGGCAAAAAGCCAAGCTTCCAGCTAAAACACAATGTCATAATGCTTGAACCCTGGCACGCAAAAAGCCTTGTAGGAGTGCTTAACAGCGTAATACAAAAGTACGAAGAAGAATTCGGCAAAATACAAAAGCCAAAATCACTTGAAAAAGCAGAAAAGAAACAGAAAGAGTTCATGAAAAAAGCAGGAGAACAACACCCTGACATACCAACTTACATGGGCTGATAATAATATTTCGAACATTCGCCGCAGTCTCTGACTTGCTTTTCTCTCCCCATGCTTTGCGAGGGGAGAAAATGTCGGAAATCTGCTATTTCCGAGCACACTCGGAAATGCACGCAATTGGCATCGATATGTGCATTTCCGATGAAGCAACCTTTGCCGAGCAAAGGTGCGGCGGAAGGAGGGAATCATAACAATGTTCGTCCGCAGAATAACCATTGTAAACGTCAGACGGCCACGACAGGTTTCTGTAAACGATGAACTGCAATGGTT
>CABMGU010000045.1 GCA_902385765.1 uncultured archaeon | reverse complement strand
GTGATGGAGAGAGAACTTCTGATTTCCCTGCGGTTTTGGACGGCTGGAAGCCTGTCTACAAAACTTTTGGGGGCTGGTCTGAGCCGACTTCGCATTGCAGAAGAAAAAATGATTTGCCCATCATCGCAATGAAATACTTGGGCTTCCTGGAGGCCGAGCTTGACGTTCCGATTGAGATTATCTCTGTTGGCAAGGAGCGCTATGCAACGATTGACGAGAGGAGGTAAAAATGGTCACTATTCCAAAACCAAGGACGCCTGAGGGTGTGAAACTTAATCCGGCAGATTTGGCTGCTGGCAGGTATGGAACTTATGAAATGGTTCAGAATTGGGGTCCTGAAAAGACTTTTGAATATTCGTTGTTAGCCCAGGCAGAGGCTTCCAGCACTTTGTCTGAAATTAATCCTGAAATAGTTCCTCCTGCTCATGCAAGAGAGATTTCAGAGAAGGCCAATCTTAAATGCATAAGTCCTGAAAGGATTAGGGAAAACGAGGAGAAAACAGGCCACGATGTTAATGGACTTAATGTTTCTTTAGGAGAAGTTGTGAAGGCCGAGGCTGCAAGCGATATTAATAAGTTAAGAACTAGCGCTGATACCACCGAGACTGCAAAAGCATTGCAGGTTAAAGGTTCTCTTGAGATTATTGCAGATTCTGTTGAAAATCTAAGGGACATAGTTATTGATAAGTCTCTCGAATGGATTGATACTGTGGATATTGAACAGACTCATAATTTTGATGCTTTGCCTTCTGTTGCCGGCAGGGCTTTTGCTCATTATGCAGAAATGCTTCAGTCTGGCCTTTCATTGCTTAAGTTTGTTTATTTGTTCTCTGTTAAGGGTAAATGGGGGGATGCGACAGGTAATCATCATTCAGCAACGAGTAGCGGGGTTGACGGAATGAAATTGCAGGAAGCTTATTGCAGAAAGCTTGGTCTTGGCTGGATGATTGCTTCTGCGCAGGTACCTGGAAGGGAGTTTGATGCTGATGTTGTTTACGTGCTTGGGCGTATCGGAGAGACAATTGCGAATATTGCTCAGTATGTGAAGACTGGCAAGGGTGATGACAGGGATATTTTCATATATCTGGGCAAGAAGAAAAAAGGAAGTTCCGCAATGCCTCATAAAGACATTAAAGGCGGAAATCCTGTTAATGAAGAGCAGACTCGCTCTTTCAGAAATTATATCCGTGGTACTCTGGTTACTGCGATGGCTAACTGTCAGATGGATTATGCCAGGGATCTTGATAATTCTGCCAACACAAGGATTAATTTTCAGGATGGTTTTAATTTTGCTGACCACGTTATCAGGTCTCTTGCCAGCACTGTTTACTCGCTCGGCTTGCGTAAGGAAAGGTGTAGGGCTCGTATTGAAAGAAGTTATGGTGTTGTTACATCCGAGCAGGTTTTGACGCGTTTGACAGATAGGCGTTATGTGCCAAATCCGCTTACGCGTAAAGAGGCTGATGTTCTTGTCGGAAGGCTTGCCACAGCTGCTTACGAGAGCAAGAGGCAGTTTGCTGATGTGCTGCTGGAAGAGCCCGAAATTACTTTAAGAATTTCGTCTGAAGATATCAAGACTCTCACTGACCCCTTCAGGTTTATTGGTCAGAGCAAGGAGATAATTCGTGAAATTGCTTCGCGTTATCATCATCAGAGAACTTTTGAGATAGAAAACGGCGATCCAGAAATGCAGGCAGTTAACATTCGTCTTAATTTATGGAATAGTTTGAAAAAAATAGCGGATTACGAGTGGAAACAGGGAGGTTAACAAAATGGGCAAGGAAATGTATCGTACTAAGAACGTTGGGGAGTTCCCGAAAAGAATTGTTGTCAGGGCAGAGTATGATGATCATACTTCTGATGAAGTCTTTGTGAGATTGAACGATTTGCGTTATGGCACTAATCCTCACCAGCCTGCTGCGTTTTACGGCAGAGAGGGCGCGATATCAGTTCTTTCCACGATGAAAGAGTTGAAGTCTGGCAAGGGCGGTCTTTCCCAGACTAATTTGGAGGATATGAATCGCGGCTTGATTATTATGCGTATGCTTGATTACGACTGGCCTGCTTGTTCCATTCACAAGCACATCAATCCTTGCGGAGTTGCAAGAAGTGAGACTCCTGCTGGTGCGTTCAATAAGGCGTATTGGTGTGATGCTCGTTCTGCTTTTGGAGGCACTATTGTGTTTAATACGCCTGTGGAGGCAGGGCTTGCTGACAGGATTATGAAACAAGATTTCTTTGAGTGCATTCTTGCTCCTATAGTGGACAAGGAGGCTCTTGAAGTGTTTAATGACCATAAGAAGTATGGTCGAAACAAGGATATTCGTGTGCTTGCGTTTGATCATGTATTGCACCACGATATTCCTGTTTTTAGTTCTGAAGAGGAATTGTTGTTGCCTGAAACAAGGGATTTGGCTGATGGCACGCGCATTCTTTCAATGCCGTTTACGACAAAGTTTACTGCAATTGACCAGCTTGTTCGTGCACGTGCAACAGCAAAAGATAAGGCGGGTCTTGTTGTTGCGGAGAGTTGCAGGGCTCCAACTGCGAGGGAAGCTGAGGATTTGCTTTTTGCCTGGTATGTTTGTGCTAACGTGAGAAGCAATGGTGTCGTGTTTGCAAAAGATAGAGCAACCGTTGCCATCGGCACTGGTCAGCAGGAGCGTGTTGGCGCTATTGAGCAGGCTGTGCAGAAGGCTTATGAAAAAGCAGAGGCAAGGCTGAGGGCAGAAGACAATACTATAGAGAGGAGCATTGAATCAATGGCAAGGGATGCTCTTAAAGGTGCAGTGCTTGCAAGTGATGGCTTTATGCCAAGCACGGATAATATTAAAACGATTGCCGAGACTGGTGTGACTGCTGTTATTCAGCCCGGCGGTTCGATTGAAGACAGAGCTGTTATTGAGGCAGCTAATGAGCACAACATTGCCATGGTGTTTACAGAAGAGCGCTGTTTCAGCCACTTTTAATTTTTTATTTCTTCTTCTTTTTAAAACAGAAACCTTTATATACTAAAGGTAAGTGACTGCTTACTAAAGGTGAATGATATGATTTTGACGGCGAATGAGAAAGGTGTGCTTCGGCTGCTGGCGTCAAGCGCTGGAAAGAACCTGTCTATGAACGAGATTGGAAAGGCTTGCGGTGTGAGTTCTGGAGGCGCCTACAAGATTCTTACCAAGCTTGGAAAAGAAGGAATACTTAAAGTTGAGAACATAGCCAACATCAGGGCTTACCGGCTTGATTTTGAGAGTGAAAAGACCTCGCGGGTCTTGGAACTTGCTTTGATGTCCGACTCGCTTGAAGGCAGGGTTAGGGCGCGTGCAGAAGACCTTAAAGCTCTAAAAACCGTGGCAAAGGCTTGTATTTTGTTCGGTTCTTACATAACCACGAAGAAAGAACCCGGAGACCTTGACGTTTTATTTGTTCTGGAGCGGAAGAATTTTGAAGCTTATAAGAAGGCGCTGGCCAAAGTGCAGGACATCGTTCCTGTTAAAGTTCAGGATGTTGTCCAGACGGGTGATGATTTGAGGAATAATTTGAAAAATAATGACCCGATTGTGGTTGAGGCTTTGCGCAATGGTGTTGTTCTTTGGGGGTTTGATGTTTTAGTGCAGGTGATGAAAAATGTCAGCTAGCGATAAGCTTCAGAAGTGCTTTGAAGAAGGCAAAAGGGGCGGGGAGCGCCATCAGGGTTTGCGGAAAATCCTGTCGTCTGCAGAGTCTGTTCAGGCTCATTTGGCGAAGGCAGTGCATAATTTTGAGGCTATGACGAGCTTTCATGATTTGCAGTATAGTGACTGGTCGGCAAGCGCGTCTTTTTATGCTCTTTATCATGGCCTGTTGGCCATTCTTGCTCAGCACGGTTACGAATCACGAAACCAGTCGTGCACATTTGCCTTTATTGAGGAGCTCATCTCAAAAGGCGCAGTCAATCATCTGAATCTGGCAGATCTTAAGGAAATTTTTGACAAAGATATTTCAAGCGATCTTGCGCATAGCAATAAAATTCTTGATGTTAGGGAAAAAATGCAATATTCCACAAGAACCACGCTTGGCGAGGAGGAATTTCAAGTTCTCAAAAAGCGAACTAAAGAACTGTTTGATAAAATGCGTCTTGAGATTGAAAAATGATAAAGTTGGCCCCAAACATTTACGCAATTGATCTTTGTATCTATCTCTCAGATATCAAAGCATTAGTTATCTCAGACCTGCATCTTGGCTATGAAGAATCGTTGCAAAAGAGAGGCGTTCTTGTTCCTAAGTCAATGTTTAAGCAGATAATAAGGCGTTTGGACTGGATTCTTAATCAAATTCCTGTAGAGAAAGTGATTCTGAACGGGGACATCAAGCACGAGTTCGGCACTATCAGCGTGCAGGAGTGGCGTGAAGTTTTGAGATTAATCGAGTATTTTGAAAAGAAGAACATAGAACTTTTGGCTGTTAAGGGAAATCACGACACTATTTTCGGTCCTATCGCAAGAAAAAAACAAATTAAGGAAGTTAGGGAAGCAACGCATAAGGATATTCTTATCGTTCACGGTGATTACGTTCCTGATAAGCCTTCTAAAATTATTATTATCGGTCACGAGCATCCTGCGATTACTTTGAGAGAGAAGGCAAAGGCAGAGAAGTTCAAGTGCTTCTTGAAAGGGACTTACAAGAAAAGCGTTTTAATCGTTCTGCCTTCTTTCAATCCGCTGGCAGAAGGTACTGATGTGGCAAAAGAAGAAATTCTTAGCCCGTTAATCAAAAACATCACAAATTTTGAAGTTTACATTGTCAATGACAAGTCTCACGAGGTTATGGATTTTGGCAGAATTAAGGACCTAGTTTGAATGATACTGGCTCTTCCTCGTCAGAGAACCATCTGTCGCTTCCTTCGCAGTGTCCGCAGTGCTTGCAGACTGACTGCAGTTCTCCGAATTTGTCTCTGTGGCATTTTGGGCATTTCATAACGGCAGTGTCAGAATAAGGGTATTTAAGCTTTTACAGTTCGCTTAAAGGTATTGTCTCATCTTCATTATTGAACCATCTGTCTCCGCCTGAGTCAAATGAGTACTTGCAGTGCCTGCAGAAGCTCTGCATTTCTCCTATGACTTCCTTATAGCATTTTGGGCATTTCATTGTTCTTCCACTTCGTCGCCGCGGTCGCAGACTTGATTTCTTCTCCCCTTAGCTTGCGTGGGGATAAAAAATCAACCTTTGCCGAGCAAAGGCGCGGCATTGAAAATGTGACAATGAAGTCTAAGAACAAGTCCCGCCAACCCTTGCGGACTGGCGGGATTGTCGTAGTGAGTGAAGACTATGAGTCTGGTGCGTCTTTTAGTTCACAGGTCCTGCATAAGTACGCATCCTGACCGAACAGTCCCATTATTTCCCCGCATCCCACGCAGTGTGCTCTTTTCATCATCTCATCATCTTTCTCAGTATTGTATCAAAATAATCGTCTGATTTGTGTAGTCTGACGAACTCTCTGATTTCTTCTATGTCCCGGATGAACACTCGGTTCATTCGAGTTCTTCCTCTTCTTTCCAGTCGTCTACCATTTCGTTGTTTGCTTCTTCAACACCCTGCTCAAAGGCAAGCTCGCGTGCTGATTCTTCGTCCATTCTGTCTTCTATGATTTCCTCTTCGTCTTCTTCAAATGGGTCTGGAAAGACCTTTTCAATCTCCAAGCTTCTCATCTCCCACCTCCTCCTAACCGTAGTGTTCTATAGGCAGAATTACCTTTATATTTTGTGCTGATAGAATATAAAATTTATATAAAAAAACCAATATTAATAATTCGGTAGAAAACTTTATAAATAATAAGCTCCCTCTAATAGCAAAGAGGGGTTTTTATGAGGCGCAAAGTCATCCAAATAGCCGAATCTACTCAATTAATCTCATTGCCAAGGAAGTGGTGTGTAGAACGGGGCATAAAGAGAGGCGATGAGTTGGAGGTTGAAGCTCTGGGTTGCAGGCTTACTGTCACAACCGATAAAGGTCTTCAAAGTGAGAGTGTTGAGGTGGATGTTACAAAGCTTGACAGATCTTCCATGATGCATCTTATCAGGGGTTTGTACAAGAAAGGATATGATGAGATTAAGCTGGATTTTAGCCGTTCTATAACTCACCACTATCGAACAGAGCAGGATATCAGCATCAGCTCGGTAGTTCACCAGGAAGTTAACAGGTGTCCTGGTCTTGAGATTGTTGAAGAGAAGAAAACTTATATTCTTTTGAAAGTGATTTCGAACGCGGATCCGAAAGAGCTTGACAACGTACTGCGCAGGACCTTTATTTTAATCTCTGATACGTGCAAAGATTTGATAATGGCCGCAAAAAATAATGACAGGATACTTCTCGAATCTATTGAAGAAAAGCACGATAACGTAACGCGTTTTATCAGCCATTCATTGCGCCTTATCAACAAGCGCCATGATGAGACCAAGAACACTCATTTTATGTATTATACGATTTCTATGCTGGATAAGATTGTTGATATTGCCAAGGAAACCGCGCGTAATCTGTTGAATTATGACAAAAAAATGGTGGTAGAAAGCCACGAGATTATGGAGCACATCTGTGAATCTTATGGCATGTTTTATGACTTGTTTTACAAGTTTGATCTTGAAAAAGTTCACAAGATTACTGAATTGAAAGAGAAAGTTTACAGCGATTTGATAGCTAAGACAAAGAATGTTGCTCCTGAGGAAGTTCTCTTCCTTTTTGATATGTATCAGGCGCTTGAGATTTTCAATACCCTCACAGAGACAAGAATGTCCATGGAATATTGAAATCGTATAAATTCTATTAAATCGTCAAAAATCTTTATATAAATAAGAAAAATTTATATACATCTGGATAATTTATCATATATAAATCATCAAATATAAAAAGTTTAATGGGGGAGTAAAGTGAGAAGAAAAGTCATTCAGATTGCAAATTCAACACAGCTTGTTTCTTTGCCTAGAAAATGGGCTTTACAGCATGGCATCAAAAAAGGGGATGAGCTTGAGATTGAGGATTATGGAAATAAACTGACAGTTTCCACTGAAAAGACCGCAGAAACAAAACCTGTTGAGATTGATGTTACTGAACTTGACCGTTCTTCAATTATTTTTCTTATCCGCGGATTATACAAGAAAGGGTATGACGAAATAAAAATTACCTGGAACAAACCCGTAACAACACATTTCAGGGTGAAACAGGATGTTAAAATCATTACGGCGATTCATACAGAGGTTCACCGTCTGACTGGAATGGAAATCGTACAGCAGAAGGAGAATTTCTGTATTCTTAAGGCGATTTCAACTCCGTCCGACAAAGAGCTTGATAGCATTATTCGCAGGACCTTCATATTGCTTGATGATGCCGTAAAAGACCTTATAGAGGGCGCAAGAAACAATGATCAGAGTTTAATAGAGACGATTTGTGAGGAAAAACACGACACCCTGACCAAATTTGTTTCGTATTCCTTGAGAATATTGAATAAGATCAGAAAAGAGGACTTGAACACGCACATATTATATCACATAATAGCCAACGTGGATAAATTGACTGATTTGATCAAGAATTGCGGGCGAGAACTGCTCGGCTACGATGCAAAGCTTAGAAAAGAGACAATGCTGCTTCTTGACAAGATGTATAATTCATTTGCCCTGTACCATGAGCTTTTTTACAAGTTCCGTTTTGAAACCGTCAGGAAATTGACTGAAAACAAGGAACTTGTTGCTACTGAGCTTTCAGCGGTTTCGCATAAGCTACCTCCGCAGGAAATACTTCTGCTTTGCACCCTGCACCAGGCGCTTGAACTGCAGAGAGATCTGATGGAATCCAGAATGGCGATGGAATTTTAGGAAGGTTTGTCCTCTAACAGTCTCGGGGTTTTCTTATACGCCCTGATTAATTCATTGTTGTATGCGATATTTCCTCTCCAACTCTCCTGAAGTGCGGTTGTTAATTCTAAAGTTGTCATTGGTTTTGGCATGTCAGAAGCAGGCATCATGAAACCAAATGAAACTGTATGAGGTTTATCACTTTCGCTTAAAACGTAATCATCAGATAATGCATACAAAAGTCCATCAACAAGCACTTCTTGTCTGTGGCTCGTCAATCCAAAGTGAGAAATGTTTTCTGGAAAGACAAATCTTGATTGGGCTTTAGGTTGGAATCCGCTTTTTCTTAAATGATATTCCAGCAGGTCAAGCAGTAATTCACGTTGTGATATCTGCAGCTTACTGCCATTTCTTTTAGCGCCCCTTAAATAAATTCCAGCATGTCCGTGTGCATAGGTCGCGGCAACTGTGGGCCATTTAAGAAATTCAAAAGCAGGAGTATCAAAGGATGCAGAAATGCCTTGAAGAGCACAGTATTCCTGGATATCTTTTTCCTTCATCCTTAAGTTCACGAGATTTTCTTTTTGTAATTCATCCCAATTACAGTCAAAAGCACTTTTAATAATCTGGTCGACATATTTGCTTTGTACATTCTCCTGTCTGGAGGCAGGATGCTGTTGTTTTTCTTCCCAGCCCATAATTGAGATAATCTTGCGCGCTGTTTGCTCTGGATTGACGCTGTCTCCATTAAATAATGTATAAATGAATTTACCGTGATTTCGGTCGTATGATTGCTCATCTTGTCTTAGCCTTTGCAGACGTTTCTCGCGTTCTTTTTGAGAGCCCCATCCGCGTTTCTCAAGTCTTTTTTCCAGTGTTTCAAAATCCGCATATAGCATTATTGGGACAACTCCATAGGAATCAAAGATTTTAGCCAAGTCATCAAGTCTTTCATAATCAGGACAGACCAGAACAAGGTGTTTGCCAGCAATCAAGGGCTGTAAAGTGTTTTCGCGGGAAATTCCCCACTTATATCCTCGGTAATCAAATCCTGCCAAAAGTCTGCCCTGTACTTTTAATTCTTCGAATTTTGCATCTGTGACAAAACTGTGGTCAAATCCTTTTCTTTCTCCTTGTCTTGGTTTTCTTGTGCTGTATTTTCTTGCATATGCTATTGAATCACCAAGAAAATAATACAGGTGCTCTAAAACTGTGGACTTGCCTGAAGCAGACGGTCCCATGAGCAAAAAAACGCGGTTGTATGCAGGAACCTGTGCGGTAACTTGCGTTGAAATTCTTCGTACATGACGAACACGGTTTTGAACTCTTTCTTTCAAAATCCTCTTTATGTAATGCTGGACTACATAATTGGGTAAATTGGATGGAATAGTGAAATCTGCAGGGCAGTGCAGCGCATCTTCACTTTGGAAAAACTCCGGAGAAAGTAAAGCGATTATTTTAGCCCTGTCACCCACTCTTTCTTTTATTTCTCTGATCAATTGATCATCATTCTTCGGATTTGAATATTGAAGAACAACTGCATCAATGACGTCCCGGTGGAACTCGAGATTCGTCTTAAACTCGTGGATTTTATTGTATCTTTCAACTGAAACGCCTTTTGGAGGTGACTTTAAAAGAGGTCTTGATTCATTTGGATTCGGCTCGTATAAAAATACTGTACCGCGAATGCTGTCTTGTCCCTGGAATTTCTCTATCTCTTCCTTGACTAATCTTTCAAGACTGTCTGGCTGTTCAAGGTCTTTGCTGAGAACTTTTTTAACGTTGTTATTGATGTTAAGCAAATCCAAATCTTTTTGTTCGCCAAAGACGAAAATAGGTATTGAACTGTATTGCTCTTTTAGTGTAGTCAAACGGGATTCGTCAGAAGTTCTTCCATTTTTATGATAGGGATAAATCAATGCAAGAGCGTCAGGTCTGGGAATCTCGCACTGAAGAAGTTCATACTGTGGAACTATTTCGCTGCTGAAACCTCTGGCTTCACACCATTTCTGGAGTAATTCAGGCTCATCGCCCCCGTTGGTTCTGACGACCAGAATTTTTGCCTGATCTTGACTCCCCAAATTAGCTGTCATTTTTTATGAAAGTTCACCCACTCATTAATAAACAGCTCATTTAGGGTTTATAAACCTTTGTGTTTTTCCCGAAGAGAACAGAAATCTTTATAAAAGATTACTCACTCATTAGTGAATATAGGGTTAAACATGGGCGACTTAGAAGACAGATTGAAAAATGTGCAGAGCGCAGAAGAATTAATACAAAAAGCAGCAGAATTAAGATACATCGGCGAAAATGTCGCTTACTTAAATCAGGCATTGCCTGGACAAAATCTAGGTGACAGGTTATTTGACTGCATAAAAAAGCACGCAGCTGAATTGACACAAACAGAAGCGACCAAAATCACCGAATTTGCAAAGCTGAGAATTGAAGAGTATGTTGCTGATGGAAAATATAAAAAAAGAAAATTAGAGGAACTGAACTCTGATCTCGATAAATTGCCCGAATATGTTATCGAATTCAAGCGTGATTTTGCTTCATCCGATCAGAACAATACGGCAATTTTCCTTGACTTTTGCCGCTTTAATCGCATCGGAATCAAGCTCACAGAAATGAAGCCTTGTTATGGCAGGTTCATCAAAGTTAAAGACTTTTACTCGTCAGTACCTGAGAAATTCAAGGATCTTCCGGCATTAAGAGACAGAAGTTATAGCGGAAATTGGGAAGAATTCAGAAAGTCTTTGCATCCTGATACAAATCCTGAAGATAAGGAAGAACTTGACTGGATTAATAAATATGAAGGCATGGAGCGGGATTTTGAAATTAATTTCAGCGATATTGCAACATTCATCTATCATTACCAGAAAAAATCCAGTCCGCAGGCTTAAATCTGCCCTATTATCATCAGCTCATTGAAGGAAAAAATCCTAATGCTTGAACTCGACGTCGCAATACAGCTTGCCAAGGAAGCTGGCAGAAAGATAATGGAATTTTATGGTTCTGATGTAGCCGTTCAGTTAAAAGCCGATGGAACACCTGTAACGCCGGCAGATATCGCATCAAGCAGGGCTCTTATCAGGGGATTGCGGGACACTTTTCCATACCATTCAATCCTTTCTGAGGAAACCTTTCAAGAGAAAGACGGCAGGGCTGCTAAGAAAAGGCTTGACAACAAGCATCTCTGGATTGTTGACGAGCTTGATGGCACTTCAGATTTTGAAAAACGGACTGGAGACTTTTCTGTGATGATTGCGTATCTGATTGAGAGGCAGCCTATCCTGGCCGTCGTTTATGCTCCTGCGAAAGATAAGCTTTTCACGGCTACTTTGGGCGGTGGTGCCTGGCTCACTGAGAAAGATGTGAAAACGAGATTGCAAATCACGAATCCGAGAACTTTGGAAAATGCGTTAATAGCTTTAAGCAGGAAAGATATGACTGAAGAGCAGGCAAGGGAAATCTGCGCGAAATTCGGCGCAAAAGGTTTCAGGCAGGCTGGTTCATTCGGTGTCAAGGTCGGTCTTATAGCGGAAAATCAGGTTGATTTGTACGTTAACAGCAGCCCAAATGCTGCTGAGTGGGATGCTTGCGCTCCAGGTCTTGTATTGTCAGAGGCAGGCGGAAGAATGACCGGCTATGATGGAGACACAATCACTTTTAACAATCCTTCTCCTTATCTGCCAAACGGCGCAGTATGCAGTACCGGGCTGATTCATGTTCCTGTTCTTGCTTGTGTAAAATCCGTTATGCCATTTACGCCGAGAAAGACCGCATAGTTCTGTAGCAACCTTTAAAAACCTCTTTCTGATATTCTTGTGTATGCCAACTGAAGAAGAGCTTATTGGCGAGAGAAGGAAAAAAAGGGATGAATTGCTGAAGCTAGGTGTTAATCCTTACCCTTACAAGTATTCGCCCACTCATAAGTCTGCTGAGCTTCTTGAAAAATATAAGTCTTTAACGCCTGAGCAGAGGACCGAAGACTCTGTGAAAATTGCAGGAAGGATTGTTGCGTTAAGGCGTATGGGCAAGGCTACTTTTATGCATATTCTTGACCAGTCTGGAAAAATTCAGGCTTATTTCAAGTTTGATGATTTGAAGAATTATGACCATTTGAAGCTTTTCGATATGGGTGATTTTATCGGCATTGAGGGTTCTGTTTTCAAGACCAAGACCGGTGAAATAACTGTTTGGGCAAAAAACTTCGAAATTCTGTGCAAGTCGCTGAGGCCTTTGCCTGAGAAGTGGCACGGCTTGAAGGATGTTGAGCAGCGTTACAGGAAGCGTTATCTTGATTTGATTATGAATCCTGAGGTTAAGGAGACTTTCATCAAGAGAACAAAAATTATTGATGCAATCAGGAAGACTTTGAATGAAAAAAATTTTCTTGAGGTTGATACACCTGTTATCCAGCCGATTTATGGCGGTGCGAGTGCGAAGCCTTTCAAGACTCATTTGAATACTTTGAAAATGGATGTTTATCTTAGAATTTCTAATGAATTATACCTGAAGCGTTTGCTTGTTGGTGGTTTTGAGAGGATTTACGAGTTTGCAAGGGATTTCCGCAATGAGGATATTGACCGTTCTCATAATCCTGAGTTCACTCAGGTTGAGGCTTACCTTGCTTATGGCGACTTTAATGATATGAAGGAATTGGTTATGGATTTGTACATTGCTGCTGCTAAAGCTATTCACGGTTCTACCAAGTTCGAATATCAGGGACAAATCATAGATGTGAAGAAGCCTTGGCAGGAATACACTATGGTTGAAGCGTTGAAAAAATTCGCTGGCATTGATGCTGAAAAGCTTTCTATGGATGATATGAACAAGTTGTGCCAGCAGCACGCGATTGAGGTTGCCCAGAATCCTACGAAAGGTCATTTGATTCAGGCGTTGTTTGAGGAGTTTGTTGAGGAAAAGCTTGTCCAGCCTACTTTAATCACTCATCATCCTATTGAGAGCACTCCTTTGTGCAAGCCTTGCAGGGAGCATCATTTGAAGGAGCATTATATTGAGCGTTTTGAGCCGTTTATTGCAGGTATGGAGATTGCTAATGCTTATTCTGAGCTTAATGATCCTGTTTTGCAGAGGAAGTTTTTGGAGGAGCAGGCGCAGCAGTTAAGAACTGGCAGTGATGAGGCTCACCCGATGGATGAGGATTTCGTTCAGGCTATTGAGATTGGCATGCCTCCTACTGGCGGTATTGGTGTTGGCATTGACCGTATGATTATGATTTTGACTAATAATCCAAGTATTCGGGATGTTTTGTTTTTCCCGTTTATGGGGAAGGTATAAAGAAAGATGATTTCGCCGCTCTGGTCCTTGACTGACTTTTTCTCCCCTGCGCAGGCAAGGGGAGAGAAAAGTCACCTCGACATGTCGAGGCAGAGCGGCCGGAGTAAGCTATGAAAACAACAATCGGTTTGACGACAAGAATTGTTATTTTTGGCAGGAAAGGCAAGAAAGAGGTAGTTGCGAGAGTTGATACTGGCGCTACTAAGAGCAGTATTGACAGCGCTCTTGCGAAGGAGCTTGATTTGGGTCCTGAGTTTAAGCACGCCAAGGTTAAGAGTGCTCACGGTGTTCGTTACAGGCCTGTTGTTACTGCTGAAATCCTGATTGCCGGTCAGGCTATTGAGTCTGAGTTTACTCTGGCCGAGCGCGAGCATATGAAGTATCAGGTCTTGATTGGGCAAAACATTTTAAAGAAGGGTTTCTTGATTGACCCTTCGAAGGGTTGAGATGAAGATGATTGAATTTGCATTCGTCGCGCCTTGGCTTGAGCCAAGGTTGATTTCTTCTCCCCACGCAAGGCAAGGGGAGATGAAATCAAGTCAGAGACCGCGACGGACAGCAGGAGTCAGTTTATGAAGGCAGCTGTTATTTCCTTGGGAAGTATTTCCTCTCGTTGGCTTATTGATGAGTTGAAGAAGTATTTTGATGTTGTTGACCACGTTGACCTGCAGGAGTTGGAGGTTTCTTTGGGTCAGAAAAAGGCTGAGATTCTTTACAAGGGC
>CABMGU010000044.1 GCA_902385765.1 uncultured archaeon | reverse complement strand
ATGGGTTCTCGTGCTCTTGCGACTGGTGAGATTACGAAGGTAACCTCTAAGGAAGCAAAGGTTACAGGGCCTAAGTTGACTGAGATAACTGTAAGCGCTGTTTAAGCGCTCTTTTTTAATTTTTTTTCTATTTCTTCTTCATTCAAATGCGGCTTAAATATAAATCCAAACAGAGGTGATATGTATGGCTTTATTAGAAGAGGTTGCAAGCCCGTTTATGAGGCTTGGCTATGGTGTTATTGACGCTGTTCCAGGCGTTATAGCAGCGATACTGATTTTGATTGTTGGTTATATCGTTGCCTGGATTGCGTCAAGGATTGTCGGAGGCATTCTTGACAAGGTGCGTTTTGACCGCTGGGTTTTGCACAAGACGAACTTTACAAGCGTTGTTGGCGAGTTCCGCTTGAGCCATTTCCTTGAGGTTATTACGAAATGGTATGTGTTTATCTTGTTCCTGCCTGCAGCTGCTAATGTGATTAATCTTGGTGCTGTGCAGAATTTCCTGCTGGATGTTGCTATGTGGATTCCTCAGGTGATTTTGGCAGTGGTTATTGGCCTTCTTGGCTTGATGGCTGCTGATTATGTTGGTGCAAGGATAGTTGAAACCAGGGCAAAAGGCGCTCACGTCGCTTCTCTTGTAGCGAGGGGTTCAATATGGGTGTTTACAGCGATTATCGTGTTGGACCAGATCGGCGTCAAGATTGATTTTGCGACGAACAGCCTGTTAATAATCCTTGCAGGTATTATGTTTGGCTTGGCTTTGACGTTCGGCATCGGCTTCGGCTTTGCTTTGAAGGATGACGCCAAGAAGATTCTAAGCGACTTCAAGCGCAAGTTATAATTTTTTTCTTTTTTTAACATTTTATTCTTCAAAAAGTTTATAAACACTAACTTCTAAAGTGTAGTGAAAATGAGGCGTTTGACGTTTGTTGCAGTGTTGTTGATGTTTGTGCTTTCTGTTAGTGCTGTTGATTTTACTGTTTCACTGTTTCCTTCAGAGCGAACGATAAATCTGAATGATACTGCTTCTTTTGAGCTTGAGTTGGAGCATAATTCTCCTGTTGAGGAGGTTTTTGAGGTCTTTTTGAATGATGTTACCTGGGATGTCAGCACTGAAAAAACGCTGACTGTTCCTGCTCAAACAAAGTTTAAGACGAATTTGCTGGTCAGGCCTTTGAATTTGAATCCTGGCGCGTATAATATTCCTGTGATTTTCCGCAGGATGAATTCCAATGATCAGCAGAAGAAGATTGTTTACATTGTTTTGGAGAGCCCTTTCCCTGAGGATGCGACATACTTGCCTGCTGTTCGCGGTGTTGCGACTATTGAGCCTCAAATTGACCCTCGCAAGGGTTTGACGATAAAGCTTTCTCTTGAGAATCAGAATATGCGTATCCTGGACAAGGTTGACGTGAAGGTCAGGAGCAACGTGATTAACAAGGATTACACGACTTCTTTGGGTCCTTTGGAGAAGAAGACTTTGACTTTTATTGCAGAACTTGATGCCCTTACTCCTCCGCAGAAGGATGCGTTGCAGATTTCCATTATTGTTCCTGAGACGGAGAAAGCTTTCCAGTTTGACTTGTTCCCTGTTGAGTATGAGATTATTGCTTATGGCAGTATTGTGCCTGACGTTTCTTCTGAAAAATCATTTTTGAAAAGGGTTGAAAAGGTTACTTTGACTAATAATGCTAACAAGCCTTTGACTCACGTTTATCGTGTTCCTGCCTGGTTTGCCAAGCGCTGGTTTGTTTCCGGTGTGCCTGAGCCGAAGGTTGAGCTTGGCGCTTTGACTTGGGAGGTTCCTTTGAGTGCTGGCGGAACTTATGATATCGTGATTACTTACAATTATCGCCCGTTGTTCTGGTTGTTGCTGCTTGCTGTTATTGGGTTTGTTGCTTATTATTATTTCAGGAGTCCTGTTTTGGTAAGGAAGGGCGTTCGTGTTGTTAAGGGAAGTGAGGAGAGTGTGAGCGAGCTGAAGGTTATTATCGAATTGATTAATCGTGGCAACAAGGTTGCGCATCATGTTAGGGTTATGGATTTGGCGCCCCGCTTGGCTGATGTTGTTGCTGAGAGCAAGGAGACTATTCTTGCTCCGTCTAAGGTTGTTCCTAACGAGCAAAGAGGTACTTTGTTGAGATGGGATATTGAGCTGATGGAGCCTAAAGAGCATCGTGTGTTGATGTACAAACTGCATACCAAGCTCGGCGTTCTTGGAGGAATTTCATTGCCTGTTGCTGTTGTAAAGTTTGCTGTTGATGGTCAGGAGAGGGAATCTGTCTCTAACAAACCCGAGATAGTGTTTAAAGGTTAAATTTAAAAACTGCATCTTCTGTCTTCATGTTATCCCCGCGTAGCTCAATGGCAGAGCATTCGGCTGTAGAGCAGTCGCCCACTGACAGAGTATGCACTCAGGATGAATGTGGGTCAGCCAGCATTGAGCCCGAAAGGTCGCTGGTTCAAATCCGGCCGCGGGGATCCCGCGGGGGCGAAAGCCCCTGCATTTTTTTCTTTACGCGGATTTGAACCCTGGTTCATCGCGCGGAACGAAGTTCCGCGGGAACTCGGAAACGCGGAGTATCAATATATGCAACTTTAGCGCGTTGTCCGAGTAATCCGGCCGCGGGGATCCCGCGGGGGCGAAAGCCCCTGCACTTTTTTTATTTTCTCCAGCACCTAAATCTTTTTAAGCTGCTTATTTCGCCTTCATCGTGATGAAATATATCTTATTGCTGTTGTTGCTGGCTGCTTGTGTTGCTAATCCTTATGTTCAGCCTGGTATGGATAATGTTACAGAGGGGAAGATTGTTGCGAGGGTTCTTGTGCAGTGCTGGGATAATTCCACTGCTGTGTCTGTTGATAAGTGTCCTGCAAAGCCTGTCGAAAAAAAAGAGGCTGTAGAAGTTAAAGTTGAACAGCCTGTTCCTATTGCTGATAAATTGTTGATTGATGCCAGGTCCAAGTTTACTAATTATGCTTATCTGCTTGAAGACCGTATGGTTATTGTTGTTGGCAGTAAGGTTCGTCTTTTGTTCTTGAGGATGGCTCAGCTGGACGACCGCACTCCTATAACTGATATTTTTGTTGATTTGGATAAGAAAGAAGCAATTGCTTACTGTAATGTTGAGCGCGAGGGTCGTGACATTCTGGGTGACGCTTTTGACTGGCAGAGGAGCCGTTGCAGGGACTACATTGACAAGCCTATTCCTGTTCCGTTTGAGAAGTGGGTTCCTAAAGGTCCTTTGGAATATCTTGAGGAGTTTTCTGCTTTGGAGCCTATTGTTGTTGAGAATAACGTGCAGACTATCAGTATTGGCGGTAATTCCAAGACTATTATGCCTTCCTTGCATTACATGGTTGACGGAAAGAGGGTCATCTTGAGGATTGATAAGCGTTATCAGGTTCCTTTGAAGATTGAGATTGAGGGTCAGCAGGCAATCGACTTTAGAGACGCTTTCTTTGATACAATGGTGTTGTATGGCAAACAGCTGAAGATTGATGATTCCTGGGTTACTTATCAGCCTGTTTCTGATTATTGGAAGAAGGAGCCTTCTAAGTAGTTGTAAAAACCTGCTTTGTCCGTAAAGTGGTTTTGTCCAAAACTCCCAAAACTATCCGAAAAGTAAGGACGACACAGTTTCAAGAGTAAGTGAAAACCGGAAAGAAAGACTGTTTTTAATTCATTATCTTTTGCAACATAAATCAAAATAAAACTCAATCATTGTTATAGCTTCCGTTTTTGGTTATATTGCGTAAACGGTAAATGAAGGGGGATGCATGGGTGAATTGGGTTGCTAGTATTTACTTATAATTTGTGTAAGATGTTCAACAAATTCATCACTATCTAAAAAATAATTAGGGTATGCCTTCTTTAAGTCTTTAAAGCTATTGAACCCAACAAGAACAACATCGAAATCTTTTTTTCCAGAATGTCTCTTTTCGAGTCTTGCGTATTCCTCAATTGCAGTTTGTTCTTTATCTTTTTTAAAGCCCGTTATATTCAATTTTTCTCCTAAAATATCTAACTCTAATAGGAAGAACTGTGTATCGTTTGTAAATGATTTTTTAACATCCCTATCAAAGAATTTCATCGCTTCTTTCCATGACTTCATCTTTTTAATAACATTTAAAGACGCTGCTTTCCTCTTTATCTCTGAGTATAGTTTCTTCTCGTCTGCAATAGTCCCAGGAACAATGGGGCATCTTTCCATCATGGCGAATGCAGAGCTAACGAGCCTAAAAAAATCAAACCACTCTTTTTCTCCCTCGTTTGTTTTAAGAGCTTGTCTCGTAAAGAAATCAACTGTTTCTATCGCAGTAGCCCATACGTGTTGTAATTTTGATCTTATCTGTATTTCAATAAGTAATCCATTATACACCATCTTGGCTTTATTTTTTGACTTATACTCATAGATAAGGTGAAAACTCCTGTAACCATCTTCTTTTGGTATTTTCACATAGTCCTTCTCTCCTCTTCTTATATGCTTTAAATCACCTTTTAGGTAATGTTCTTCGTATAATTTCCTCGCTTGAGAAATTGTTGGTAATACACTTCTACAACCCCCTATATCTTGCATTTGATATAATTTCATTGATGGGGCTCTTCCATAATAATGCCTAGATAATTTATAGAGTATTGCGGGAGCACGTTTTAACCTTTGAGCTACAATTGGTGTTGATTTTTTTTCAACTCTCTTTGTCTTATTTAATAAAGTCATCTGGAAAATATGGAGAGGATAACTGTGTGATGCTCTCCAATTATCTAATACTTTTAATGCTGATTCAATCTCAGTAGCAGAACTATGTTGATTGATTAATACTTTTCCTGCATTGTTTATATCACTTTTTGTATACTGTGGTGTTTCCCAAGCCATGAAAAAAGGAAAACATCACTCATTTAAATATTTATCGATTTTAGGCGGAAGATTTGTCGTCAATAAAATAAAAAATGCCACTAAAAACACCAACTTTCAGCCTAGAACTCGCTATTCGGACAAAGTTGTAAAATGCAAAAGCTTTATATACCCAATCTCTCAAATTATTAACTATGGTTAAGAAACTGCTTCAGCCACAAGAGATTGAGGTCTTTTACGTGCTTCCAGCTCTTAGGCGTGAGCTTGCTGTCAGTCTTAAAACAACTGGAAAATCCCAGAAGGATATTGCAAAGCTTTTGGGCGTTACAGAGGCTGCTGTGAGCCAGTATTTCAGCTCCAAGCGTGCTTCCCGGATTCAGTTCAGTGATGGGCTCAAAAGGGCTGTAAATGAGTCTGCTGCTAAGATTACTGATGATATTACTTTGATGAATGAGATGCAGAGGTTATTGCAGTTGACTAGGACTGAGCGTGTTGCTTGCCAAGTTCATTGTATGAAGGGGTGTAATGCTTGCTATGAAAGAAGTTTACCTGGATAATGCTGCCGCGACTTTTGTTGACCCGCGTGTCAAAGCCGTGATGGAACGCTTTTGGTCAAGGGATTATGGTAATCCTGGCAGTTTTCACGTTATGGGCTTGCGTGCTTTGCGAGCTATGAATTCTGCTCGTTCAAATGTTGCTAAGGTTTTGAATTGTTCTTCTGATGAGATTGTTTTTACTGGCTGTGGTACTGAAAGCATTAATTTGGCTCTTAAGGGTGTTTTCTTGGCTAACAGGTCAAAAGGCAATCATATTATTACGAGCAGGGTTGAGCATAAGTCTGTTTTGGAGACTTGCAAATATTTGGAGAAGTATGAGGGTGCTAAGGTTACTTATTTGCCTGTTAACAAGTATGGTCAGGTGTCTGCTTCTAATTTGGAAAAAGCTATCCGTCCTGATACAATTCTTGTTTCAATCATTTATGGCAATAATGAGGTTGGCACGATTAATCATATTTCTGAATTGTCTAAAGTTGCTAAAAAGCATAATGTTTTGTTCCATACTGATGCCTGTCAGGCTGGCTTGTTGGATATTAATGTGAACCGTCTTGGTGTTGATTTGTTTAGTATGAATGGCAGCAAGGTTTATGCTCCTAAGGGTGTTGGTTTGCTGTTCATCCGTAAGGGCGTGAATGTTGTTCCTTTGCTTCACGGCGGTGGTCAGGAGTCTGGTTTGCGTTCTGGCACTGAGAATGTTGCTTTTATTGTTGGTTTTGCGAAGGCTTTGCAGTTGTTGCAGAAGGAGCGCAAGAAAGAGTTTGCAAGGATTGCTGTGCTTCGTGACAGGCTTGTGAGTGGCATTCTTAATAGTGTTCCTAAGGTTATCTTGAATGGTCATCCTAAGGATAGGCTGCCGGGTAATGTGAATATTTCTTTCCTTGATATTGAGGGTGAGTCTTTGCTTTTGTATTTGAATGAGAAGGGTATTTGTGCGAGTTCTGGCAGTGCTTGTACTTCAAAAAGTTTGAATCCGAGCCACGTTATTACCGCGCTTGGCTGGTCTCATGAGGTTGCTCATGGCAGTATTCGTTTTACTCTTGGCAGGCGTACTACTTCAGCAGATATCGATAGGGTTTTGAAGGTTTTGCCTGGTGCTGTTGAGAAGTTGAGGAGATTGTCTCCGGTTAATATCAAGGAGGAGGATTTGTATGGCTGAGCCTTGGTTTTATACTGAAACTGTGAAGGACCATTTCTTTAATCCTCGTAATATTTTCAAGACTGAGAAGGAGATTGCAGAGTATAAGGCTGATGGTGTTGGCGAGGTTGGCAGTCCTGCCTGCGGTGATGTGATGAAGATGTGGATTAAGATTAAGGATGACAGGATTGTTGAGTGCAAGTGGCAGACTTTTGGCTGCGCTTCTGCGATTGCTTCTACTTCAATGCTTAGCGTTATTGTTACAGAGCATAATGGAATGTCTCTTGACAAAGCTTTGGACATTAAGCCTCAGGATATTGTTTCAAGGCTTGGCGAGCTTCCTTTGCGCAAGTTTCATTGTTCTGTTCTTGGTCATCGTGCTTTGCGCGCTGCCATTAATGACTATTTTAAGAAAACCAAGCAGGAGAAGCGCATGGTTAAGGATGAGCCGATGCAGAACATTTGCGGGGTGAAGCAATGATTACTAAGGAGAGCATTATTGGTGATGTGTTGAAGAAGTATCCTGATTCTGCTGAGGTGATGTTCAAGCACGGTTTGCACTGCATTGGCTGCCGTGTCAGCGCTTATGAGAGCATTGAGAATGGCTGCAAGGTTCACGGTATGGATGAGAAGCAGGTTGATGCTCTTGTGAAGGAGATTAATAAGTCGATAAGAGCATAATCCACAAATTTTATAAATACCTTGTCTGATTCAATATTTTATGAAAATTGATGTTGTTGACGCACAGCTTGATTCGTTTAAGACTGAGTTGATTGTTGTTGGTTTGTTCTCTCCTGCAGAAGAGGTTCCTGCAGAGTTGAAGTCTGTTGATGCCAAGCTTAATGGCGCTATTGCTCACGCTATTAAAGGTAAGGAGTTTGAGGGAGAGTACCAGCAGTTCAGGCTTGTCTCCACTCTTGATAAGATTCCTGCGAAGAATATTCTTTTGATCGGTCTTGGGAAGAAAGAGGATGCGAATATTGAGCTTTTGCGTCGTGCTGCTGGTTTGAGCGCCAGGATTGCAAGGGATTTCTGCGGTATTACTGAATTTTCTACTACTTTGCATAACATTGAGCTGGATGTTTCAAAAGAGGAGCGTGCTCAGGCTGTTGCAGAGGGCAGTGTTCTTGGTTCTTATCAGTACATTAAGTACAGGACTGTTGATAAGGAGAAAATCAAGGTTATTCAGAGTATTACTTTGGTCGGAAATGGTGTTGATGCTTTTGTTAAGAAGGGTGCTGTTCTTGCTGAGTGCGAGAATCTTGTTCGCGACCTTGCTAATGAGCCTGCGAGCAATTTGAAGCCTGAGCAGTTGGCTGATGTTGCGAAAGAATTGGAAAAGCTTGGCGTGAAAGTTTCTGTTTATGATAAGAAGGGTATAGAAAAACTTGGTCTTACTGCTTTGCTAGCTGTTAATCGTGGCAGTGTTAATGAGCCTCGTTTTGTTGTTATGGAATACGGAAGCGGAAAAAGAGTTGCTTTGGTTGGTAAGGGTTTGACTTTTGATGCTGGCGGTCTTGATTTGAAGCCGGATGATTCTATGTTGACTATGAAGCACGATATGTGCGGTGCTGCTGTGGTTATTGCAACCGTTAAGGCTGCTGCTTTGTTGAAATTGAAAATGAATGTTGTTGGTGTTTTTGCTTCGACTGAGAATATGCCTGGAATGGATGCTTACAAGCCTGGCGATATTATTCCTGCTTTTAATGGCAAGACTATTGAGGTTGCGAATACTGATGCAGAGGGCAGGATTGTTCTTGCTGATGCTCTTGCTTATACTGAGAAAGTTCTCAAGCCAGACGCCATTATTGATTTGGCGACTTTGACTGGTGCCTGTATGGTTGCTCTTGGCAATGTTTGCGCAGGCGTTATGGGCAAAGATAAGAATTTAATCAGTCATTTGATGAAGTCTGGAAATGTTACTGGCGAGCGTGTTTGGGAGCTTCCTTTCTTCCAGGAGTATCACGAGCAGGTTAAGTCCGAGGTTGCTGATGTGAGGAATCTTGGCATTTACAAATATGGAGGTGCTATTACTGCTGGTGCTTTCCTGTCTGCTTTTGTTGAGAAGACTCCTTGGGCGCATATTGATATTGCAGGCACTTCCTGGTCTGATATTGATTTGGATTATACAAGAAAGGGTGGCACTGGTTTTGGTGTTAGGTTGCTGGTGCACGCCTTGGAGAACTGGTAAAATGGCAAAAGAAAAGTCTTACAAGATTGTGTTTGAGAGGAATTCGTGCATTGGCGCTGCTGCCTGTACTAGTGTTGCTCCTGAGTTCTGGGAGATGAAGGATGACGGCAAGGCGCATTTGATTGGCGGCAAGACTGATAAGGACGGCAATGAGGTTCTTGTGATTAAGGAGAGCCAGATGACTAAGGAGATGAAGTCTGCTCTTAAGCTGAACAAGTCTGCTGCAGAGGTCTGTCCTGTTCAGGTCATTCACATCTTTGATGCTGAGACGAACGAGAAGTTGGTTTAATTATAATTCCAATTGATAAATCAGTTTGTTGCATTCCCAGTCTGGCCTGTATTCTACTTTAATGAGTTTAAAGCCTCGTTTAACATAGATTTTGTTTGCCACGATTTCATCAGGATAGTCTGATGTGTAAACGCGCAGGTATCTTTTTCCTGTTTCTTTCGCCTTGGCTATTGTCAAGTCGTACAATAGTCTGCCCGCTTTTTTTCCTCTGTACTTTGGGTGTATTGCAGTCCAGCCAATCCATACTGCTTCTTTGTAATCACTAATGTCTGACTGAATTCCGGTAATTCCAATAACGTCATCATCGTCCAAAATCACCCAATATTCTAAATCAAAAAAAACTGAAAAACCTTCGTGATTTAAACATGCGAGAAGTTCTTCGGTTGTAGGGTCGTCTGGCGGAGGAAAAACAATACTTAAAAGTTCGATTGCCTGCTTGAGATTTTCCGAGGATAATGGTTCAATTCTTAATTCCGTGCCTTCTAAAACCGCAGCCATGCATTATTCAACAGCACTGCGTATTTTAATTCTTTCGGTAAGCAAAACCTTTATATCCTTCTTCTTTTCCCATTTTTGTGGGGTGAGAAAAGATGGAATTTGATGATTTTGGTCCTGAGAGAATAGTTGAGGTTTATCATCCGAAGTTAGGTATGAGGGGCGTTGTTGTTATTGACAATACTGCTTTGGGTCCTGGTAAGGGTGGCATTCGTTTTACTCCTTCTGTTGATAAGGAAGAAGTGTTTAGGTTGGCTCGTACTATGACTTGGAAGAATGCTATGGCAGACCTTCCTTTTGGCGGCGCTAAGTCTGGCATTATGGGCGACCCGAAGAAATTAACTCCAGAACAAAAGGATGCCTGGATTGCTGCTTTTTCTGAGTTGTTGAAAGGTATTGTTCCTTTGAAGTATTGTGCTGGTCCTGATATGAATATGGCTGAGCACGATATGGAGGTTTTTGCTAAGGCTAATGGTGATATGAAGGCTTGCACTGGTAAGCCGAAGGCTTTGGGTGGTTTGCCTCACGAGCTTGGCTCTACTGGTTTTGGCGTTTTTCACGCGATTAAGGTTGCCTTGAAGCATATGAATAAGGATATCAAGAGTGTTACTTATGCTGTTGAGGGTTTTGGCAACGTTGGCGAGTTTGTCTGCAAGTTTATGTCAGAAGCCGGTGCAAAACTTGTTGCAGTTTCTGACAGCAAGGGAACTTTATTTGTGCCTGAGGGTATTGATTACAAGAAATTGTATGATGTGAAGAAATCAAAAGGCACTGTTACTGCTTATGGTGGAAAGGTTCTCCCAACAAAGGACCTGATTTATCAGCAGTGTGATGTTCTTGTTACTGCTGCTATTCCTGACTTGTTTGGGGTTGCTGATGTTCCGAGGATTAAGGCTAAGTTGGTTGTTGAAGGCAGTAATATTGCGACTACTGTGGAAGCAGAGGAAGCGCTTGCGAAAAAAGGCGTTCTGGTTGTTCCTGATTTTGTTGCGAATGCTGGCGGTGTCATTTCGAGTTATATTGAGTACATTAACGGCACTGAAGAGAAGATGTTCAAGTCTGTTGAGGAAAAAATTACTAAGAACACGCAGATGGTTTTGGAGCGTGCGAAGAAGGAAAACGTTATTCCTCGTGTTGCTGCTGAAGCCATTGCTAAAGAAAGAGTGCGCGCGAAGTGCAGGACGTGCAGGTAGTCACATTTATATACCGTTATTCTTTTTTTATTGTTGACAAATGAGGTTTGATTCGAAGATAGTGGAGAACTTGAAGGAGAGTCCTCGTGTTCATATTATTCGTTTGAGCAAGCCTGCTGATTTTTCTTTCCGTCCTGGCCAGTGGGTCAGTGTTTGGTGTGATGATTTTGTTGATGAAACAAACAAGCCTGTTCATCGCGCTTTTTCTATTGCGTCTTATGATGATGAGCCGTACTTGGAATTATGCATTGCCCGGGGTACTGGATTGAGTGCTTATTTGCAGGACTCTCCTGTTGGAACTGTTGTTCACGTTGATGGTCCTTATGGCGCTTTTGCTTTGAAGGAAGGTAAGAAGTGTTTGTTTATTGCAGGAGGTGTTGGCATTAGTCCTTTCCGTCCTATGATTCGGCAGGCTTTGAATGAAGGCAAACAAGTGCTTTTAATCTACAGCATTCGTATTCCTGCTGATTACATTTACAGGAAGGAGTTTGAGGCTCTTGACCATAAGAATTTCAAGGTTGTTCCTACTATTACTGTTGACCATCATTATAAGACGTGGGAAGGCGAGCACGGCAGGATTCAGTCTTTCCTGTTTAGATATTACAAGAAGGATTTTGATGTTTACTTGTGCGGTCCTCTTCCTATGGTTGAGGCGGTCATTGAGAAGCTGAAAGAGATGAAGCATCCTGAGAGCAGGATTTTCTTGGACAAATGGTCGTAGATTATGATGTTGTGATTGCAGGTGCAGGTCCTGCTGGAAGTGAGTGTGCGAGGTATCTTGCAGAGCATTCCAAATATCGTGTTCTTTTGCTTGACAAAACTCAGGAGATTGGAGAGCCTAAGAAGTCTACTGCTGGCACTTTTCAGGAAACGATGAATGTTTTCAAGCTTCCAAAAAAGATTGTTCAGTGCAGGATTAGCAGTATTATTCTGGAGAGCCCTTCGTGTTCAACTTCTTTTGCAGTCAAGGCTTATGTCCTTGATTTTGGCAGGTTGAAGAAGTTTCTTGTTGAAGAGGCCGTTCATCACGGCGCCGATGTTAAAATACAGGCAAATGTCACAAAGCCGGTTCTTGAAAAAAATCGCATTGTCGGGATTGAGTATTCTGACAGTGATGGTGTGCACGTTGTGCGTGCAAAAATCATTATTGACGCTACAGGTCCTCCTGCAGTTCTTGCGTCAAGGATTGGGTTGAGAAAATTCAATCCTGACACTCATTGCACTGGTATGGAGTTTGAGATGGAAAAGTTGAAGCTTAAGAAGCAGAATGCCATTGTGCTCAGGTTTGACAATTCTTTTGCTCCGGGCGGTTATTCGTGGATTTTTTCTACGGGCAAAAATCACGGGAAAGTGGGTGTTTGCTGGACTGATTCGCTTTTCAGGAAGATGAAAGGCGGGGGCTCCCAGCTGAGTTATTTGAAAAAATGGATTAAGTCAGATTCCCGTTTGAATAAGGGGATTTGCCTTGAGGTGCATGCTGGTGATGCTTTTGATGACTCTGTGAAGAAGAGAAGCGCGGATAATTTTATGGCTGTTGGTGATGCTGTTTGCACGATAAATTCCTTTGCAGGAGAAGGCATCAGGCCCGGCATGTATTCTGGAATGTTTGCAGCCCAGACTGCAATCAAGTGTTTGAAAAAAAGGGATTTTTCTGCTCGTGCGCTTTCTGAGTATGATGAAAAATGGAATTCTTATGCTAAGAAATGGAGTTTGATGCGGTTGTTCAGCAGGAAACTGTATAGTCTTTCCAATGAGAAATACGACAAGCTTGTTAGGAATAGCAAAACTTTGGGCTCTGCGGGTTTCAAGAGGCTTATTGATTTCAATCCTCGTTTGCGCGATTTGTGGAAGCTTCTTCCTTTTTGAGAAACCTTTATAAAACACCTTATTTTGGCACGACTGGGGAGTGAGTATGGGACTTTTTGGTGGCAAGAAAGCTGAGGAAGCTAGGCAGAGGGAAGCACAACTTAATGAGCAGTTGAGTTCTTTGTCAGATAGGATTACCGCTTTGGAAGGTTCTGTTAAGGAAATCAAGAAGTCTGTCGAGGAGCAGAATGGTACAATTGCTTCTGGTCACAAATATATGAATTCTAGTCTTTCTTCTTTGGAGGAAACTATTGCTGAGATAAATAAGGCAGTTGGAGAACTGGCTGAGCGTCCTGATGAGTTGTACGAGATGGCAAAGGATGCGACTGCCCGTGCGAAAAAAGCAGAATCTTCTGCTGTGAATTCTGCTGGTTCTGCTTTGAATGCGAGCTCTGCTTGTGAAGAGGCTAAAAAAGCATATGGCTTGGCAGTTAAAGAAATGGCAGAGGCGTTAAAGACTGTTATTGCGGCTGGTGACTTGCGTTCTAAGGTTGACAGATTGTGCATTGAAGTAAAAACAAACCTTCAAGATTTGGATACTGCATTCCGGGAAAAAACTGATGCGTTGCTGCAGAGGCTTGAAAAACTTGGGATGAACGCGTATAAGGAGAGGGGTTCTATTTACGTTGCAGAGATGAAGAAGTATGTGGCTGAAGTGAAGGGGTTGGTGAAAGAAGTGTACTTCTTGGGTTTGCCTGCTGACCAGAGGCAGTTTTTGGTTGAGTTTGCTGTTCAATGCCATTATGATGCTGGTTTGTTAAGGGAACACATTCAGAATATGTGAGCAGAGAAGAAGGGCAAGAGTATTAATTTGACTAGCGTTCAGAAATTGTATTTGGATGATAAGTTGCTTGATGGTTTGGAGCAAAGGGCAAAAATTGAGCAAATGGAAGTTGGAGATTTTGCAAGGGAATGTGTTGAAGTTTTGTTAAAACGGGATCCTGATTTCAAGCAGAGGTATGATGCTGCTGCGCAATTTGAAGCGAAGGAAAGAGCTAAATCTAAGAAGCGTTAATCTTTTATATCCTGAATGTTCTTGTGTTCATTATGGCAGAAAAACTGGTGATTACGCCTTGGGAGATTAAGGGCAGTGTTCTTGGTGTTGATTATGATAAGTTGATGAAGGATTTCGGTGCAGACCCTCTGTCTCCTGAATTGTTGAATAAGATGAAGAAGTATGCCAAGGGCGACTTGCACGTTTTGTTGAGAAGAAAGTATTTCATTTCTCATCGTGATTTGAATTTTATTTTGAATGAGTATGAGCGTGGCAATCCTTTTTTCCTTTATACGGGCCGTGGTCCTTCTGGTCCTGTTCATATTGGTCATTTGATGCCTTGGATGTTGTGCAAGTGGTTGCATGATGTTTTTGATGTTGATTTGTGGTTCCAGATGACTGATGACGAGAAGTTCTTGTTTAAGGATGACTTGTCGCTGGAGAAGGCTCACGAGTGGGCTATGGAGAATGCTTTGGACGTTATTGCTTTAGGATTTGACCCTCATAAGACTCATATTAT
This sequence comes from uncultured archaeon, assembly GCA_902385765.1. GTDB lineage: Archaea > Nanobdellota > Nanobdellia > Woesearchaeales > ARS49 > CABMGU01. The sequence goes on along the minus strand of CABMGU010000044.1, from coordinate 465 downwards.
TGTTGATACTGATAATGCGAAGACGATGTATAATCAGGCCATCAGGGTTGCGAAGCATTTGAATTTCTCTACCGCAAAAGCGGTGTTTGGTTTTTCAGGCGACTCAAATGTTGGCCAGATTTTTTACACTTCTATGCAGGCTGTTCCTGCTTTCCTTCCGAGTGTTCTTGCGAAGAAGAATATTCCTTGCTTGATTCCCTTGGGTATTGACCAGGATGCTCATTTCCGTGTTGCTCGGGACATTATTCCGAAATTAGGCTACCCGAAGCCTGCTATTCTGCATTGCAAGTTCTTGAGCGGTCTTGGTCAGGATGGCAAGATGTCTGCTTCCCAGCCTCATACTGCTATTTACACGACTGACAGTCCTCACGTTGTTGCTGAGAAGATTAAGAAGCACGCGTTTAGCGGCGGTCAGAGGACTGCTGAAGAGCAGAGGAAGAAGGGCGCCAATCCTGATATTGATGT
>CABMGU010000043.1 GCA_902385765.1 uncultured archaeon | reverse complement strand
TTGAATAGTGAGCAGTTGTTTGGGGTTGCTAATGATAGTCAGGATAATATTGCTGCTGCAGGGGCCTTTAATGTTGGCGCTGCTTTGGATGTTTTTGTTGGCAAGTTTGCTCCGAACGGCACTCAGTTGTGGAATGTGACTGCCGGTTCTGTGCGTTCCGAATGGGCTGAGGCAGTGGCTGTTGACAGTTTGGATAATATCATCGCAGGCGGCTTTTTCCAGCAGGCAACTCTTCAGCCTGACGGCTGGCTTTTGAAGTATAACTCCAGCGGAAACCCTGTCTGGAATGTTACTTTTGGCAATATTAACAGGCCTGATTACGTTTGGGACGTGGCTGTTGACAGTGCTAATAATATTACTGCTGTTGGTTACAATGAGACTGCTGGGACTGTTGGAGGCAAGAGCATTTTCCTGTGGAAGTATAATTCCAGCGGCTCTCAGTTGTGGAATACTACCCTTCGGGCTCCCGGCACTGCTGACAGCGAAGCGATGGGCGTTGATATTGACAGCAGTGATAATATTACAATAACTGGTTATATGTTTATTGGAGGCGTAAGCCAGGTGTTTACTGCCAAGCTGACTTCTGCCGGCGCTATGATTAAGAACGTGACTTTCAATAATACCGGCGCTGTTGCGAATATTGGCAGTGATATCGTTATTGACAGCAATAACAATATTATTGTTGCCGGCCAGTCGAATTTCGGGGGAGGAAGTATTCCTGTTGCGATAGTTGTCAAGTACGATTCTAATCTGAATCATTTGTGGAATGTGACTTACAATGGCAGCGGAGGCGCTGGTTTCGGCGATATTGCTGACAGTGTTGCCGTGGATGATGAGAATAACATTTACATTTCTGGCATATCCAACAGGTCTATTTTGCTTGTAAAATATGACGTGAATGGCAATCAGCTTTGGAATCTTACCTCAGCTTTCGGCACTAATGATCGTGGCTGGGCTGACGCGATTGACAGCAAGAATTTCATTATCATCGGCGGAAGGACTACGTCTTCCACTGCGGATGATTTATTGTTGAAATATTATGGTTTTGAGAATCTTAACCAGACTCAGGGCGTTATTGTTAATTCGAGCACTATTGATGCATCAGTGACAGAGGTTGGTGATGTTTGGATGTGTGATGCTCGTGCTCTTGATGCCACTGCAAAAACCACGTATCTTGACAGCAATAATCTGACTATTCGCGATAGTGTTCCAGCTTCTGTTGAGTGCTCCATTAATGCGCCTAATAATTTCACTAATTGTTCCAATTTGGTTTTCTTTGATAATATTACTCAGGTGAGGGCGAACTGTTCTGGCGCTGTTAACGCTACTTTTAATCTGACTAATTTGTATGATAACACGAATTTTATTTACAATACTACTTCCACGTCTTCAGGCGATTTTATGGTTCTTGATAATGCTGATGTGCAAATTTTGGATAGTGGCAACTGGAGCTTGAGTGCCTTGTGTGATTTCGGCACTATTCAGGGGAATGCTGCTGCTTCATTTTTCATTCCTTTCGGAAACATAACTAATGCGCAGATGCTTACTGGCAATCTTAATGTCCCTAATGGTCAGACTTTTACTATTAACACGCGTTTGCAGTGCACAGGCGGCGAGTGTGTCAACATTTCTGTTGTTCTTGACCCAATTCAGTTTTCTACAAATCTGACCGACCCGACTAATGAGGTTCATTCTGTATTTGCAGATTCAGAATTCATTTATGGTGCTAGCGAGGATGCAAACTTGTACATCTATAACAAGACTAGTTTGGGCTTGTTTGCCACGCTTTCTGACAGCTCGGCTCTTCAGGCGCTTCATGTGGACTCCCAGTACATTTATGCTGGTGGCACTGGTCAAACTCTTCGCATTTGGAACAGGACTGATATTGTTACTCCTTTTAACAGCGTGTTTAATTCTTCTGGTCTCGGGTCTGATATTATTTCTATTAATAGCGATAGTGATAATATTTATGTTGGGTTTAAGACTGCTCCTGGCTTATTGAGGGTTTTCAATAAGACCACTTTTGTGAATTACCGTAACTTGTCAGGTCCTGCCGCTATTGTGCGTGATTTGGCAGTTGATAACACCTCTCTTTATGCTGGCACGCATAATTTTGGAGGTTATGGCCATCTTTTCATTTATAACAGGAGTAATTTGTCCCAGTCTCCTGTGAACCTCGGCTCTTGTGCTTTATGTGATGTCAAGGTAGTTCAGGTTGATGATAGTTTTATTTACCTGTTTGGTCACGACTTCACTTTCCGATTCCTTATTGTTTATTACAAGTCGAATTTTACTGTTGCTTTCAATACGAGTTATTTTGATGTGTTGTCTATTGCCGGCGATAAGGGCGGTTTTGATTTCTTGTACACCGGCGGTCCTGATCCTGGCTTCACTGACGGCAAGATTATTCAGGCTAATAAAACCAATTACTCTATTACTGACGAGTACAACATTACCGGCTGGTGGCCCACTTCTCTCTTTTGTGATGAGAGTTACTTGTATGCCGGAATGATGGATAATGGTTATTCTCTTGGAATGATTTCATTGTTCAATAACCCCTGTTTGGCTTCCCCTTCTGTTCCTATTACGATTAATTCTTTGGCTGTTGTTCCTTCAATCATTCCTGCGCCTTCGAGTGCTTACTGCTCTGCGAACATCACCACTCCCGGCACTATTGATAATGTTACTTTTACCGTTACATATCCTGACGGCATTGTTCTTTCTTTGAACGTTACCAATTCCAGCGATATTTTCAATTCTTCTAACTTTACTGTTAACGTGACTGGCGCTTTCCTTTGTAATGTCACTGCCAATAATACTGCCGGCACTTCTGCAAATGCTTCCTTGCAGTTTGATGGAGGTCAGAAGGGCGCGATTCCTATGAACGCAGGCGCGCCATTCTATACTACGAGCCAGAATCCGAGAAATGGCTCTCACCAGGCTTGCCTTCAGTCTTTGATTCCTGGTCAGAATTGTGATTCCAGCTGGTCTGTTGTTGCTAATGCCACTGTTGGGCAGACTTATTTGTTCTTTGCCGCTTATACCGGCAGTGATTTGAATACGAGCGGAATTAACGTGACTATTACCGAACAGCCTACGCCTCCTGCCCCATCTGGCGGAGGCGGTGGCGGTGGCAACAGGTACATTCAGATTACTCCGCCCGTCATAGAGGCGCCTTCTGGTTGCTATGAGAACTGGGCTTGTGGTGACTGGAGTGATTGTGTTAATGGGGTTAGAACCCGTAAATGTTATGATAGCAACAACTGTATTACCGAAAACCTGAAACCGATTGAATCTCAGAATTGTTCGCTTCCTGTGCCTGTTGTTCAGAAGACTATTCCTGCTTATGAAAAAGAGGAACTTTCCCCTGCAATAAAAAAGCCTGCTGAATCTGCCACTCCTGTTCAGCTTCTGATATTGAAGATTGTTCTGTCTTCGCTTGCAGTTTTAGGCATTATTATATTGATACTTGCAGCATTCTACTGGAAAAGATAGAACATTTATATAGTTGTAAATTCATTGAGTGCTTATGATGTACGAACAAATGTTAATCTGGCTGCTTCCTTTGATAATCTGGGAAGCAATCTGGAAAGCTATCGGCTTGTGGAAGTCTGCAAGGAATAACCAGTTGTACTGGTTTATTGCTATTTTGATAGTTAATTCTGTCGGCATTCTTCCAATAATCTATTTGGCATTCTTCCAGAAGAAGAGGAAATAAATTTTCTATGCTGAAAAAACTGTATCACAAGATTACAGGAAAGCTTGATGCTTCGATTAATATTAACCTGGGGTATCTTAAATATTATAGAATTAAAAAAGGGGATATTATAGTGGACTCAGGCGCCTATTTGGGCTATTTTACTGTTTTCGCTGCTAAGAAAGTAGGCGATTCCGGAAAGGTTATCGCTTTCGAGCCTGACCCTGTGAATTTTGAGATTTTGAAGAAAAAAACCGCCAGTCTGAAGAATGTTGTTTTAATTAAAAAGGCGCTTTTTAATAAAGAAACTGAACAGCACTGGAATAGCAGTTTTGCAAAGTCCGCATTTGGAAAAGAAGGTTACATTGTCAACTGCTCCACTCTTGATAAAGAATTGGAAAAGCTCGGCATAAAGCATGTTGATTTCCTGAAAATGGATATTGAAGGTGCTGAGTTGGAGGCAATCGAGGGTGCAAAAGAGACTTTGAAGAATACTGATAATCTTGCAATTGCTTGTTATCATAAAAGAGATGGAAAAACTACCGGTGAATTGCTGCAGCCCGTTCTTGGAAAAATGGGATTTGATACCAAGATAGGCTTTTTCTTGCATAAAACCTTGTATGGAAGAAAATCAGGAAAACTGCCTTTTGGCAATTAACTCACCGGCATATTGCCAATTATGTGCGTGGCATTCTTCCAGAAGAAGAGAAAATAATCAGAATTTTTCGCAGATTTCTTTTATTTTTTTAGAAACGCATCAAATTTTTGCCTTTGTTTTGCGTAGCCGGCTGCAAGTTCAAAATAACGGCTATCTATAGGTGAAGAATCCTTTCCTTCCAGCAAAGCAAGCGCTATCATCTTTTTTTGTTCATCAAGGGATGCTTCGTACACGTTG
>CABMGU010000042.1 GCA_902385765.1 uncultured archaeon | reverse complement strand
TCAACAGCCCCGCTAGCATTTTCTGCAACAACAGGAGCGCCAGCAGGACCAGGAGGAACAGGAGCAGGAGGAACAGCAGGAGGAGCACTAGGAACATGCACGCCATTATGACCGCCCAAGCCCAAACCCAAAGCCGCGCCAGTACCACCAGCAGCATTTTCGGATTTTTGACCCCAAGTTGTAAAAGCAGCCGCAACCAAGATGAACATAATCAAGGGAAGCATACCATTAAACGCGCTGGACAAAGAACCAAGCTTCAAAGCGAAATAACTGTAAACAAGCAAACCAGTAACTGTACCAATCAGGAAAGCCCAAAAGCGATTATTCGGACCGACGCGAGCAACAGCAGCACCATACGCTGTGAAACCAGCAGCAAGAGCAAAAAGACCCATTGCAACACCGCTTTCTGCAAGAAAGCCGAGAGTAATTTTGTACCTGAAGAAAAGAATGTAAGCAGCTCCAAAACCCAGAATCATAGCCAGAACGTTGTTCGTCTGCTTGTACTGCTCGGTGCCAAAAAGGGCGTGAGTAAAACCAGTGCGCCTAGACATAGACTCACGGGCAGCACTGCCCACGGATAAAGCCTGCTTAAAGGCGGTAAAGAATAACATGACAACAATGCCGAACTCAATAAGGAACGTATTCCAATCAGTATAACCAAGAGCACTTATAGCTGGAGGCACTGTTTGTAATAGTTCAGGTAAAGGCATTTTTCAACCCTTTTTATTGAATAACAGCTTTGCTGGATACTATATAAATATTTCTGAACAGGCAGACAATCAATTCGTAGTCACTATGGAGTGGTTAAAAAGCGAAAGGTTTATATAGTTGAATTTGATAAAACGCCCAGAGGGTGCAGAAAATGGGATTAATTGACAAGATAAAGAAATACGGACCATATTTGGCGGGCTTAGGCGTATTTGTAATAGGCTCATATTTTGTAGGCAGCGGAGGCTGCAGTTTCTATCGTTATCTTGCAGACAAGAACTCAGAAGACGAACAGAAAGAGGCGCCAAAACAAAAGAACACACTGGAACAAATAGCACAGGAAGATTCTGTTGAAACAATAATCGACGCAAAAGGCGACCAAATCTGCCACTTCAAACCAGAAGGAAAAATAAAACAAGACGTATTTTACAAATTCAGCGACCTAAACACAGGCCACGACTTTTTCAATTATCTCGTTCTGCCTCTCAGAAAAGCACACAAGTGCCAAATAGGAGACAGAATGTTCACAAAATACGAAATGCTCCAGATTTTCAACAAAACAAACGTAACAGAAGACTATCCAAACCTGAGGATAATCAACGAGGATGAAGTCGCAAGCAAGATAGAAGAAATCAAAGGGAAAACCCCGGAAGAAATCAGAAAAATCTTCGACCTGGACCTTGACCCGCCAAGCTTCGCGTTCAATCCGACAGACCCGGATAAAGCATATCAGGATGCAGTAAGCGCAGCCAGAGCAGAATACCAGGCTGCAGGAAAACTAAGCGATCTGACAAGAATGTCTGCAGACGCCGCATACAAAACAGACCTGTACAAGCGCCAATGCGAACAGGCCCGCTGTAGAGCCGTCTGGGACGCCAAAAGGCTCAGGAGATAACCACTTTAGAGTAGTGAAATATAGAAAGGTTTAAATATTGATTGAGGATAAAAGATACAAAATGAGAAACGGAATATCCGCAAAAGACAAGAAAGTAATTCAAATCGTTAATGTAGGTCAACCTAAAGACGAAGGAAACACAGCAGAAAAAGTTCTCAGAGGAGCTGAAAAGCTCGTCAAGGCAGCAAACGGCAATGGACAACCCTCAAAAGCAGACCTGCAAAGAAGGGTTGAGGACTTGGAAAGGGCACGCGCAGAACTGCAGGGAAAACTCGACCAAACCAGCCAAAGATACGAAACACTTCTAACAAACACAATTCCGGAAATGACACGCGCATTAGGAGACGCTGGAAAAACAGCCACTGAACAAGGCAGCAAAATCGTAGACGCGGTAAACGGGCAAGGGCAAAGAATAGCATATGCAAATGAAGCACTAAAACAATCATACAAAGACGCAGCAAGAAATGTCAGAAACGCAATAAACGAACAAGGAGCTGACATTGTCAGCGCAATAGGCGCACAAACAGAAATAATCGCGGACGAAATAGCTGAACAAGGACAGGGCGCCAAGAAAGCGATAGAAGATGCAACATTAGAAGTTACAGAACAAGGCGAAGCAATCACAAGAGAAGTTAAAAAGCAAGGGGACAGAAACGTTGCCGTTTCAGGAGAAGTAAAAGGCGCAGTAAATGCTGTTGAAAATGAATTCAAAACACAAGGACAAGCAATAACAGGCGCAGTTGACAGATGGGGAAATGCATTAGGAGACGTTATTTTTAGAAAAGGAAATGAAATCAAGACTGCAGTAGACGCACAAGGCGCAGCAATAGCAGGAAAAGTAAACGAACAAGGACAAGCAATAATTGCAAAAGAAAACGAAGTCCTAAGCGCAGTAAACACACACGGACAAACAATCAAAAACGCAGTAGACGCAAACAAAGCAGAAATAACAGCACAAGGAACTGCAATTGGAAATAAATTAGGAGAAGTAAAAACAGAAGTAGGAAACGTAAAAACAGCCGTAGACGGAGTAAAAGGAGAAATAACAGACAGAGTAGGCGAAGTCAGAAAAGCAGTAACAATACAAGGACAAAAAAACAGACGCGCAATAGTAGAAGCATCAGAGTTTCTAAGTGAAAGAATAATAGGCGTCGGAGACAAAGTAGGAGAAGTTACAATAGCAGTCAACGGAGCAGCCGGAAAAGCGGAAGAAGTCAAAAGAATAATTTCAGATTACATCAGCGATAAAAATTCACTAAAAAGCAAGATTTATACCGCAGCATGTGTGGCAGCCGCTGGTGCAGTCGCGGGATTAATATTCACGGCAGCCTCATACTTTGGAAAAAGCTCACCGAACATAGAAAAAACAGTAAAAGAAGACGCAAAAGCAGAAACAGTTGAAAACAAAATACAATACGTTCCAGTCATTGAGGAAACACCTTCATACGGATACGCATCAGACGCAAAAGGACGCCTAACTGTATGGGCCAACTCAAAACAAAGAGGAAAACACCAAATACATACAAGCGGAATAGTTGAAGAAGGCGCAGACGGACTGTACAAACTGCTTGAAAACAAGGCACTTCTGCCATCCGGAGACCCGGAAAAGCGCGCAGAATTCATCGAATCACTAAAAAATGAAAATGGAATGATTACAAAAACAAAAATAGAAGAAGAACTAAAGAAATACGGGGGAAGATAAAATGAGAAACACAATAAAAATGACATTAGCAGGAGCATTAATGCAGGCAATAGGCTGCGTAAGCGCAGGACCTTACAATCCACCAACGAGAACACAGCCATTAGTACCTGAAACACCAATAAGCACACCGGTTGAGCCAAAAGAACAGCCAAAGCCGCAAATTGAAGAGAATGCAGTTGCAACAGAAATTCCAGTCGGCTACACTGCTGAAAACCAGGAAGCATTCGATTACTTATGCGGCATAGCACAAAGCAAAGAAACACCATTAGACTATTTCGAGCAAATACAATTGGCAGTAAAAATCAGCAAAACACCAAATGAAGGAAAAGCCACTTTGGATGATTTGGCAAATGCCTTTGAAGCAATCAAGGGCGAGGAATTCAAGCTCAATTACACTGAAACCATATACGCTGAAGAGAGCCAAAAAGAAGCAATAGAAGAGCTTGTAAACAAAGCAGTAAAAGACAGCAACCTGCAACAGAAAATCGAGTTCATCAAAGATGCAAGATGCACAGAAAATACAGACCTTGTTCCTGCTGCACAAGTCAAGATAGCATACACAATCAAAGACAGAAAAGCGTTTGATGAGTACTGCAAGACAGTAGAAGAAAAGGACGGACAAACACTTGACGAGTTCGGAAAAGTCCTTCTGGCAGCCACGCTGGACACTGACAATGACGGAATTGTAACCCTGGCAGACATTGCTAGAGGATACGCCACCACATTCCCAGGCGAAAAGCAATTAAGCTACAGCCTGCCAGTCCTTGCAGCCACAGGACAGGAAAAAGCAATAGCAACCCTGATTAGAAAAGAACTGGAAGGAAAAAGCCTGACAGAAACCATAGCATTCATCGATAAGCTAAGAAAGAAAGCTGAACAGGCACAAAAACCACAAGCGCCTAAAGCACCAGCATCACCAAACCCAACACAGGGCAAGTACAAAGCAGTTGACGTTCCAGTCAAGTACGGATTTGAGGGAACCGGAGCCAACAGGTTTGAGCAAATCTGCAAACACGAATCAAGAACCGACCCTTACCAAAGAATACAATTTGCAGCCAGCTTGGACAATGACAAAAATGGAATTTTTAGCGGAAAAGAAGGCGGAGATTATGTTCTCGAAAAATTCAAGAAAGACAGAAAATACCTAACTTTAGCAGCTTCGGTTCCGCCGGAAGTCAAGGACCCGGCAAATCTTGCCAGCTTTGTCGGAAGCGTCGAGGTCGAAGAAGGACTCGCGTACAGATTCAGCAAATGGCTAAGCGAAAAAAACATGTACGAGCGCGCAATGTTCCTTAGACTTGTAAATAAAGAACCGGAATGTTCCCGCATAGACGATGCAGTAATGACTGTGCTTGAAAAGAAAACCTTCAAATAAATTTTTTTTTCTTTACTTTTTTTAAAACCTGCAATAATCAGCACTCCTATACATAGCACTGCAGCCACAACGCTAAGAACAGTGCCATTAGTAAACGGAATAATAGTGCCGGATGCCTCGCCAGTAAGACTGCCTCCAAGCAAACCAATACAAAGAATAGCAACAAACACCAACATAACCCAAGCAAAAGCACCAAGTTGCATTTTATCACCTTTTTCATGCTTAATTACAAATGACGTATAAATAATTTTTGCAAACCTATTTAAACAGGTAACATATGTTAGCAAGTATGCAAAAAGAGGAGATATACGGCGAACTAACGAGAAAACCAAAAGCATCAACAATTCTTGAAGGATTTCCAGGATTCGGACTGGTAAGCACCATAGCAACAGGATTCCTGATAGACCACTTAAAATGCGAACAGATAGGAAAATACTGGTTTGAACAAGGACAGCCGACAATAGCCATACACGCAAACAAACTGATAGACACGATAGGCATATACTACAACAAAAAATATGACCTTGTCATAATCCACAGCATTGCGCCAGCAACAGGGATGGAATGGAAAGCAGCAGACATAGTAATGGACATCGCAAGACAGGTAGGCGCAAAAGAAATAATCACGCTTGAAGGAGTCGGAAGCCAGGAAGAACTAGAAACAAGCAGAGGATTCTTCTACACATCAAACCCGGCACACAAGAAAAAATTCGAGAAAATAGGAATAGAAAGCCTTGGAGAAGGAATAATTGTAGGAGTAACAAGCGCACTCCTCTTGAAGGCGCCTCCAAAAGGACTTGATGTATGCTCATTATTCGCAGAAACGCACAGCAACCTGCCAGACTCAAAAGCAGCAGCAAAAACAATAGAACTATTAGACAAATATCTCGGGCTAAAGGTAGACTACCAGCCACTGCTCAAACAAGCAGTAGAGTTCGAGAAAAAACTAAGAACAATGCTCGAACAGTCGCAGAAAGCAAAAGAACTGAAAGAAAAGAAAGACATCACGTACGTAGGTTAAATTTTTTCTAACATTATTTTTGGTCGGCGAAAACAGGAAGAAAACTAAAAAAAATTAAGGAATCCAAACAGGATAACTCCTTTCTGGAACGCTCTGCTGGCAGACGCCCATCCTAGTACCCAGCAACTTAACAGGATACTTTGCAGACATAGACGCAGTCCTGATGCAGCACTGACTTGGGGTTTCCAGCTCATCGCAATAACCATTCACGGTCTGAGCAGTGCTTTGAGAGTAACCCATAGGAGACTGGCGCCACGTTTCATAAGAACAGCACGTTGAATAACCACGCACAGAAGCTGTGCCTGTCGGATAACTCGTCTCAGGCTTCTCACACGCGCCCTGAACAACACCAAGCACACGAACAGGAAGATTCAACCTTGACAAGCCCGCCCTGCCGCAGCACTGGAAAGTCGTTTCTCCAGGATCACAATTCTGGGTAGTTGTTTCAGCAACACCCTG
>CABMGU010000041.1 GCA_902385765.1 uncultured archaeon | reverse complement strand
ATGTACAAGTGGGAAAAATATCGAAAAGAAGGGCGGCAATTTATGGAGCAATTAAGGGATATGCTTGGAGAATTAGGTATTCGAGCTTCCGTGTTTTCCGGACGGAAAAACCTTAGAAAAAATGGCACGCTTTCGATAGCCAATAAACTTACAATCGAGTGTTCTTCCTTCGGAAACTTTTATAAACAGGTCGGGTTTGACGATTCCTTGAAGGCTGAGAAGCTTTCATTTTTGGCGGAGGCAACGCTTAGCCGTTGCGGAGGTTTTCTGCAATAGCAGAACTCTAGAGCCAAGCGGCAAAGGCAACAGGCTGCAACCCTGTCATTCGGGGGTTCGAGAAACAAGGCTTGCTTTGTTCGAAATTCCCTCCCTCCGCTTTTTTTATTCTCTTATCTTTTGTGAGAAGTCAGGGCTGTCTGCGTATTTCATCGCTTTTTCGTTTATTTTGAATTTTTCTTTTGCTTGTTTGAATGGCAGGTCTGTTTTTATCCATCCGAGTTGATATGCGTATTTGTCTGAGTACCCTGGAAGTATTACTTTCCAGCTGAGTGGTATTTCATCTGGTGCTATGCTGTTGATGTGTTTTACTATTGCTGTTGTGCAGCTGTTTGTTATTGTGTTGTAGAATTCAGGGTTATCTTTCAGTTCATTTGTTCGGTCTATCATTTTGACAAACAGTTCTTGTATTCCGTTTTGTGGTGCATTTATTGGATATAGGTAGACTGGGTCTTTTCTGTAATTGCTTCTTAGCTTTATTAAATCCTGTTCGTCTCCTATTACGTACATTACCTCATATTGTCTGAATATTCCCAGGATTGGATTGAATGCTTGTCCTTTTGTTTTTCTTATTTCAACTGAAATGGATACATACTCATTTCCGAATCCGAAGCTTAGGAAGGTGTGTGCTATTGCCTGCCATGCTGAGAATGGTTCTACAACATACCATACGCTGTCCAGTTTGTTTAAGTCAAAGGTTTTGTTGTAATATTGGATTTTGTAATCGTCAGTGCTTGTGTATGTGAAGTTTCTGATGTTGTACAAATGCACCAGATTTCCGTCAATCACTCCGTATGACAGCACTGCTTGGTCTGGTGACCAGTCTTTGTCATTGCTTGGTTTTAGTGATATATGCCATACAACAAAAAACAGGACTGCTGTTAGAATCACGTACTTGTATGGCTTCATGGAGTGTGTTTGGATTATGTTTTTTATAAAACTTTCAGTTAGCTTTTTAAATAGGCCTCGTCGAGGTTTATATTATGAAGGTCTTGATTCATAAGGAAAAGCGCGAGGTTGTTGATGGAAGGGAGTTCATAGTTTCCAAAGCCAGGCAGTATTTTGTTACAGACCTTTCCAAGGACGTTCATACCCTTCATGGTGTAATCTCGAAATCAGATCTTTCAAAGCCTTCTGGCTCTGTTATTCAGTCTGGCACTGGCAAGGAGTTTGTTTTGTTGGATGCCTCTTTTATTGATGTTTACAAGCGCCTTCGAAAGCTTCCTCAGACTATTCCTTTGAAGGACATTGGCCTTATTGTTGGTGAAACAGGCATTAATTCCCAGTCCATTATCGTTGACGGAGGTCTTGGCAGCGGTGCATTGGCTTCTGCTTTGGCCCATATCGCTAAGCACGTTACGAGTTATGAAGTTCGTGATGATTGCCTTGCGACTGCTGAAGAAAACATCAAGAAGCTCGGCTTGACAAACATCACAATAAAGAAGAAGTCTCTTTATGATGGCATTGATGAGTCTGATGTTGACCTTATTACTTTGGACTTGCCTGAGCCTTGGAAGGTGATTCCTCATGCTGCCAAATCCCTAAAAACCGGCGGTTTCATTATCAGTTATTCTCCTAGTGTTCCTCAGGTTATGGACTTTGTTAATGAACTGCACAAGCAGGATAAGTTATTGTACCTGAAGACTGTTGAGATTATTGAGCGTTTGTGGGAGATTGAAGGCAGGCGTGTCCGTCCCAAATCAACAGGCATCGGTCACAGTGGTTTTATTGTGTTTGCTAGAAAGATTAAATGTTAAAGTGTTGACGTAGCCTTCTTTCAAATATGCTTCTTGCTGGGAATCCTGCGCTTGCTACGTATGTGTTGAATTCTTTCTGCGTGTATCCTTTCTTGATTGCTTTTGCTTGGTATTCTTTCAGTTTCTGTCCGAATATGCTGTAGCATGGTGCGTATCCTGGCATTCTTTGGAAGTGGAATATTAGGTCGAATATTCCTTTTTTGCTTAGTCCTGTTTTTTTGTGTGCCCACTCAATGAACTGCGGGAATGTTTGTACTTCCCTGTTGAGTCTTGAATCGCTTGCTGCTCTCAGGAATCTTCCCATTCTCCACTGCATCACTATGAATTTCATTCCGTCTGTGAACTCATCGAGTGGGAGGTATTTTTCTATTTGCTGCACTGCTTCTCTTTCTGTTTTGTTATGTGCTTTTTTCTGTATTCTTTCAAATGTTTTGATTGATTCCAGTTCTCTGTAAAATGATATTCCTTCTGTTATTGGTATGTCTAATGTAGAGCCTATTCTCTCAATCAGCCTGTTCTTTTTCGTGTAGCTGTTCATGAAGTTTACGCAGTGTCCGTATTCTTCGTGTATGATTATTTGTGCTGAGTCTGAGTACGAGCTTGGCGGGCTTGCTTTTGGGTCTATTGTCGTGAAGAACAGGCAGAATGGTTTTGTCAGTGAGTTGAATGCCTGCATTGCTCCGCTTGGCATGAATGGCACCAGGTAGTCTGGTGTTTCTATGACTTTTACGTTGTATTTTGGCGTTATTTTCACCCATTCTGCGTCTGCCAGTTTTTGCAGCGCTTTTCTCAGGTCTATTATCGTTTTTACAAGTTTTTTGAGTGGTATTTTTTGGTGTTTGTCGATTGCGTTTTCTACTTCTTCTGCTGTTGGCTTGCATTTGTATCTTTTTGCCAGTTTTCGTGTTATTTTTTTGAATTCTGGTAGTTCTTCGTCTATCCATTTGACTGCAAGCTGTTCTATTTCCTCCGGTGTTTCCAGGTAATCGTAGAGGTCTTTGATGATTTCCGGGTAGATTTTTTTTCTTCCGAGTCCTTTTGATTTTTTCTGCAGGATTGGATAGATTTCCTTGAAATCTTTTCTTTTGAGTTTTATTTGCGCTTTATCGTTCCAGGCTTCAATTCTTTTTTGCAGCGCGGTTATTGCTTGTTTCGTTTCTGTCTTGCATTCTTTCTTTATTACTTCGAGTATTGTTTTCGCTCCGTCGCATTGCTGTGCTGTGAATATTCGTATTTCGATTGGCCATTCATTTTCCCATAAGTCTTCCTGTACTGCTAAGAAGTTCAGGCCTTGTTCTGCTAATTCCAGTAAGTGTTTTTCGTTTATGCCTTCTTGTATTAAGTGCATGAAAAATGCGTCAACTATTGCTCCTGGTGCCTTGTGTGGTTCTTCAAACATCAGGTCTCTTCTGATTGTTCTGAGGAATTTTTTAACAACTTCGTCTGATTTTTTCTCTATTTTTTCTATTCGTGCAAGTGCTTTCTTGATGTTGGAATGTGATGGTATCCAGATTTGTCCTGCGTATTGTTTTAGTCCTGCTCCGAAAGCGCTTAGTGGATAGACCTCTTTCCAGAGCTTTACGGCCTCTTTTTCTGCGTTCATGAGCTTTTATCCAATATCTTTTTATAAAAATGT
>CABMGU010000040.1 GCA_902385765.1 uncultured archaeon | reverse complement strand
GGATATGGACTTGACAGTTTACGACCAGTTGACTAATGTTGCCTGTCTGCCCGGCATTCACGATCGTGCTTTATGTATGCCTGATGCTCATTCTGGTTATGGTTTTCCGATTGGCGGTGTTGCTGCTTTCGACCCTGATGATGGAGTTATAAGTCCTGGCGGTATTGGTTTTGATATTAATTGCGGTATGCGTCTTGTAACTACCAATTTGACTGTTAAGGAATTGATGCCGAAGCTTAGGCCTCTTGTTGACTTGCTTTTCCAGCAGGTGCCTGCAGGTGTTGGATGCAAGGGTTTTGTAAAGCTTACGCCTGTTGAATTCAAGAAAGTGATGCAGGATGGTGCTAAATGGTGCATTGAGAATGGTTATGGTTGGGAGGAAGACATAGAGCGAATGGAGGATTATGGCTGTTTTGAGTTTGCAGATTCAAGCAAGGTGTCTGATAGGGCAATCAGCAGGGGGATAAGCCAGCTGGGTACTTTGGGTTCTGGTAATCATTATTTGGAAGTTCAGCAGGCTGGAGAGATATTTGATAAGAAGGTTGCAGAAAAGCTTGGAATTTTCAGTGAGGACCAGATTTGTGTGATGGTTCACTGTGGTTCTAGAGGTTTTGGTCATCAGATAGGTACTGATTATTTGAAGTTGTTCAGTGAGGTAATGCCTAAGTACAACATCAGCGTGCCCGATAGAGAACTGGCTTGTGCGCCTTTCAAGAGCAGGGAAGGTCAGGATTATTTCAAGGCAATGGCTTGTGCTGCTAATGCTGCTTTTGTGAACAGGCAGGTAATACTTCACAGGATTAGGGAGTGCTTCCATAAAATTTTTGAAAAGAATCCTGAGGAGATGGAGATGAATCTTGTTTATGATGTTGCTCATAATACTGCTAAGCTTGAGGAGCATAAGATTGATGGCAAGATGAAGAATGTCGTTGTTCATCGAAAGGGCGCGACAAGGTGTTTTGGTCCGAGCAGGTCAGAACTTGCTCCTATGTTCAGGAAGATTGGTCAGCCTGCGATTGTTGGCGGAAGTATGGAGACGGGCAGTTATCTTTTGCTGGGCACTGACAAGTCAGAAGAGACTTTTGGCAGTACTGCGCACGGCTCAGGCAGGACTATGAGCAGGACTCAGGCAAGGAAGGAAGTGCGCGGAGAATCACTGCAAAAGGAATTGGAGAAAAAAGGCATTTACGTTCGTACAGTCTCATATTCCGGTCTTGCTGAAGAGGCGGGTTTTGCTTACAAATCTATTTCTGAGGTTGTTGATGTTATGGACAAGGCAGGGATTAGCAAGAAATTGGTTGCGTTTAAGCCTTTGGGGAATGTGAAGGGCTGAGCCAGCGGTATGCTCTTTCTATCAAGAAGGAAAGTATTGCGAGAATTACAAATATGAGCCATAATGGACTGCCAGGCCATAATTCAAAGCCAAAATAGTATTGGATTACAAACGCCGATACGACAGATACTATTAGTAAAACAACAAAGAGTGGTGAAATGAACCAAGTGTCTTTTTTCTTTTCAATCTTGCTTGCTTTGTGTATGTCTCTTTTGAACTTTTCCAGTTCTGAAACAGCGACTTCAGGAAAAAATCCTTCATAATCGCATTTATCGCAGGTGAAGTTGTGCGAGCCCATTATTGCATAGTTGGTGATATCGCTGTGTACCTTGGTTCCGCCGCATCTGGTGCAGACGCGTACGAACTTCATTTTATGAACCCTGTAAACATGTTTGCAAGTATGAGTAATATGAAGAACCCGCTCACATACGTCCATATTTTCAATGCAGTGAGTTTGTTCTTGAATATCTTGAAGCATACCAGCTGGAACATTCTGCCTCCGTCAAGCGGTCCTATTGGCAGTAAATTGAACAATCCTATGCCGATGTTTAGCATGAAAAGCCAGTAGATGAATCCTGCGAACCATTTCAGCACCAGTGGTACCAAAGAGCCGTATGATGCTACAAATTGTTCATTTGGGATAAAGTGTATTTTGGCTTGTATTCCCAGATATGCCGTTGAATTGTTTTCAGGGTGTGCGCCAACGGTTATGTTTAAAGAGTTGTTGGCTGTGGCAACCTGTGCCGTATCTCCGGGAGACATATTGCTCAACAGCTGTGTGATGTTTTGTGGTGAGATGACGGGAATGTTGTTTATGCTTTGGATTATGTCTCCCTGCCTTAGTCCGCCTGCAAAAGCAGGGTCGTTTTCTGTTACAGATATCAGTTCAACTCCGGTTTGGTCGAATGCAGACGTTAATATTGGAGAAAGAATGCCGAATAGTCCAAAAATCACGAGGGCAAATAATAAGTTTGATATTGAGCCTGCTGCGAATATTCCTAATTGTTGTCTGTATGGTCTTTTTTGCACAACTTTTTCATCTGGTTCTACGAATGCTGCTGGGACAATCGGGACCAGCAGGCATAGGAATGCGAATCCGCTGCTTTTTACTGGAACATTGTAAGCTCTGGCGACTATTCCGTGGGAGAATTCGTGAACGAGCGCTAGTGCGAATATGCTTAGTATCCAGTATAGGAATGGTACAAAGAATACTCCTTTTGCTTCTATTGGCAGTACCGGCTGTATGCTGGGTATTCCTTGGCCTAAAAACACTTTTGCTGTTTCCCAGATGAGTTCTGCTGATATTAATATCATTCCGAGGAATCCTGCAATGATTGAGATGTCTCCGAAGAGCTTGACTAAGCGGGAATTCTTGGCGTATTCCATTGCCCGCAGTCCGAATGATGACCTGTAGAGCATTACGTATAATACGGGGAATAGTGCTTTTTGTAGTTGTACTTGTTTGCGTTTTAAGAAAAGAAAGACGGCAAGAATAACAATGAAAACCAGTGCCGCGATGCCGTCAATGCTCATGCGCTTTACTTCTTGCGTTTGGGTTTAAATTTCTTTCCAGCGCACTTTCTGCATTTAATCTGCTTGTCTGCTATTTTTCTGGAAGGCGCTCTTATTACTGATTTGCATCTTCTGCATACGAACTTGTTTCTGAACATTCTTGCATCTGCTTCCGGGAACTTCACCATTTTACTCAGCACCGCCTTTCAGTTGTTTCATTACTCTCTGGCCCAGTATGATCCAGTATAATACTTTGCAGTTTGGAACAACTGTTGCCTTGAGTTCTTCAGGAATGGTAAGGTCAAAGGTTTCGTAAGTTTCTTCATCCATTACATTTGCAATATCATTTGCAACGCTTAATACTTGTGCGGATTTCTTTTCAACTATTGGAACTTCTACGTTGTCGTGGGCAGGCAGGTTAAGCTCTCGTTTTTTGTTGTCCATCAGGCCGATTGCAACCATTCTTACTTTTGCGTGTCCGTGTTTTCCTGACTTTGATGTTTCGCAGGAAACAACCTTGCAGGCAGCTCCTTCAATGAGAATGTAGCTGTTTTCCTTGATAGTGCCTGCACCAACTACTTTTGTCGTCATAAAAAACAGAAAGGAAAAAGGGGGTTTAAAAAGGTTGCGGAATATTGGGCTATCTGTACCTGTTTCTTACCAATACCAGCCCGCCGACAGCTATCAATAGCGTAATCAGCAGAGTGTAAGTGCTGAATTCCGGAACAGCGTCTCCTTGTGGTGAGATTGTTACTTCGTCTAATGCTGTCAGGGTTGGGAATGCTGTTTTTTCGCAGGTCACGTTCCAGTCTGAGGTTCCTGTTGCAGTAAATGTCCGGTTGTATTCGTAGTATTTACTGGTGGAATTGTAAGTCATGATGGCGGGTCCTGATGGTGCTGTTTCAAAGCTTGCGTTGCAACTTGCGCCTGTGATTGGTATGCTGGCGTTTGAGTAGTTTGCGTAGAAGCCAACTTGTTCATCAACGTATTTTGTTATTGTGTCTGTATCATCCCATATTTCGAGCGTTGTTGCGTTGGCGCCTGCAAACCCTGAGAAGTGCTGTGCTGTGAAGGTTAACGTGAAATCAGTGCATTGTACGTCAGTGCATATGCTGGCGTCATTGCAGTCTCCGTCTATGTTTTCCTCGGTTGCTACCGCTTGTCCTTCACTTACTACTTCAGCAAAGCTTGTCTGGAATCCTGACGCATAGTAGACTTTGAAGTTGTTGCAGTCTATTCCTGCCATCTCTACAGTCGCCGGCGTGTTTATTGAAGCGTCAAGGTTTGCCGAGTTTATGCTTACAAAATTGGTTCCAATGTAGACGTTTTGGTCATAGTCCTGATAGCTTGTGTCAACGTTGTTCTGCCAAATGACAGTGACTGTTGGGCTTGCGAATGTTAGGTCTGCTACTGAGCTTCTGTCAGGTTCCTGGCTTAGGTCTGTGCTTCTTGCATAATCCAGTCCTGGTATCTGCCACCATTCTGGGCTGTTTGTATAATCCGGCTGGTATGTGCATCTGTTGGTGTATCCGCCATCAGACCAGCCGTATGTGGAGGTGCAGTAGTTGTTGCTTCCTGTGCCTGAACCGAGGTTGTAGATGGCGTATGGAGGACTTGTTATCATATTCCTGATTTTGGAGTTTGTAATGCTCACGTCTGTGCTGTCAGAACTTATGTAAATGCCGTATAGATAATCTTCTACCAAAGTGTCATCCACTCTGAGTTTTGATTTGCTGACATTGACGCCTGTGCCTGTGCCATTGCCGGTGACGTTGCTATTGCTGATATTTATTGATGAATTGATTATTTTTATGCCGGTTCCATTTGCGCTGTTGTTGCCGGTGATATTTATATAGCTTAAAAGTACATCTTGAGTATCCCAAATGTAAATGGATATTCGATCTCCGCAGGGTTTGTCTTCTGAGTCTGATGCATCAAAGGTTGTTTTCGTAACACTTCCGTTTTCTGACGGGTCTATGAAGATTCCCGTGCAGTACTTGGAAATCTCTGCGGATTCGATTAGGAAATTATCTGAATCAGTGACGCTCACTGCCGTATCGAAAGTATGTATTATTGCATCCTTGACGGTTACGTCATTTGAATCTTTAATGCGAACACCTGTGCTTATTGTTGGAACTTTTTCAGTCGCCACAACAAGGGGCGGTCTGACATCAGAACCAATGGTGGTATCATCGCTGTTATCTATATCAATGCCCACATAAAAATCAGTGATGGTTGGGCCTCGGATAATATTATTATTTGAATTTTCAATTGTAATGCCGGTGCCATCGCCATTGCCGGCGATGTTCACTCCTGCCATCTTTCCGGTTGAAGGGTCTACCCAGATGCCGTACTCTACATCAGTTATGTTTGTGAGATTTACGGTATAGCTTTGCGCATTTGTGATGTTTATGCCTGTTGTGAAATTCTGTATGTTGCAGTTGATTATTGCGACATTGTTCGCATTGCTGACAAATATGCCGTTGCTTTGGTTTATTCCTGTGAGCGAGTATCCTGCGCAGTCAAAAACCAGATTGCTGCCGATGATTTCAACGCAGTCTCCTGTGCTGCCGTTGGAAATGTAGTTTTGGGTTAATGTAATTGAGCTTTCTACTGGTTCTATTCCGCATACTGAGGTGAATACTTGTCCGTATTTTATTGTGAAGAAGTCGAAGTTGCCTCCTGTGAGCGTGCTTCCGGTTGTTATGACGTTTTTTGAGGAGTCGACTGCCAACCCGTGGCCGTAATCGTTGGTGCCCGCGCTCGTTGTTATGTTCCATTTCTGGTTTCCTGATGAGTCGAATTTGTATGTTCTGAAATCGGTGCCTGCTGTTCCTGCGAAGTATATGTTGCCGTTTGAATCGGTATCAATGGCATCAGGGCCTGCGCCTCCGGACATTGAATAGCTGACATTCCACTGATGGTTTCCTGAAGAATTGTATTTTATCAGCCTGTTTTGGCTGTCAGTTACAAAGACATCATCGTTTGAGTTTGTTGTTACTCCGTAATTTGCAACTGATGATGCTGATTCTGTATTGCTTGCGTTCCATAGCGGATTTCCATTGGCATCATATTTTACAGTGTAAGAAGTAGTTCCGCTGCTTGCTCCTGTTACTAGTATGTTGTTGTTTGTATCGGTATCAATGGAATTTGCGAAGTTGCGTGAATTTGCGCGGAATGTTCGGTTCCATTGTGCCGTGCCTGCCGAGTTTAGCTTTATTGTATAATAGTCTTCGCTTAATGTCCAGTCAAATCCTGATTCATTGTATCCCGTCACTATTATGTTGTCGGTTGTGTCGACCGCGACGCTTTTTGCATAATCCCCGTCTTCGCTTCCTGTATCTATTGACTTGTTCCACAGGTGATTTCCGTTTTCGTCGTATTTGATTATGTAATAATCATAATGATAAGTGTCTCCTCCCAATGAGCGCTTGGTGTATCCTACGACTATCACGTTTTTTGACGAGTCTGTTGCTACTCCGTATGCTTTGTCTTCATAGCCTCCGCTGTGGCTTCTGTTCCATTGTGCGTTTCCGTTTTGGTCGTATTTTATCGTGTAGAAAGTGTCCTTTGAGCCATCGTTTGAGTATCCTGCGACTATAACATTTTTCGCAGAATCTACTGCAACGCTGTATGCCTCGTCGCCATGTCCGTTGTTTACTGTTCTGTTCCAGGAGGCTTGTGTTGCTTCGTTGAACGCGTATGCAAAGTCATCTCCAAATGTGAACCTTAAAGTGTGTTTTCCTGC
>CABMGU010000039.1 GCA_902385765.1 uncultured archaeon | reverse complement strand
TTCATCAAAGCGCTTCAATAATCCTGCAAACAGAGGCAAAGATTTCCTTAATGCTCTTGCCGGCATCAACTGAATGAACTATATTTCTTGGCTTGTAGTATTCGATTAATGGCTCGGTTTCCTCGTGGTACAAAGCAAGCCGTTTCCTGATAGTTTCAGGCTTGTCATCATCCCTTTGATACAATTCTCCGGCACAGCTGTCACAGACATTTGCTTTTTTAGGAGGTTTTTCAGTGCCGTAAACAGCAGCACACTTCCTGCACTGACGCCTGCCTGACAATCTCTTAACCGCGTCATCATCGGCAAGCTTAAGCTCAATAACTGCATCAATTACGGCCATCTCATCAAGGGCTTCAGCCTGCTCAAGAGTCCTTGGAAACCCGTCAAATATGTTGCCTTCACCAAGATTTTTCTCAACAATCTTTGCAATCAATTCATTAGGAGCAAGCAAACCCTTCTCCTGAAACTCCTTCAATTTCAAGGCATCAGGGTCTTTTTCAGCAATACTTTTCCTGATAAGGTCACCTGTAGAAATGTGCTTCAAGTCGTATTTTTCCTTCAATAGCTGTGCCTGCGTTCCTTTTCCAGAACCCTGCGCTCCCAAAAGAATAATGTTCATCCCAAATACTCCAAAATCTCTTTCGGCTCAACGTGCTTCTGCCAGCACTCCCTAAGCTTCTTCAACAATGGAATCAGGATTTTCTTATCCTGCACCCAAACATCATATATCTTTTTGATTATCTCAGCATCAACATTGTCATCGCTCATCAGGTCTGTTTCCAGCAACGCCCTGTACTGCTCCATCAGATGCCTGAACACATCTGTAACCTGCTTTTTCTCACCATTCGTAAAACATTTGCACTCGTACATATCCACCAAGATATTAGGATCAGGATTGATAATGTGCTCAAGAATCTCAGCCAAAGGCTCAATTTTTTCCGCTATCTTTTTCTTGATTTGCCGCAAAAAAAAGTGCTCTGATTCAATCAGGTCAAGCTCAAACTCCTTATTGATTTTGTCAAAATCAGGCAGTATCGGGTGCTCTTTTTTGACATTAGCATATGCTTCTTTTATCATACATTTGACGCTTTTGAAGGCGTATTTAAAGCTTACGGCAAAAAGGTTTTTATAGTGTTATTTTGACGTCAATTATATAACGTGAACATTCACGCCTCCGTAGCTTAGCAGCTATAGCGGCGGTTTTGTAGCAATTGCAAAAGAACCGCAGGTCGAGGGTGCAACTCCCTCCGGAGGCTTCAACACCCCGTTCGTAAGCCCACACAAGGGCAGGGGTAATTTTCCCGCTCGGGACAATAATAGAAAAAATTTTGGAAAATAAAAACTTATTTGGCAGACCGTACAAGACGACCTTTATTTCCACTGGAGATTTCGCGCGCTACGACCGTACCCCCACGGGCGCGGCCACCGTCGCTGAAGTAGTTGCCGGCGACGACGCCGACGCTGATGATGCCGCTGCAGCTGACGCCGCCAAGACCCACACGCCGGATGAGTGCGTGAGTTTCTGCACGAGAATCATCCTTTGGCAAAATCTTGTCTAGGTCAGCAATGGTCAACTGCCATAAGTAACCATAATCACAATTGCGATCTTTTAGATATGTGGCATTCACTGCTGCCACGTTTTTACCGTGCTTTTTTCCACCAAAAGCAGCAATCATGTGCGGATTACATTCATAGTCGCTCTGCAAGTCCAGCTTAAGCGGGCTTGAGTCGAGTGCGGGTGCAACGCGTCCTCTCGCTTGTGCTTCGTCTATCATTTCACGCACTACTGCATTTTCTAACGGTAGTATCAATTGCTTATCATTTCTGTTAAGATTGTAACCTTCCTCTGCAAGATTTACACTCTCTTCAGAGTTTGGCAGCTTGCAGTAACTTATGGTCCAGCCGTTTTTTGAACGGCGTGCCACCGATAAAGTGTTAACAATTTGGTATAAGTTTGAACCATCAAGGCTTACGGAAGGATCGCGCTTTTGCGCTTCGTGCAAACCAGCACGTATTAAGATAGCACCGTCAAGCTCGTGCAATGGTATGCCTTGACTAACTGCCCAGGGCAAAGCCTTGAACAAAGGCATATTTTCGGTAGACCCACAAGTCCACCCATATTCGCCAACCGGCGTTTTAGCGCTGTAAGGGAATCGCTTTTCAACAGTAAACATTTTTTCCATAGTAATCACTTTGACGGAAAAACGAAGTTCTCATATATAAACCTTTCTATTTTTACCACTACGGAGTTACACTCAATAACGGCACGCAAGCTTTAAATATTAGTTAGGTTTACACTAACCAATATGAAAAAGGAAGATGTTTTGTTAAAGGTGATTTTCAATGAGCCGAGCAGGCATTGGCACTTCGAGGAACTTCTCAAAGCTGCCAAAATCAGCAGGCCGCAGGCAGCACAATGGCTTAAAAAGTTTGTGGCAGAAGGACTGGTAAAACGCGTCAAGCCAGAAGGCAAAATGCCTTATTACCTTGGCGACCACGAAGACCCCCGCTACCAGGCAAGAAAGCGCCTGTTTGCTCTTGAAACGCTCGAGAAGCAGGGTTTTCTCAGCCATCTTGCAGGTTTGCCGAAAGCAAGAGCCGTGATTTTGTTCGGAAGCATGGCTCGCTGGGACTGGTACAAAAACAGCGACATTGATGTTTTCATTTACGGCGACCCAGAAGGCTTCAAGCGGGATGAATTCTGGGCAAAACTCGGCAGGGAAATAGAAACTTTTATCTGCAAGGACGCGCAAGACCTGAAAAGATTCCCAAAAGGATTATTAAGAAACATCCTTGAAGGATACCTCGTCAAGGGAACGCTTGACTTCATCAAGGTGGCATATGCTTAAAATCGAACGCACACAAGACAGCATCTTCCAAAAATGCACGACAGACGGCGAATTCAATGCTTTATCAAAAGTAGATGTGGAACTCATCAAAACAATGCGCGATATCGCGCTGCTCGACATGGGCACAGTCAAGAAATGGAGCCTTGGCGAAGGAGACTGGAACGCGCTCTTCAAACTCGGCTATGATGTCCTGCACACGCTTGCAGAAGCATTCGTCTACTTCGACAAAATCAAGGCAGAACGCCACGAATGCCTTTTCGCATACCTTTGCGACAAACATCCAGAACTAGAATTTGACTGGAACTTCCTTGACAATATCCGCATAATAAGAAACCGCAGCATCTATTACGGAAAACCAGCAACCTATGACAACTGGAAATTAGCAGAATTCCAACTCAACCTGTACATCAACACGCTCAAAAAAACAATCGAAGAAAAACTCAAAACCGAAAAGTAATTATGCAACCATTCATTTCTTTTACAAAGATTCTTGCACCGCAAGTCAAGTATCTGCTTACGAAGAGGGCACTGCTTCCCTCCGGAGGCTTTTTATACCTTATTCGCAATACAGAACTGCTATGACAATAAGCAAAAAGGATCTTGAAAAGTTAAGAAAAGGATACCGCGACGACCTTGCAATACTCGAAGAGAAATGCAAAGGCGGAAATGCAACCAAAGAAGAATACGAAGAACTGAACAGGCTGCGCAAAAAGATGAAGTGAATTTTTCGCACAACCTTTAAAAACTCGCTTTCTCGTGTTAACACTATGCCACGAATCGCAGTAGTAAGAAAAGACCGGTGCAACCCGCAAGGATGCGGAGGCTACCTGTGCGCAAGAGTATGCCCGGTCAACATGCAAGGAAAGGACTGCATAGTCCCAGCACAGATAGGAGACAAAAAGCCCAAGATAGATGAAAAACTCTGCACAGGATGCGGAATCTGCCCAAACAGATGCCCGTTCGAAGCAATAGACATCATAAACTTACCAGAACAACTGGAAAATCCCATTCACAGATACGGACAAAACGGATTCCACCTGTATTCACTGCCTACGCCAATGTTCGGCAAAGTAGTAGGAATAGTAGGAAAGAACGGAATAGGAAAATCAACAGCAATCAAAATACTCGCAGGCGTATTGAAACCAAACCTTGGAACAGACAAAGAAACAGACTGGAAACAACTCGTCACGTTCTTCAAAGGCAAAGAAGCACAAACATACTTTGAAGCAGTCAGGGACGGCAAAATAAAAGTCGCTTACAAACCACAACACGTCGAAATGATACCGCAAACAATGAAAGGAAAAGTAAGCGAACTACTGAAAAAAGTTGACGAGAGAAAGAAATTTGACGAAGTCGTAGATGCGCTGCAACTAAGAGATGTTCTTGATAGGGATATCACACAAGTATCAGGAGGAGAACTCCAAAGAACGGCAATAGCGGCAACAGTACTGAGAAAAGCAAACCTGTACATCTTTGACGAACCAAGCTCTTATCTGGATATCAAACAAAGAATCAGAGTCTCGCAGTTCATCAAAGGACTGGCAGACGAAAAAACAGCAGTACTGGTCGTAGAACACGACTTGATAATATTAGATTACATGACAGACTTACTGCACATAATGTACGGAAAAGAAGGAGCATACGGAATTGTAAGTTTGCCAAAAACGACACGAACAGGAATGAACATCTACCTTGAAGGATTCATCACAGATGAGAATATGAGATTTAGGGACCACAAAATACAATTCGTGTCAAAACCGCCACCAAAACCAATAAGCAAAGTAATGCTAACAATGTGGGGAGCCATAGAAAAAAAATTAGGAACATTCCACCTGAAAGCAAAAGAAGGAAGCATAGGCAGGAATCAGATTATTGGAATTCTTGGAGAGAACGGAATAGGAAAAACAACATTTGTCAAAATACTCGCAGGAGAGATAAAACCAGACTCAGGAGAAGTAGACACAAAAATAACAGTATCATACAAACCACAATACCTTGAAGCAAGAAGCGACGAATTAGTAATCACAGTACTGAAAGACGCAGTTGACAAGTACAGCAACCAGATAATCAAGCCACTGGAGATTCATAACTTGCTTTTGAAGCCGTTAAACACTCTGTCAGGCGGAGAACTACAAAGAGTAGCAATAGCAAGATGCCTTGGACAAAAAGCAGACCTGTACTTGCTGGACGAACCAAGCGCTTATCTTGACATAGAACAAAGACTGGCATTCAGCAAAGTAATACGCGACATAGCAGAACAAAGGGGAGTAAGCGTACTGATAGTAGACCACGACTTACTGTTTATTGATTATCTTGCGGACAAACTAATAGTATTCGACGGCAAACCAGCAAAAGAAGGACAGGTAGAAGGACCATTCTCAATGGAAGACGGAATGAACAAGTTCTTAACGGATTTAAGGATAACAATGCGAAGAGACAAAGAAAGCAACAGACCAAGAATCAACAAGCCAGAGAGCAGATTAGACAGGGAACAAAGAGAGACGGGAAAGCTGTA
Source organism: uncultured archaeon (assembly GCA_902385765.1). Classification (GTDB taxonomy): domain Archaea; phylum Nanobdellota; class Nanobdellia; order Woesearchaeales; family ARS49; genus CABMGU01. The sequence continues at coordinate 399 of CABMGU010000039.1, read as the reverse complement.
TTACGTCTAGGCACGACCCCGACTTTCACCTTTAACAATACCAGCAGCAATAATGTGCGCAATTCTCAACGGCTCAGGAATGAAAGAATGCAAAGTTGTCAACTTCAAGTACTGCTTTGCCCGCTCCAAGTCCATATTAATGAACTGAACGTAAACATCACCGACTTTGGTCGTAGGGGGGAGTTGGGTAATGAGCTTGACTTTCTTAGACATCTTCAAATTAACAAGCGTTTTCAGGATTTTAGGAACATCAGGATACTGGCGGGTAACTGCAATAACAGGAATCTTTGTGAGCTTTGAAAGCTTCGGCAGGTCAATGATGTTAAAACCGCCAACACCAATACCATTCAGGAAAATACAGCGTAGTTGAGACTTGAACTTGCACCTGTTAATCATCCT
>CABMGU010000038.1 GCA_902385765.1 uncultured archaeon | reverse complement strand
CGACTGACGCAGAGGATGGAACTCTTGCACCAGAAAAACTGTCCTGGACTTCAGACATCGACGGTGCTCTTGGCACTGGAAATTCCTTGCAGGCAACTTTAACTGATGGTCAGCACACTATTACTTTGACAGCTACCGACAGCGGAACTTTGACTGACGCGAAAGTTGTTCACGTTACTGTTGGAGAGACTGGCAATTCTGCTCCTGTTGCAGCAATTTCTTCTCCTTCAGAAGGCGTAACTCTTGAATCTCCTGTTACTCTGGAAGGAAGCGCTACAGATGCAGAAGACGGTGATTTGCCTGGCGAGGCTTTGTCCTGGTCTTCAAGTGTTGATGGTAATCTTGGCACTGGCGCTTCACTGCAGACTGCTTTGACCAATGGAGAGCACACAATCACTTTGACGGCAACTGACAGCGGTAATGCTGTTGATACTGAGGTCGTGCATATTACTGTTCAGTCTGCTAATACTGCTCCTGAAGTTATTATTTCTACTCCTGCTGAAAATAATATTGTTCAGAACCCTGTTACTTTTACAGGCACTGCCACTGATGCTGAGGATGGCGCTTTAACAGGCGCTTGGAAGGAAGGTGAAACCGTGTTGGGTTCTGGTAATAATCTTGTCAAGAAGCTCTCCCCTGGCCAGCACACCGTTACTTTCACCGCCACTGATTCTCAGAATTCAGATTCATCAGCTTCTGTTACGTTTTATGTTTGGACCTGTCACGCGACTCTTGACCACGATGATAATGGAATTGATATCGGTGACTTTGTTGTTTTGCTTGAGCAGTTTGCCGGCGAAAGCCTGTCTTGCATTAATCCTCAGTCCGGTTGTATTGCTGAGCTTGATAGAAATGGTAATGGTCTTGTTGACATCGGCGACTTTATTTCCTTGCTGACCTTGTTTTCTCAGGGAAGTATTCAGGACGTGAACGGTCAGACCTGTCAGGTTTGATTTCTGGCTTTTTCTGCCATCTTTTCCATTTCAGGAATTGCTGAAAGCGCAAGGTGTACATAATTTGTTCTTCTGTATTCTACTGCTCTTCTGATTGCGGATTCAATCGCGTTTACGCTTGCCTTGCCGTGTCCGACAAGCGCGTATGCGTTCAGTCCGAGTATTGGTGAGCCGTTGTATCCGTCAGGATTCAATAAGGCCTTCAATTGATGCAAGGGCCCTTTTGCGTTTTTGTATGCTCTGAGGTTTTCTAAAGTCAGCAGTCCTTTGAACAGGGCTCCCAGCTGTTTTTCAACAGCAGCGATTGATTGCTGGTAAATCTCAGCAGTGTATCTGTCTGTTGCTACAACATCAATAGGGCAGTCATAGTGCCATTTAATTTTGCCATCTACGTTTCTGCGTATTTTTCCTTCCATTAAATGCTCTGGTTCGACAAAAAATGCGCCATCAAGTTTTTGAACAAGTTGTTTTGCAAATAGGTCTCCTTTGACGTCTTCTTCTCCGTTGCTTAATACAGCGACATTGGCAGTTCTGTTCCCGGCTGTTGTTTTTCCCTGAACCATTGCTCCGTATACGCCCTGCATAATTCTGAAAAAGGCGTATGATAATAAGTCAAGCTTGTCGCCGATGTTCTGCCTGAAATCAAAATCGTTTTCTTCAAGCACGCAAGCCACATTTCCCGCTATCTCATCAAGATTTTCTCCTGTTACCAGCCTGTAGCTTTGGCTTCCTGGTTTTCTTGTGAAAAATTCGTCAAGTCTTGATAAGAAAGTGCCTGTTGGCTTTCTCGCCAATAGCTCGCGGGTTTGCGACCAGGTCGTGCGGTAATATTCTGCTGTTTTGAACCTTGCGCCGTATTCATCCGGGCTTGGGCAGAACTTGTTCAGGAGCAGCAAATCATTTTCAGTTAGTTTTTGCACTAATGTTGCGTGCTTCACCCTGTGAGTCATTGCTCTCGACACCGACTCCACTGCTTTTAGGAAAATGTTGCCTCTGAAGCCGTCTACTGCGACTATTTTTGATTTTCCTTCAAATGCTTCCAGGGGGGTTACAACTCCCGCATAACCGTCTATTTGCCTGAAATATTTCTCTGCGCCTTCTGTCATCGGCGTGTTCAGCATTCCTATGGTTGAAGCGCGCTGGTCGTTATACATTGTTTGTGCAAAGAGTCGTGTTAAGACTGCGGTTATGAACAGGTCTATTGATTTGGTTGTTTTATACGCGCCCACGTCATTAACATAGAAAAACCCGTTTAAGCTGAAGGGCATGCGTGTTGCCAGTGATGGTCGTATGATATGGTTTCCTATTTTGCCTAACGGCTTGTAGGAGTCAAATGCATAACGGACTGCTGCCGCGCTTTGCCCGCTTGAATAGATTACGTCAAGATATCTCGTCCTGTCAGTCTGTACTGTTTGTTTTAAATCTCTTGAAAGTCTTAAGATTGTAGTGTCAATGTTTGCCATTTCTTCCGGTGTTTTATCCATCGGAAATTCTTTTTCTATATCTCCCACTACTGTTACATTCGTTCTGCCTGCAAAAACAGCTTCAACTTTATGACTGTTCTCCTTTTCTACATATGCAAAGAATCTGACTGGCTGGCCTTCAAATTCCGTACTTACTTTTTCCAGCGCTTCTATCGCTCTATCCAGATGCGGTACGCCGTTGTCGTCCGGATCCCCTCCGGACATGTCAATGCCAACGTTTCTGTCGTTTTGTGCCATCCCCACCCACTCCACATATTAAAAATAAATGGGCCCGCCGTGAGTTGAACACGGGACCGTTCGATTATCAGTCGAATGCTCCACCAGGCTAAGCTACGGGCCCTTATGATTTGTGGGGAGTATAATGGTTTTTAAACCTTGTGGCAAAACGAAATACATATAAAGGAGAATATGTATTCTGTCTTGTATGAAAAAGCTGGTGACACTTGTATTAGCGCTAGTTGTGATTGCCGCAGTTGCTGCTCTCTACATATTGATTAAGTCAGAAGGCATTTCTGGTAAGACAATTACTTGTGACCCTTACGAGACGCGCGGCTGTTATTATGACCAGTTTGCAAACAGCGGATGTTGTTTTACTGTCACAAATTCTGAGGGCAGCACGTATGACGAGTGTTATCTGTCTTACAGGTTTGCGCTTAGCGCTTACCAGGAAGCCCAGAAGGATTCCCAGAAAGTTAAGGGCGGCCTTACTTGGGTTGGCGGTTTGCGCACCGGACCTTATTGTACTCATTAATTCCACTATTCTTTTATAGTCTTGTTTTCTAGATTTTTACTATGAAAATCCCTGATAAGGCTTCTGATTCAGTGATTAATCTTGCTCTTGATACTATTGAGATTAAAAAGCAGGCTTTGTTGTTTGTTAACGCCAAGCGTTCTGCTGAAAAGGTTGCTGAGGACATCTGCAAGAAGTCTCCTTTGAAGGGCAGCGAACTTGACAAATTGTCAGAAAGTATTCTGAAGGTTCTTTCCAGGCCTACGAAGCAGTGTGAGCGTTTGGCTTTTTGTGCTAAGCACGGTATTGCTTTTCATCATTCTGGTTTGCATCATAAGCAGAAGGAATTGGTTGAGGATGCTTTTCGTTCTGGCTTGATTAGGATTATTTGTTGCACTCCGACTTTGGCTGCCGGTGTTGATTTGCCTGCTTTCCGTACGATTATCCGTGATGTCCGCCGTTTTGGCTTGCATGGTATGACTCATATTCCTGTTTTGGAGTTTTTGCAGATGGCTGGTCGTGCTGGTCGTCCTAAGTATGATTCTTTCGGTGAGTCCATAGTCATTGCCCAGACTGAGACTGATAAGGAGTACATTATTGAGCATTATTTGAAGGGGGTTCCTGAAGATATCTACAGCAAGTTGGCCGTTGAGCCTGTTTTGAGGATGTATTTGCTTTCCTTGATTACCACTAGGATTATTTCTTCTGAGGAATCGATTTTAGATTTTTTCAGCAGGACTTTTTGGGCTCATCAGTATAAGGATTTGGGCAGGATGGATCGTGT
>CABMGU010000037.1 GCA_902385765.1 uncultured archaeon | reverse complement strand
TGCTAAGTATGTTAGTTGTTCTCTTGTTAGTCCGAGTGCTTTCAAATTCTCTTCTAAATCTGTGAGCGTTGGCTCTATTGTTTTGAATGCGAGTTTTCCCGGGATTTTTCTTCTGCCTTCTATGGATAAATTTTGTATTAGTCTTGGTGTTCCGTATAGTAGGCTGTCGTAGTCTTGTGATGATACTGCCCATCCGTGTCCTTGTCTGACTATGAATGATGCTTGTGCTTCTCCTTCGCTTGGCGCCTGCACCCACGGTATGCCTAGCGCGGTCAATAGTTCTTTTGCTTGTGTTATCATTTCTTTTGTTAGGCGTGATGTTCTTGCTGCGTATTTTTTCATTTCTTCTTTGTCTTCTATTGCAAGTGCTTCTTCATACTTTTTTTGTGCTTCTATTTTGACTTCTGCTCTTTTTTGTAGTTCTTTGTGTTTTAGTTCTGGTACTTGTCCGTCAAAGCAGAATGCGAGTTTGATGTTTTTTTGCATCAAATTAGTAACTCTTGCAAACAATCCTATCAAATGGCTGGTTACGTGTCCGTTGTGGTCTGTGAATAAGGTTCCGTCTCTTGCTCTTATGTTGCTTAGGAATTGGTACAGCATGTTGTTTCCGTCTACTATGAGAATTTTGCCTGATAGTTGTTCTAGTGTTATCGGATGCTTGATTATGATGTCCTTGAAGTTGACGCCCATTTTACACCTTGGCTATTGTTATGCCTTTTAGTTGTGTGAGTATTTCTTTTGCTTGTTTTGTTAGTTCTCCGTTTGTTAAGTATATGACTGGCAGTTTTTTGATTTGTCCTTGTACGTATGCTGCGCTTATGTCTCCTTCTGTGATTTTTTTCTTGTTTCTTGCTTTGCAGTAATAGGATAGTTTGCCTACTGGCGAGGGTAGTTCTATTATGAGGTCGAATTCTATTTTTTTCTTGATTGTTGTTTGTTCTGTTAGTGTTATGCTGTTTTTTGTGAGGAATGTTTGTGTTTGTTCCCAGAAGTCTCCTGCGGCTGGTTTTGGCTTCACTGGCGCAGTTTTTTCTATTGGTTTTTCTGTTAGTGTTTTCTGTTCTGCTGGTTTTGGTGTTTCAATTGCTTTTGGTCCTTCCAGTTTTGTTCTTATTAGTTCTTCTGCGTCTTTGTCGCTTATTGTAAACCATTTCCAGAATGTTTCTTGTTTGTTTTCGTATGTGACGGTTAGTGGTTTTGCGAAGTCTTTTACCTGCACTAGTGAGACTTGTGTTAGCGGGTCTGCTTCTGAGTGTCGTATTATTTTTTCTTGTTGCAGTTTCAGGACTGTTCTTCTGTCTTTTTCGTTCAGGGATTCGAGATGGTTCAATAGTTGTTCTTCTTTTCCCGGTATGAGGTAGAGTGGTGAGCCTCCTACTCTTAGTGCAGAGGTTTTCAGTAGTCCTTTTGAGCACATTTCTGACAGCATTGCGCCTGCCATTATGCTGTTTGTGGCGAGTGCTTTTGCAACTCCGCTTGGTAATAGCGGGCTTGTTTGCGCGAGTGCGAGTATTTTATCTCTGTATTCCATATGTAGAATTTTGTTTTGATGGTTTATATTAATTTATGTCCGCGGGGAGCTCGAGGGGTTGGCGCATTGGAAACCGCAGGTTTCTGATGTTCCGCCAACTTTGTTGGCGATAGTTGAAACCCCTCGTGAATCAAAGCGAAGCCTATTTTACGGGCGTAGCCAGCGCACTTCCCAGTAGCTTACGTCTCCTTCGTCATCTACGACTGCCATGAGAAGCTTTTTCTTTGTGCTGTGTGCTACTCTGTTTTTTGCTGCGAATTCCTGCCAGGTCATTGTTGCTGATTCTTTTACTGGGTAGACTATCCATTTGGCGTGTTCTTCTCCTGGTTTGAATCCTCTGTCGTATACTCTGAAGTCTGCTCCGAATTTTAGTGCGGTTTTGATTACGTATCCCCTGCTTCTGAAGTCCCGGAACACCGGGTATCTTGTCCAGAAGTCGTGTTCTTTTTTTGCTGCTTTTGAGCAGAGTTCTTCATAGCTTACTTGCTTGTTTCTGCCGTCAAGCACAGTAAGTTTTTGCTTCTCAGCCAAATACACTGCCTCGAGCCAGCAGAGTCTTATTCTGCCGTCTGGCATTATTTTTCCGTAACTGCTTTTTTCTGCAAGTTCTCTTGCTTGCTGGCTGTTTTCTGTTATGATTGCGTCTTTGCTCAGCAGTGCTTTGATTTCGTCCATGGTTTCATTTTGTCTTTTGTTGGTTTAAAAAGGTTATGTTTATAAAGAATAAATAGGGATTTCCTCGTATGCAACTTACGTTTTTGGGCACGTCAAGTATGATGCCTACGAAGGAGCGGAATGCGAGTGCGTTGTTTTTGCAGTTTAAGTCAGAGGGCATTCTCTTCGACTGTGGCGAAGGCACTCAGCGCCAGATGAAGATTGCAGGCATTCCGTTGTCTAAAGTGACAAGGATTTGTGTTTCTCACTGGCATGGCGACCATATTCTTGGCTTGCCTGGCTTGTTGTTGACGATTTCTTCTATGGAGATGGGTAAAAGTATTGACATTTATGGTCCTCGTGGCAGTAAGAAGGCTTTCCAGTCTTTGTTTGGCGGTATTGAGTTTGAGAGTAAGTTTAACATTAGGATTACTGAGGTTCACGATGGCAAATTTTTTGAGAATGAGGATTTCCTGCTTGAGTCTGCTCCTATGAAGCATCCTGTTGCTTGTGTTGCTTATGCGTTCACTGAAAAGGATAGAAGGAGGATTAAGGTTGATTATGTGAAAAAGTTGGGCATTCCTGATGGTCCTTTGCTTGGTGAATTGCAGCGCGGTAAGAGTATTGAATTCAAGGGGAAAAAAGTCTTGGCAGACGATGCCACAACCACTATCAAGGGCAAGAAAATCGCCTTCTTGACTGATACTATGCCGAACGAGAATTGTGTCAGGCTTGCCTCGAATGCAGACATCTTAATTGCTGACAGCACTTATTCAAGTAATTTGAAGGATAAGGCTGCTGAGTGGGGTCACTTGACTGCTTTGGAAGCTGCTCAGATTGCTTCGCAGGCAAGTGTAAAGAAACTTATCCTAACTCATTTCAGCGCGCGCTACAAGAACACGAGTGAAGTTGAGGAAGATGCAAGGACTGCTTTTGATAATGTTGTTGCTGCGTATGATTTTATGAAGATTGTTGTGTAGTTACTTCTTCGCCGCTAACTTGATGTCTCCTGCTTTGATTGTTTTTCTTCCAGCGTGTAAAGCGAATTTGACTGAGTCTTGCGCTATTGTTTTGCCGTATTCTTCAAGCACTTCTTTTAGTGCTGTTTTTGCCTTGTCTGATACTCGTTCTGCTCCTGCTTGTTTCATTAATTGTTCCATTGCAGCCAGCGGGATTAGTCTTTTTGAGCTTATTGCCATCTTTAACCACCTCAAACAGCGTTATTTCGCCTTCTTTATTTAATATTTTCCTTTTTTGACCTCTTTTTATTAATATCCGACGAACGAGCGTCTCTGAACGGAGCATCAAGAATAGAGATTCTTGAAGTGCTCAGAAATCTTCGATTTCTGACATTCGAGACGCATCGTGAGGAGTGTAATATGCAAACGTTTTTATGCTGCAAAAACCTGAATTATTACTGATGTCTGCCAAGCAAAAAGGGTGTAACGCAGAAAGAGAGCTTATTCATGCTTTTTGGCAGACTAAGGTGTGGACTGCCTGTCGCGTTGCTGGTTCTGGCAGTATGAAGTATCCTTCTCCTGACATCATAGCCAACAAGGAGGGCATCTGCTTGGCTATTGAGTGCAAGTCTTGTGGTGATAAGTATCAGTATTTGGAGAAGCGGGAAGTGGAGGAATTAATCTCCTATGCAAAAATGTCTGGTGCTCGTCCTTTGGTTGCGGTGAGGTTTTTTAGGAAGGATTGGCGTTTCCTGAATCCTGAGGATTTGAATGATGCGGGCATTAATCTTGTTGTAACGCCTGAATTGGCTGAGTTGAAAGGTTGTTCTTTCAGTGAGTTGACGAAAAGTTTATAAAGACGGGTTTTGGAAAAAATGAAGGTCTGGTGAGGTAATGAAGGTTTCAAGCAACGCTGTTGAGGAGATTGTTTCTGAGGTAGCTGGGAATGATGTTCTTCCTCTGATTAAGGCTTTGCGCAACAAGAGTAATGTTTCTGAGTTCGCTTTGGCTGACAGGATTAAGAAAGAAATCAATCTGACGAGAAATATGTTGTACAGGTTATACGACAACAACCTGGTCAGCTTTATCAGGAAAAAAGATAAGAAGAAGGGATGGTATATTTATTATTGGACTTTCAACCAGAAGCGTGTTAAGGATCTCGTCAAAGATGTGAAGCGCAAGCGTTTGGATTCTTTGCGTGAGCGTTTGAATCGTGAGAAGACCAGCCAGTTTTTTGCCTGTGCCAGCAAGTGTGTAAGGCTCGATTTTGAGCAGAGCCACGATTTTGGTTTTAAGTGCCCTGAGTGCGGTCTTTTGCTTGATTTGGAGGAGAATTCCAAAAAGATTAAGGAGTTGGAGTCTGATTTGTTGAAGCTGGAGAAGGAATTGAAAACTTTGAGCAAAAAGAAGCGTTAAGCTCAGGTGAATAGGTTCCGAGTTCTGTTATTGCCTTGCTGATTGCTATGCAGTCGTGTGTTGCTGGAAGTTCTCGCGTGTACTGCAGTGCGCTTCCTATTGCTGTTACTTCAAATTTTTGAAGGAGTTCTGTTTCTTCAGGTTTCACAAGTGCTCCGTCCTTAGCAAACCCGTCTGGTTCTGTTATGTAGATGTCTGCTTTTTCCATGCTGGTTTTTTTGTCAAGTATGTCGTTCTTGGCAAGTTCTTTTATCAGCTCTGGTGTTCCTGAAATGCATATTACTTTGCAGTTTCGTTCTTTTGCAGCTCTTGGTAGTATGCTTTGGAGTATGGTTTTAGGGTAGAGCGCACAGACTGTTCCTCCTTTTGGGAGTATCTTTTCAAGGTTGTAGCTTAGCGCGTATAGCGCGTTCTCTAAGTGTTTGATTAGCGCTCCTCTTGGTATTTTGCTTGTTCTTTCAAGAAGTATTGGTGAGGTGAATGCAGACTGCATTATTTCTTGCGCCTGCCGTGCTCTATCTTGATTTCTTCCTGCAGTACTTTGTGCATGATAT
>CABMGU010000036.1 GCA_902385765.1 uncultured archaeon | reverse complement strand
GCCGATTAAGGTTTTACACGAGGAAAAAAAGACCATTAAAATGAAGCAGAGTTTTGGAGGGCTTAAGTTAGTATGAGCGTCGGGGGTTCGAAAGGGGGACGGGCGTTAAGTCCCCCTTGGCATAACTGCGAAGCCTATTTTGAGGTTATATCATGAAGTTTGCTCATCTTGCTGATTGTCATTTGGGTAGCTGGCGTGAGCCGAAGTTGAGGGAAGCGAATGCTCAGGCTTTTGTTTCTGCAATTGATAGGTGTTTGTCTGAGAAAGTTAATTTTGTTTTGTTGTCTGGTGATTTGTTTAATACTGCTGTTCCTGGAATTGATAGTTTGAAGCTTGCTGTTGAGCAGTTAAAGCGTTTGCATGATGCTGACGTTCCGCTTTACTTTATTGCTGGCAGTCACGATTTTTCTCCGAGCGGTAAAACAATGCTGGATGTTTTGGAGCACGCTGGTTTGGGTGTTAATGTTGCGAAGGGTGAGGAACTGCCTGATAACCGGATTAAGCTTCATTTCACCTTAGACAAGTCTGGTGCTAAGATTGTTGGCTTGATTGGCAAGAAAGGCGGTCTTGAATCAAATTATTACAAGCTTCTTTCCCGTGAGAATTTGGAGAATGAGTCTGGTTTCAGGATTTTCTTGTTCCATAACGCTCTTGCTGAGTTGAAGCCTAAGGATTTGTCTGGGATGGATGCTTTGGCTGTCAGTTTGCTTCCTGCTGGCTTTGATTATTATGCTGGTGGTCACGTTCACGTTGTTGACAAGGCGTCTATGGGCAAGTACAAAAATATCGTGTTCCCTGGTCCTGTTTTTCCGAACAGTTTTGCTGAACTGGAAAAATTAAAGCAGGGCAGTTTTGTTTTGTTTGATGGTGGCAATATTCAGCACGTTCCTCTTCAGACTCATCCTGTTGTTTGCGTTTCTGTTGATGCCGAGAACAAGTCATTGTCCGAAGTTGAGACAGAGATTCGTAAGTTGCCGAACGTGAATAATGCTATTGTTACGATTCGCGTTTCCGGCTGTTTGAAATCCGGCAGGCCTGCTGATTTGCGCTGGAATGATATCTTTCACGATGTTTATGCTAAGGGCGCTTTTGTTGTTTTGAAAAATACTAACGCGTTCTCCAGCAAGGAGTTGGAAGTCATTATGGTGAAGGAGGCGAATGTTGAGGAGGTTGAGACTTCTTTGCTTCAGCAGCATTCTTCTCAGTTCAAGTTTTCTGGTGATGATGTTGAGCTTGCGAAGAAGCTGATGCTTGTCTTGTCTGCTGAGAAGCTTGAAGGAGAAAGAGTTGCTGATTTCGAGTCAAGGGTGCATTCTGAGCTGGACAGGTTGTTGGAGTAACAGAAACCTTTATAAGTAAGCCATTCTTACTATCTTACTGGTGATGATTTATGAGCGAAGTTGAATTGACAAAGTTGTCTTCAAAGGGCCAGATTGTTATTCCTCAGCACGTACGCGATGAGCTTGGCTTGAAGGAGGGCGAGACTTTTGTGGTGTTGGGCAAAGAGGATACCATTATTTTGAAGAAGATTGCTGTTCCTTCGCCTAAGGAGGTTTTTGCTAAGGTGCATTCTTGGGGCGTCAGGTTTGCCGCAGGAAAAGGTTTGAAGGAGGACGACCTTCAGGCGAAGATTAAGCGTATTAGGGCGCGATGATTCGTATTGTTGCTGATACCAATTTGCTTATTTCAAGTATTTTCTGGAGCGGTCCTCCTTTTTTGATTGTTCAGCAGGCTCTTGATGGCAGGCTTGAAATTGTTGTTTCTGCCTTGATTTTGAACGAAGTTCGCAAGGTTCTCACCAATCCTGATGAGGGTTTTGTGTTGAGCGAGCAGGAGGTCGATGATGTTGTTAACGGAATTCTTGCTTTTGTTACAGTTGTGGAGCCGTCAAGGACCTTTCCCGTGAGTCGTGACCCTGAAGACGACTCTGTTATTGCTTGTGCTTTGGCTTCAAAAGCTAATTTTATCGTCACCCGTGATAAGGATTTGCTCGTGCTTAAGGAATATTCAGGAATAAAGATGGTGACTCCGGAAGAATTTCTTAGATTGAATGCATTCTGAGTTGGATAGGTTGTTAGCTTGATTAAGTTCTTTCACTGCGTGGGCTGAAGAAATACTGTCCGACTTTGTAAAGAGCATATGCAGAAAGAACAGCACAGGCTGCTTTCATGTAATTATTGTCCTCTTTTGCTTGACTAATCAGCAGTCCACCAAGTAATGGCGCTCCTGCAGTTGCCAGTGTTCCAGCTATGCAATCTATTACTTTATCCAAAGTTGTGTCTTTAACTAATTCTGCATTCATTTCAGTAATCCTTTCAGTAATTCCTTAACGACTGTTGGGCTGGCTGTACCTTTAGTGACTTTCATTACTTGTCCTATGATGAACATTATTGCTTTCTCTTCGCCTTTCTTGTAATCTTCAACCGCCTTGGGATTTTCTGCAATTGCTTTTTCGCAGGCTTTCCTGAGTATGTCTTCTCCTGCTACCATTTCAAGTTTTTGTTCTTTGACGTATGCCGCTGGGCTGAATTTTTTGTCTGCGAGTTGTTCTATTATTCTTTGTCCTATTCTGTCTGTTATTTTTTTCTCTGTTAAAAGTTTGAATAGTTCTGTTAGTTCTTCTTTTCTGAATTCTGTTTCGCGCAGTTCTTTTTTCTTGTCGTTAAGTAATCGTAAAACTTCTCTTCTTACCCATCTTGCTGTGAATACTGGGTCTACTTTCCTTGATATTTCTTCAAACAATACTGCTACATCCAGGTCTGTTGCGATTATTCTTGCGTCGTCTTCGTCTATTTTCCATTCTTTTGTCCATCTGACTGCTCGTTGTTCTGCGAGTTCTGGTATTGTTTGTTGGACTTTTCTTATCCATTCCTGGGAAATTTCAAAGATTGGCAAGTCTGTTTCTACTATGTATCCGTAGTCTTCTTCTTCTTCTTTTGTTCGCATTGAGTAGGTTATTCCTTTGTCTGCGTCCCATCCTCTTGTTTCTCTTTTGACTTCCTGTTGTTTTTGTCTTTGTACTTCGTAATTCAATGCTCGTTCTATTTCCTTGAATCCTGTTATGTTTTTGACTTCAACGCGGGTGTATTTTTTTTCTTTGATTGAGATGTTTGCGTCTGCTTTGATTATGCAGGTGTTTTGGTCAAATATGCCCAAGTATCCGAGTACGTTCAGCAGTTTTTTCATGAATTCTCTTGCTTCTGCTGGTGAAGTCAAATCTGGTGCTGTGACTATTTCGCATAGTGGTATTCCGCTTCTGTTGTAATCCACCAAACACCCGCCTGCTTCGTGTATTAGTGCTCCTGGGTCTTCTTCTATGTGTACTCTTTCTATTCTTACTACTTTTTTGTCTTCAAGGATTATTTGTCCGTTGTTTCCCAATGGCACTTCGTATTGTGTTATTTGGTAATTCTTAACCAAATCAGGATAGAAGTATGTTTTTCTTGAGAATATTACTGTGGGTGAGATTTTGCATCCTAGTGATAGTGCGAGTTTTGTTCCGTACTCGAGTGCTTTTGCATTTAGTACTGGTTTGCTTCCTGGGTGTCCTAAGCACGTTGGGCAGATGGCGGTGTTTGGCTCTGTTGCTTCTGTCGGGCACGCGCAGAATAGTTTGGTGTTTGTTTTAAGTTGAACGTGTATTTCCAGTCCTATTACTATGTCACTGGTGTACATCATATGCTTTTGCCACCTGTATTATTTTTTGTTCTGCGAAGTGAGGTCCTATTATCATCATGCCTACTGGCATTCCGTTTGCTTCTCCGCAGGGTATTGTGATGTGTGGTAGTCCTGCAAGGTTTGGTGAGACTGTCAGCAAATCTATCATGAAATTCTGCAGCGGTGTCAGCTTCTTTATCTCTTCAAATGTTGGTGCTGTGATTGCGACTGTTGGTGTTATCAGAACATCGACTTGTTCGAATGCGTGTTTGTATTCGTGTATGATTTTGGTTCTGACTTTTGCTGCTTTGTTGTAGAATGCGTCTCTGTATCCTGCTAGTCTTGCGAATGTTCCAAGCAGTAGTCTTCTTTTTGCTTCTTCTCCGAAATTGTTGTTTCGAACGCGGGAAAAGTATTCGTTATAAGTGCCTGTTAACGGCTCGTTTGCTCCGTATCTCATTCCGCAGTATTTTGCGAGGTTCGTGCTTGCTTCTGCTGGTGCTAAAGTGAAGTAGGTTGGCACTCCGTAATTCATTGATATCGGCAAACTTATTTCTATTTTTCTTGCTCCTTTTTTTTCGAGTTGGTAGACTGCATCAAGTACTTTTTTGCGTACGTTGTTGTCTATGCCTTCTCCGAATGCTTCTTTGACGATGCCTATTCTTATTCCGCTGACTGCTCCTGGCGTGTCGAGTGATGGTACTGGCACGTCCGCTGATGTGCTGTCTTTTTCGTCTTTGCCGGAAATTATTTCGAGCAGTAGTGCTGCATCGTCTACTGTTTGTCCCATTGTTCCTATTTTGTCAAGTGAGTTTCCGTAATCGATTAGTCCGTATCGTGATACTCTGCCATAAGTTGGACATAATCCAACAACGCCGCAGAAGCTTGCCGGGTTTACTATGCTTCCTCCTGTGCTTTCTCCGAATGCGATGTGTGGGAATGTTGCTTTTCTTGTGAGTCCTGCTGCTCCTCCTGAGCTTCCTCCTGTTGCTCTTTTCTTGTCAAGAGGGTTCAATGGCTTTTGGTATCCTATTCCTACGTTTGTGCTGAACCCTCCGAATCCGAATTCGTCTATGACTGTTTTTCCTAAAATTATTGCTCCTTCATCAAGGCACTTTTTGATTACAGTTGCGTTGTATAGTGGTTTGTATCCTTTGAGTATTGCTGAGCTTGCTGTTGTTTCCACGTTTTTTACGCAGATGCTGTCTTTGACAGAAATTAGTACTCCGAACAGTCTGCCTTTTGCTGTTCCGTTTTTGACCTGTTCCTGCAGTTCTTTTGCTCTTTCTATGACGTCTGCGTATGCAGTCAGGTAGTGGTATTCTTCGTTGATTTTTTCTGCTTCTTCGAGTGCTTTTTGTGCGTGTTCTACTAGGTCTATTTTTCCTGCTTTTGCGTCTGCTACGAATTTTTTTATCATAGTACTTTTGGTCCTCTGAAGTATTTGTCTTTTCTGTGAGGCGTAAGCGATAGTGCTTCTTCTCTGTCTAAGCATTTGCCTGGCTTGTCTTCTCTTACAACATTTTTTACAGGTATTGGGTGGAAGCTTGGTTCCACTCCGTCTGTGTTTACTTCTGATAGTTTTGCGAAGTTTGCGAGAATGTCTTTCATTTCTTGTGCAAACTTTTTGACTTCTTCTTCTTTGAGTTTTAGTCTTGCGTTTGCTGCAACTCTTTTTACGACTTCTGGTGTGATTTCCATAAAAATGAAATACGAATTAAGGGTTTAAAAAACCTACTTCCTGTCAAAAAACCTCATGATGTCTGTCGGCACGAATATTATTTTCTGGCTCGGGTCTGAGCTTATGTCTGTGATTGTGGACAGTGTTCTTAAATTGAATGCTGTTGGTTCTTTGCCGAGTACTTGTGCTGCTTTTGCGAGGTTTTCTGCTGCTTTGATTTCTCCTTCTGATTTGATTATTGTTGCTCGTCTTTCTCTTTCTGCTTCTGCCTGTTTTGCCATTGCTCTTTTCATTGTTTCCGGCAGTTCTATCTCTTGTATTTTGACTTCTATGACATCTATTCCCCATGGTTCTGTTGCTTTGTCTACTATTTTCTTTATGTCTTCAGCAACGCGCTCTCTTTTTGATAGTATTGTGTCAAGGTCTGCTTTTCCTACTGCGTCTCTTAGTGCTGCTCTTGCGAATTGTGATACTCCGAGTTCATAGTTTTCTATTTCGAGTATTGCTTTTGAGGGTTTTAGCACTCTGAAGAATATGACTGCGTTTACTTTTAGTGGGACGTTGTCTGCTGTCATTGCTTCTTGCGGCTCTACATCGACTGTACTTACTCTCAAATCCAGTCTTTGTGTCTTGTCGATTATTGGTATTACCCATCTTAGTCCTGGTTCTATTACGTCTTTGTATCTTCCTAGTCTGAATCTTACAAGTCTTTGGTATTCATAGACCAGTCTCAGTCCCCAGATGAGTATTATCAAAACTAATACCGCTATAACATACGTTAGTGCTGCCATTTTTTACCCCCTGATTATTTCTTCACAATATCCAGTTTTAAGTGTAATTCTTTCAAAAATTCTGGTGTCCATTCCTGCGGGCTTCCGTCCAGCGGGTTCGTGCTTGCTTTGTCTCTTGGGAATGCGATGACTTCTCTTATGTCGTTTAGTCCGCACATTAGTGCTACGAACCTGTCAAACCCTATTGCTATTCCGCCGTGTGGTGGTACTCCGTATTTGAATGCTCTGAACATGAAGTCAAATCTTTTTTCTGCGTCTTCGTATTCCAGTCCGATTACGTGCAGTACTCTTGCTTGGATGTCTTTTCTGTTGATTCGTATGCTTCCTCCGCCCAACTCAACTCCGTTCAGTACGCAATCATACGCCTTGGCTCTGACTTCTCCTGGTGCTGTTTCGAGTTTGTCCATGTCTTCTTCTTTTGGATGCGTGAATATGTGGTGTTTTGCCTGCCAGTTGTTGATTTCTTCGTTCCATTCGTACATTGGGAAGTCTATTACCCAGCAGAATTTGTATTCGTCTTTGATTAGATTGAGTTTTTTGCCTACTGCGAGTCTGACCTGTCCGAGTGCTGTTGCTGCTTTTTCCCAGTCGTCTGCTGCAAATAATAGTAGGTCTCCTTCTTGCGCGTTTGTTTCTGTGATTAGTTGTGCTTGTATGTTTGCTTGGAAGTATTTGACTATGCTTCCTTCAAGCGTGTTTTTGCCGATTACTTTCATCCACGCAAGTCCTGGCAGTTTGTAGAGTTTTGCTATCTCGATTAGTTCTTCTATTTCTGTTCTGCTGAATTTGCTTGCTCCTTTTGCGTTTAGGCAGAATATTTTTCCTTTTTTGTCTGCGATGCTTTTGAATACTCCGAAGTCTGAGTGTTTTACTGTTTCTGTCACGTCTACAAATTCCAGTCCGAATCTGAGGTCTGGTTTGTCTGAGCCGTACTTGTTCATCGCGTCGTGATAGGTCATTCTTTGGAATGGTATCTGGACGTCTGTATTGATGACTTTTTTGTAGATGTGTTTTATCATTCCTTCTATGATGTTTTGTACGTCTTTTTCTTCTACAAAACTCATTTCAAGGTCTATTTGCGTGAATTCTGGTTGTCTGTCTGCTCGCAGGTCTTCGTCTCTCATGCATCTTGCGAGTTGGAAGTACCTGTCGCATCCTGATATCATTAGTAGTTGTTTATACGTTTGCGGGCTTTCTGGCAGTGCGAAGAATTTGCCTGGGTGTACTCTGCTTGGTGTTTTGAATACTCTTGCTCCTCCTGGTGTTGTTCTTACGAGCATTGGTGTTTCTATTTCCATGAAGTTTTGTGAGGACAAATATTCTCTTGCTGCTTGTGCTGCTTTGTGTCTTATGAGTAGTCTTTGCTGCATTGTTGGTCTTCGCAAGTCAAGGTATCTGTGGAGTAGTCTGAGGTCTTCGCTTGGTATTGTTCTGTCGTCTACTTCGAATGGCGGTGTTTCTGCCTGGTCGAGAACTTGCAGGTTGTCGCACAATACTTCTACCTCTCCTGTTACTATTTTGGAATTCGTCATTCCTTCTGGTCTTAGTCTTACGTGTCCTGTGATTTGTATTACCCATTCTCTTCCGAGGTGTTGTGCTGTTTCGTGTGCTTGTTTGTTGTGAGAAGGATCAAAGACTGATTGTGTTATTCCGTATCTGTCTCTCAGGTCTACAAATATTTTGCCTCCGTGGTCTCTTCTTGTGTGGACCCATCCGCAGAGCACTACTTCTTTTTGGAGGTCTTTTTTTGTTAGTTCACCGCACGTATGTGTTCTTTTCATTAGAATTAAGCGGATTACGGGTATTTATAAAGTTTTGGCGAACTTGAGTATGTCTTCAGGAGTTTTTAATATGGCATCTGCCAGTTTTTTGTCTTTTAGCTCTCCGTGTCCCCATTGTGCAAATGCTGTTTTTGCTTTTACTGCCCTGCCCGCCATTAAATCCTCTTCTCTGTCTCCCACCACTAAATGCACTTCTTTGCAGTCTGTTAGTGCTTGTTTTGCAAGTTCTTCTTTTGAATAAATAAGGTCTGGTGTGTTGCCGTATACTTTTCCGAAGATGTTTCGCATTCCAAGTGCTTCAAGTGCGGGCTCTATTATGTCTGTTCGCAATGTTGTGATAATTGAAAGTGTGTGCCCTTGTTTTTTCAGTTTTGTTATCGCTTCTTTCATTCCAGGATAGAATATCTTGTCTTTCCACTCGTTGACAACGCCTACATAATGTAGTTGGAACAGGTTTGTCATGATGATTGTTTGTGTTCTTTCGTCTTTTATGCCCGTGTATTCTAGTATTCTTTGCCTGTTTATGTCGTAGTGTGCGTGTGTCTTCTGCAACTCCTGCATTTTTTCAGAAGTCATTTTGATGTCCAGCGTCTTGCATCGTCTGATTGAGGCTTCTTCTGCTACTTCTTTTTTTGCTATTGTTCCGTCCCAGTCGAATGCTATGTGGCTCATTTCTTGAATTTTATCTTCAGCGCTAGGTCTTCTAATTTTTCCAGTCCGTATTTGATTGCGTCAAACTTTTTTCTTGCTGGGCTGTTTCTCCAGTCGAACAGCATTAGTTCTTCGTATAGTTCTCCTGCAATGAATTTTATTGCTAGTGCCTTATCGTAGTCTCCTTGTATTGCGCTGTTGATTGCTTTTCTTACGAGTTCTCCTATTACGTCAGAAAGTGCGGGCAGATAGGTGTCTGCATCCACTCCAAGTTCTTTTGGTGTTGGTATTTGTCCTGTTTTGAGGTAGTGCACGTAGCAGGATGCTTCTGTGTATTCTTCAAGGCCTTCAGAATATGCTCCTACGTTTGCCAGGTGCACGTCTTTTTTGACCAAGACATCATTTTTCTTTATTGTGCTTTTTGCTTCTTCCAGCAGTTTGTCTGCTTCTTTCATGTCTCCTCTGTGTGCAGCATATATTGCCTGTTTGCTGGATTTTAGAACTGTTCTGCTTTGTATGATTAGCTGTTCTCTTAGGGAGTCAAATTTTTCCATTTGCTCTCTCATTTCCTGGAATGCTTTCTTGTTTATCATGCTATCTTTGCTCTCGTCGTCATTTATAAATGTTGCCACGTAATTGCTATCGCCGCGCCTTGGCTTGCCAAGGTTATTTTTTTCTCCCCTCGCAAGCGTGGGGAGAGAAAAATAAGTCGTAGCCCGCGGGGCGGGATACAGAAACATTTATATAACCACAAAATCATTTGTTTGCCAAAAGAGTGTGAACTATGGCTGAAACAGTTTTAGGCGGTGTATTGGGATTCTTTAGGGACTTGGGAGTATATGATGTGCTCTTGCCTTTTATTCTTGTTTTCACTATTACTTTTGCTATTTTGGAGCGTACAAAGCTTTTTGGCACTGAGTTGGACTCTAAAAAAGAGCCGCATACCAAGAAGAACCTTAATGCAATGGTTGCTTTTGTTGTTGCTTTCCTTGTTGTTGCCAGCTCAAAGCTTGTTCAGGCTATTACTAAGATTAGCAGCGAAATTGTCGTCTTGCTGTTATTATTGGTCTTCTTCCTGATGCTGGTCGGCGCGTTTTATAGTAAGGAAGATATTGAGAAGAAAGGTGTTACGCTTGAGAAGGGCTGGCGTACTGCTTTTATGTTTGTTATGGCAGTTGCAATAATCATCATATTTTTGGATGCGGTTACTGCTGCTGATGGCAGGACTTGGCTTGAGGTGTTCTGGGACTGGCTGTCTCAGTTCTACACTAATGCCGCTGTTGCTGCGATAGTTTTAATAGTGGCAGTTATTCTCTTTATGTATTGGATTATGAAGGAGCCTAAGAAAGAGGAAGAAAGTAAAGGAGGTTGAAAAATGCTTTTCCAATTCGGTGCTTACGGTGGTAGTAATGTTTTTCAGTATCTTTATGACTGGGGCTTGATTGATGCGTTATTGCGTTTGCTGCTGATTTTCGTGTTAATTTTTGCTGTTTTGCAGAGGGTTCCTTTGTTCCAGACAGCGGATAAAACAAAGCCAGACCGCCGTATTAATGGTGTTCTTGCCTTGATTATTGCTGCAATGGCGGTTATTCCTCACATTCTTGGCTTGTATCCTGAGACTTCTGACCCTGTTTACTTGATTAATGCGTTTTTGCCTCACACGGCTGTTATTTTGGTTGCCATTTTGTGTGTGATTTTGCTTTTGGGGCTTGCTGGAGGCACTATTCCTAATTTGTTGTTGTGGGCTGTTGCTTTGTTTGCTGTCGGCTTGCTGGTTTTCATTATTTTGATGGCGGTAATTCCAGGTTATTTCCCCACCTTTGATTTCCTTAGGGACCCTGCAATCCAGGCTTTGCTTATCATTTTGACTGTGCTGGGCTTGGTTGGCTACTTTGTGCTTCGCGAGCCAAGTGGGCCTGATGAAGGCTTGGCGAACTGGTTGAAAGTTTGGGTTGGCTCACCCCCAATAAGATAGGATGAGGGAATAAATTAAACCATGGCTTTAGGATACTCTACTGGAGGACAG
This sequence comes from uncultured archaeon, assembly GCA_902385765.1. Classification (GTDB taxonomy): domain Archaea; phylum Nanobdellota; class Nanobdellia; order Woesearchaeales; family ARS49; genus CABMGU01. Next base: position 12,168 of record CABMGU010000036.1, on the reverse strand, counting down.
CAATTGCGTACGGTTTTTCAGTACTTGCAAAGTTATGGTTTTATTGATTTTGTCCTTCCTGCTTTGTTTATTTTTGCCTTGATTTTTGGTATTTTGCAGAAGGTTGCTTTGTTCCGGACTCCTAGATTGGGGAAAGATGGAAAGCCTGTTGCTGAGGAGCCGAAGACGGTTGCTGACAGGAAAATTAACGGCGTTCTTGCTTTCGTGATTGGCTTTGCTGCTGTTCTTCCTCATATGGCTAATATGTATCCTGCGAAGTATGACCCTATTTTGTTGATTAACAGTCTTCTTCCTAACACTGCTGTTTTGCTTGTCGCTATTTTGGCTGTTGTTCTGCTGTTTGGCATCGTTAATGTGCCTGGCGCTCAGAAGTCTCCTGCTTTGCAGTTACTGATCGCTGTTGTTGCTGCTGGTGTTTTGATTGTGAAATTTTTGATGGACTTATTCCCTGAGTTTTTCCCTGGCTCGTTTGATTTTCTGCGCGACCCTTCTATTCAGGCTGTTTTTGTTGTGATTTTGGTGTTTTCATTGGTTGTTTATTTCACGTTCAAGGAGCCCAGTGATGTGAAACTGCATACTACTATTCGTAAATGGGTGGAGGATAAGCCCTGATGGCAACGTTCCTTGATATTGCGGGTTTGAAGCAGTTCAGCGGTTTGTTTCCGTTTTTGCTAGTTTTGGTTCTTGTTTATGCTGTTCTTTCCCAGACTTCCTGGTTTAAGGAAAAGCAGGGTATGGCTGCCTTGATTGCTGTTATTGCTGCGATTATGACTTTGTTCTCTTCCATTGCTATGAAAACGATTAATTTGATGGCTCCTTGGTTTGTTTTGTTCATCATTTTTTCGATTTTGTTTATTTTGGTGTTTATGATGTTTGGTTATACGCAGAAGGATGTTACTGAGTTTATTACCAGCGGCGAGTATGGCATTGGTATTTGGGCTATGGCTATTATGATTGTTATTGGTGCTGGCTCTCTTGCTGCAGTGCTTAATGAGGAGGTTGGTCTTGAGAAGCTGACTGCAGGAAATGTTTCTTCTGTTGGCGCTGAAACAGGCACTCCTGCCAATTATGGTTTCTGGCAGACCTTGTTCCACCCTAAGATTTTAGGAATGGTCTTGATTATGATGATTGCATTCTTTACTATGCGTCAGCTTGTTAAGACAGAATAATTCTACGTTATAATGAAATGCCGCTCTGCCCTAAACCCGGCTTGGAATGATTTTTTTCTTCCCCACGCAGGTTAGGGGAAGGAAAAAATCAGTTCATAATACCAAAGCGGTTAGAAAGAAATTCAATAATCCTATTTGTTCTTTACAGTTCTTGTTATTCGAGAAAGTTCTTGTATGTTTCCTGTTAGTTCCGGGAGTACTTTTTGGAATACTTTTTCCATTGCTTTTATTTCTGTTCCTACGTCCATTAGAGTCTTGTCGTATTCTCCTATTCTGGCCACTATTGCCTTGTGGAGCCCGTCAAGGTCTGCTCTGATGTCTGTCATGCTTTGCTCCATTTTGTCCAGTCTTGAGCTCATCAGGTCTTTCCATTCTGTTACTTTTCCCACATCTTTTTGTAATTCCTGCCATTTCTCTTCTATTATTTGTTCGACTATTGCTTCTGATTCAGGGTGAGCTGGCATTTTGATTTCCGTTTTTGGTGTTTCAGGCATTTCTGTTGGTCCTTCCATTGGTTCTATGCTTCTTTTTGCTTCTGCCTGTGCGAGTGCATCATAGATTTGTGTTGGCTGGAATCCTTGTCTTTGCAGTGCTTGTATGATTTGGTTGTTTGATAGCCCTTGTGTTTGCATACTGACGACTTGTGCTATTGGTGTTTCAGAAGGCATTGGCGGAGCTTCTGCAGGCATTCCCGCGGGCATAGGATAAGCTGGTGCTTCTGGTTCTTTTTTCTTGAATATGTCCATGAATGCCATGTTCAGCTCTTTTTTGTTATGTATGATTGCGATTGTTTTTAAACCTTATGTCGGGCTGTCGTAGCTTGGCGGTTTTTCTGCTTCTTTTTTGCCTAGTTTCTCGTCTACTATTTTTTCCACCTGCTCGTTTGTTACGAACTTCACAGGGTCCCATAAGTCAAGATATTTTTTCATTATGTCTATGTCTTCTTTTCTTGCAGTCAGCCTTAATTCTTTTATTATCGTGATGATTTTGTCTTCTATTGCTGTTATCGTTCTTCTTAATTCACTGATGTCTGTTTGCAGTGATTTGACTTCTGTCATTGCTTTTTTGTTGTTGCTGAGCATGTTTTGTTCTACTACGAGTGATTTTTTGCGGAGTTCGCTGTATCTTTCCTCTCCTACCCTCATTCTCGCTGCCATCATGTTTACTTGTTCTGTAACTTCGTTTGCTATAGGCTGCGGTGGTGGTGCTTTCTGTGTGAAGAATCCTGGTTTTGCTGGTTCCGGTGCTGTTGGTTCGTCTGGCATTGGTTAGCTTTAATAGTGATGATACATAAATGTTTATATATCATCAAGGTTAAATCAGGAAATATCATAATTAAACTTGCGTGACTCTATGTTAGTAGTAAAGAGGTGGGGCATTGGAGTGCGGTAAATACGAACTTATACGTGAAGGCGAAGAAATCACTCTCAGGGTAGATTGTGAAGCCTGCCCGTTCTTTCCTAGTTTGGAAGATGAGCCTCGTTTGATGTCTCTTACTATGGATGCTCTTGCCGAGGCTGGCGCTGTCACCCAGCTTGTTTACGTTCAGAAGCGGGATATCGAGTATGATGAAACTCAGGCGCAGTTGTTGTCTGAATTGGCAGTTATCTACAAGCAGTTGGTTGGTCAGAAGTTTGCTTATGGAATGCTGTCAAAGCCTGTTTGTGCGCGCTGGGTTAATCCCCGTTATACCCAGATTCAGGATATTCTTTACAGGACTTTCAAGTCAGACCCTATTGCTGCTTATGTCGAGCTGAAGCGTTTGGCTCGTGAGGAAAAGCATCAGATTGAAGCAGGTATTATTAATCAGGAGGGCGTTGAGTGTTTGCAGAATTATTATCGGCTTCTTCAGGATACGATTAACATGCTTGAGCAGACTAAAATCGTTAAGCTTGCTCAGCCTTTCCTGCCCGGCTTCCAGCCTGGTGACAGGACTATTTATCGCCGTTTGTTCTCTCCGACTATCAAGCCTGATTTTATGTTTACAAAGCTCATGGCGACTTTTCCTCCTGAGGGTGAGGAGCTTGCGAGTTATCAGATTGGTGATACTGAGATTACTGTTTTCCAGATGCCAGAGACTGTGCAGTACCTGTATCATATGGTTCCTCCTGAGTTTAAGCTGACAGAGGAAAAATACGAGCTTTTGGATGCTGCGAGAAAGATTATGGCTGAGCATAAGCCTAAGCGTTCTGAGTTTGTTGATCCTGAGAGAATGCGTCAGGTGTTTACTTCTGTTGGTTCTGACTTGCTGGACGAGCTTGCCGGTCATCGTGGTATGCATTTGCGTCCTAAGGACCGTGATGAGCTTGCCAAGATTCTGGTTCGTTACACTGTTGGTTTTGGTCTTGTTGAGGTTTTGCTTGATGACGATAAAGTGCAGGATATTACTATTAACTCGCCGATGGGCAGGATTCCTATGTTTATTGTGCATAATGATTTCGGTGACTGCACCACAAACATCATTCCCACGTCTCCTGAAGGGGAGTCCTGGGCTTCTAAACTCAGGATGATTTCCGGCAGGCCGTTGGACGAGGCTAATCCTATTTTGGATACTGAGCTTGTTTTGCCGACTGCCCGCGCAAGAGTTGCTGCTATTACTGCTCCTCTTAATCCTACAGGTCTTGCTTATTCTATCAGGCGCCATCGTGACAAGCCTTGGACTCTGCCTTTGTTTATGAAAAACAAGATGTTGAATTCTCTTGCTGCTGGCGTGTTGAGCTTTTTGATTGACGGCAGCAGGACTATTCTTGTTGCCGGCACGCGTAGCTCTGGTAAGACTTCTCTGCTTGGCAGCGTGATGGTTGACATTATGCGCAGGTCGAGAATAATAACGATTGAGGATAGCGTGGTTGGTGATTCTCGTATTATTGTTGAGAAGAATGGCCGTCTTGTGCGTACTACTGTCGGCAAACTTGTCGATGGTCTTATTTCAGAAGGTGGCGATCATGCCGATGGTCGTGAGTTTGTCAGGCCCGAAAATCTGAGAGTTTATTCTATGGGTAGAAATGGTAAAGTGCAGTTGGCAAAGGTTAGCCAGTGTATGCGCCACAAGGTTGCAAAACCGATTTATGAGGTGCGGACTGCTAGCGGAAGGTGTTTGAAGCTTACTGGAGACCATTCAATATTTACGCTTGGTTCAGAATTGTTGATGCCTGTGCGCGCAACTGATTTGCAGCCGGGCGACCATATTGTTGCTCCTCGCATTTTACCTAATGCTCAGAAACCGGTAAAGGAATTGGATTTGACAGCTCGTGTTCTGCCTAACGCATTTTTTGAGGGTGCTGAAATTCGCAGACTAATATCATTGAAATGGCGGCAAATTAAGGAAATTGCCAAAGCTTTTGGTTACAGCAAGGCTATGCCGAGTGCTTGGAAACGTAGCAGTATTCTGCCTTCTGAGATCTTTGCAAAATTGTCAGTGAAAATTAAGTATGCCTTTGTGAAAAAAAGCGCAAGTTCTACCAAAATTCCTGTTCGCATAAAGTTTACTTCCGAATTCCTTAGCTTGGTTGGTTTGTGGCTTGCTGATGGAAGTTATGATAAGAATTCGATTATTGTTTCTGTTGTGGATGAGCGTGAGCGTGCTGTTGTTAGAAAGGTTGCTGAACAGCTTGGTCTTTCGACTAAGATGCATTCTGATGGTGTGAGTTTGATGTTGAATAGTGGCATTCTTAAAGATGTTTTCCAGAATGTTCTTGAACTCAAGGGCAATGCTTACACAAAAATTATTCCAGATTGGGTTTTTGGTCTTTCTCAAGAGCAGGTTGCTTGTGTTTTGCGTGGGTTGTTGAGTGGCGATGGTTGTGTTAGCGATAAAGAGGTCGTCATATCCCTCGCCTCCGAAGGCTTGTTGCACGATTTGCAGACTTTGCTTCTCCAGTCTGGTATTATTATGCGTACGAGTCCTCATAAGCGCAAGGATGGTACTTTGTCTGGTCGTATCAGTAGTTTGAAGATGTGGCATTTGCTAAAGGATGAGGTTGGCTTGTTGCAGGATTATAAATGTCAGCGTTTGAACATTCTTTGCAATAAAATATCAACACACGATACGACTGATATTATTCCGCTTTCGGGCATTTCAAAAAAGGTTGCAGTAGAGCAGCTTGGGCTCAACTCATACGATTATCTAAACAGAGGATTTTCTTTTGGCCGCGAGAAGTTTGCTTCTGCTGTTGAAGGCGCTCCTGATGCTTTTGAGCTTCACGAAGTGCTTTCGCGTTCTGATATTCTTTGGGACCGCGTTGTTTCTGTCGAGCGCGTCGATGAAAAAGACGCATACGTTTATGATTTTTCAGTTCCTGGTTTTGAGAATTTTGTTTGTGAGAATATTCTGGCTCATAATACGTTGGAACTTCCTGTTGAATCGCTGAGAAAGCTCGGCTATAACATTCAAAGCATGAAGGTTGCAAGTGCATTGACCAGAGGAACTACAGAGGTTAGTGCTGATGAGGGTATTCGTACTACTTTGCGTTTGGGTGATTCCAGCTTGATTGTTGGTGAAGTCAGAAGTGTTGAAGCTCGTGCTTTGTATGAGGCAATGCGTGTTGGTGCTCTTGCAAACGTTGTCGCTGGCACTATTCACGGTGATAGTCCTTATGGTGTGTTTGACCGTGTCGTTAATGATTTGGGTGTTCCCCGCACTTCTTTCAAGGCGACTGATTTGATTGTTGTTGCTAATCCTGTTCGCAGTCCTGATGGTATTCACAGGTGGAGGCGTATTACCCAGATTACTGAGGTCAGGAAGTTGTGGGAGGAGGACCCGTTGAGAGAGGGCGGTTTTGTTGACTTGTTCAAGTATGATCCTCAGACGGATAGTTTGCAGCCGACTAATGATTTGTTAAGAGGCGATAGTGATGTTATCAAGGCTGTTGCTGGAAATGTTAAGGAGTGGGCGGGCAATTGGGATGCTGTTTGGGACAATATTAATTTAAGGGCTAAGATTAAGCAGACGTTGGTTGATACGGCTAATAAGTTGAATGATTTTGATTTGCTTGAGGCATCATTTTATATCCGTGCTAATGATGAGTTTCACCGTATTTCAGAGCAGGTAAGAGACGAGGTTGGACGGCTTGATAGCGAGCGCATCTTTTTTGCCTGGAATGAGTGGTTAAAGAGGGCTGTTAGGAAATGAACGAGCAGGATTTGGTTGCTAAGTACAAGCAGAAATTGTCTCAGCAGTTGGATATTCAGGCAACTATGCCTTCCTCTCAGTTGTACAGCCGTGAGTACCAGATTTTCAGGACTGAGCTTCTGCCTCCTCATATGACTGCTTATGAGAAATTGTGTAATTTTTGTGTGAAATTCCTGAAGTTGAAGGTTTCTCCTGAAAAGTCTGCTAAAATGCAGGATATGATTAATACCTGTCACTTGCAGACTACGCCTTCTGCTGTTTTGGCTGCGAGCTATCTTGTTCCTCTTATTTTCATGATTTTGGGTGTTGTTTTTTCTCTGCTTATCCTGGACAGCATTTTCTTTACTTTGTTCAGCCTGCTGATAGGCGGTGCTGGTATTTTGATTTTGCAGAAATTTCCGGATTTTATGGCTACTATTTGGCGTATGAAGTCATCTAACCAGATGGTTTTGTGCATTTTTTATGTTGTGACTTATATGCGTCATACTTCCAATCTGGAATTGGCTATAGAGTTTGCTTCTGAGCATCTTGCTCCTCCTTTGAGTTTGGATTTGCGCAAGGTTATTTGGGATGTTGAATCAGGAAAATATGAGACTATTAAGGATTCTTTGGAGACTTATTTGGAGGGCTGGCGCTCTTACAATCTTGAGTTTGTTGAATCTTTCCACTTGGTTGAGAGTTCTTTGTATGAGACTTCTGATGAAAGGCGTCTTGGCTTGTTGGATAAGGCTTTGGATGTTATTTTGGATGAGACTTATGAGAAGATGCTTCATTATGCCCAGAATTTGAAGGGTCCTATCACGATGTTGCACATGTTGGGTGTCATCCTGCCTATTTTGGGTCTTGTTATTTTGCCTCTTGTTGTAAGCTTTATGGAAGGGGTTGCCTGGTATCATATTGCTGCTTTGTATAACGTCATTTTGCCTGTTATCGTGTACTTTATGGGCAGGAATGCTCTTGCCAAGCGTCCTACTGGTTATGGTGATGCTGATATTTCTGAGATTAATCCTGCTTTGAAGAAGTTCAAGAACGTGATTATCCGTATTGGTAACTTGGAGTTAGCCATTAATCCTGCGTTCATTTGCCTTGTTTTGGGTGTTGTTTTGTTGCTGGTTGCCCTGTCTCCTCTTATTATTCATTTCATGTATCCGGGATATGATACGACGATTGGTGGTTTTGATTTGCTTGGTTACAAGGAGAGTTCAAAGGTTGAGGGCTTGGTTATTGGTCCTTTTGGTCTTGGCGCGAGCTTGATTTCTTTGTTTTTCCCGTTGAGCCTGGCTTTCAGTTTCGGCTTGTACTTTAGGTTGCGCAGTCAGAATGTTATTAAGATTCGTGAGGAAGCCAAGAAATTGGAGGATGAGTTTGCTTCTGCTTTGTTCCAGCTGGGCAACAGGTTGGGTGATGGTTTGCCTGCTGAGATTGCTTTCCCTAAGGTTGCGGAGGTTATGGAGGATACTGTTTCTGGTCGTTTCGTCAGTCTTGTTTCTATTAATATCAGCAAACTCGGGATGTCTGTTAAGGAGGCTATTTTTAATCCTCAGTCTGGTGCTTTATCCGCTTTCCCGAGCGCGATTATTGGTTCTTCTATGAAGGTTTTGATTGAGAGCATTAAGAAGGGTCCTTTGATTGCTGCTCAGGCTTTGTTAAATGTTGCTCGTTATATTAAGGAGATTCATAAGGTGAATGAGCGTTTGAAGGATTTGATGTCGGATATTATTTCTGATATGAAGTCTCAGATTGCTTTCCTTACTCCTGCTATTTCCGGTATTGTGATTGGTATTACTTCTATGATTACTTTTATTCTGGGCAACTTGTCAAAGAATATTACGAATCTTGGTGCTGAGCAGGCTGGTACTCAGATTGGCACTCTTGCTAACTTGTTTGGTGATGGTGTTCCGACTTACTTTTTCCAGGCTGTTGTTGGTATTTATGTTTTCCAGATTGTGTACATTTTGACTGTTCTTGCTAATGGTATTGAGAATGGTGCTGACAAGCTTCAGGAGCGTTATCTGCTTGGCACGAATCTGCTTAAGAGCACTATAATGTATTGTTTGATTGCCGGCGCTGTCATGCTGATTTTCAACATTATTGCTATGAGAATTGTTGGCGTGACTGCGATTATGGGAACGTAAACTTTTCAGCTTTTTCCGTAAATTCTCACAAGACTCACTGGACAGGTGCGCGCAGCGCTTTTAAATGAAAATACTGCTTAACCACGCGTGGCAAGATACTATATCGATACATCCATATGGTTGAACCTTTTCAAAAAGGAGGGTGATTCTTCCAAAGGCGTTCCATATTGGCAGATAGCAAAAGAATTTATTGAGCAGGTAATGTTTTCAGACGATGATGAAATTATCTATTCGGATATTGTTCTGCGGGAGATCAAGCTTAAGCTTGGAGAATACGAGTACATTAAAGTTGTTGATTTCTTTTTTAAAGAACCAAAATGCGTAAAAGTTGACTTAGCCGCTGACGATAAGATCATTGCGCGGCAATTGGAATCACAGTATCAGTTTGAAATAAGCTTTTATGATCTTGTACATATGGTTTTGTGCAAACGCTCTGATTGCATCTTAATCACAAGAGATAAACAATTATCAGACGTTAGTCGAGAAAACGGTATCAGTGCGTACAAGCCTGAAGATATTACACGTTCTTGAGTCCTTTAAGATCAGGGTCCATCTTGGAAAGCATCCTTCGTATCGCGCGCACTTCTTTAACTGAATCGCCGGTGTTTGGTATGATGCCAACCATGCTATCCAGAACAAATCTCCTTAGCGCATCCCGGATAACATCAGATTTGCTTGCATAGTTTCTTTTAAGCACGAGTTCATCAATTTGCTCAATCAACCCTTTTGGAAGCCGCACTTGCACCAGTTCCATCATCGTATTACAGATGTAATGTGAACAGATATATAAATGTTTTGGCACATTTTTCATTTAAAAAACAAAGAATAGAATTAATAAGGGGAAAAAAAAGTGGGAGTGCCCGGATTTGAACCGGGGACATCGCCGTCTTCAGCGGCGTGTTCTCCCGGGCTGAACTACACTCCCATATAAGTAAAAAAGAAAAGAGTTGCTTTAAAAACCTTACTGCACAATTTCTAACTTTCCGAACTTTCCTGTGCTGAGTTGTTTTTCTCCTTTGAATTCGGATACGTAGCCGTTGATGATGTGCACTTTCATTCCTGCTTTTACCGTGTCTACTTGTTCGTTCCAGAGGGACATTGTAATTTCTCCAGAGGCGTCTTTTGCTTTTGCGTTTGCTACTTTGCCCGACCTTCCGAATTTCTCAAAGGTTCTTGGCTCTTCTACGCTGACTATTTCTACTACCAAGTCTATTTTGCCTTGTCCTGCTGCTAAATCTTTTACTTCCATGTTTATCCCCCACTTATTAGCTTGTAAAGTTCGTTTTTCAGGTCGCTTGTTTTTATCCTTTTCTGTTCTGCAGTATCTCTTATTCTTATTGTGACGTCATCTTTTTGTATTGAGTCAAAGTCGATTGTGATGCAGTATGGCACTCCTATTTCATCCAGTCTTGCGTATCTTTTTCCTATGCTTCCTGTTTCGTCGTACATTACTTCAAAACAGCTCAGCCCTTCGCATACTTCTTTTGCTTTTTTGACTAGTTCTTTTGCTTTTTCGTTTGCCATTAGGGGGAATATTCCTGCTTGTATTGGCGCAAGTGCTGTTGGGAGTGAGAGCCATTCTCTGTCTCCTTGTTTTCTGTACGCCATTTCCAGTGCTGTGTAGAATGTTCTGTCTGTTCCTATTGAGATTTCCCATACGTGTGGTATGAATTTTCTGCCTTCTGGTGTTGTGAATTGCAGGTCTGTTTTGCTTGCTTGCATGTGTCCTTTGAGGTCGTAGTCTGTTCTGTAATTGTTTGCCACTAATTCTACCCAGCCTAGTGATGTTTCTACTTCAAAGTCCCAGGCTTCTTTTGCGTAGAATGCTCTTTCTTTGTTGTCTAATTGTCTGAATCTCATTTTTTCTGTTGGTATTCCGTATTTTTCGAATAGTTGTTGTGTTCTTGCGAGATAATAGGCAATCAGTTTGCCTGTGACTGTTTTGTCTTTTACGAGTTTTTCTGCAGAGATATACTCGGTTTTGTCGCTTCCCGTCCTCATGATTCTTAGTGCGTATCCTTGTACTTCATCCCATTTTTCTATTTCGTTTATTTGTTCTGGGTCGAAGAATACTTCTGTTTCCATTTGTGCGAATTCTACCTGCCGTAATAGTGTTTGTCTGGGTGATATTTCATTTCTGAATGATTTTCCTGCCTGTGCTATTCCTTTTGGCAGTTTGATTCTCATTGTTCTTGCCAGTCTTGACCAGTTTGTGAATATTGTCTGGCAGGTTTCTGGTCTTAGGTAGCAGGGTGATTTTGTTGCTATTCCTACTTCTGCTTTTACCATCATGTTGAATTGTCTGACGTCTGACAAATCACCCTTGCATTTTGGGCATTTGAGTTTGTGTTCTCTTAGTGCTGCTGTTAATTCTGCTACTGGTGTTGCTTCTTTGTATGGTTTTTTGGTTGTTTCTTCCAGTAGCTTGTCTGCTCTGTGTATTGTGTTGCATTTTTTGCATTGTGTGACTGGGTCGTTGAAGTTTGTCAGGTGTCCGCTTGCTTTGAACACGTCTTCCGGCATTATTACTGCGCCGTCTACTTCCAGGAAGTTTTCTTTTTGTATTAGCTCTTTTCTCCAGAGCTCTATGATTTTTCTTTTGATTGTTGCCCCGAATGGTCCGAAATCGTAGAATCCTGCTGGTGCGTTTGCATAGATTTCGCTTGCCGGGTAGAATAGGCTTCTTCTTAGTGCCAGATTGACTACGTCTTCATATGTTGCCATAAGAAAATGCTATCGGTGTATGTTTAAAAGGTTTTTGTTAAAAAGAAATAAAAAAATTATGCTTTTGTGTAGTGGTTGTATAGCATTCCTATTGCTATTATCAATAGGACAACTGGTACCCAGGGTATGCTGATTATTTTTATTATGCTTAGTTCGCTGAGCAGCCATACAGCGCCTATCACAAGCAGTATTACTGCAAATGTTGGGAATCCTTTTTGTTTCATATTATGCACCTCTTTATAGAATAAGTCTTTTTATGAGTATTTAAATGTTATTTTGCCATCCATTCTGCTTCTTCCTCGTCTAGGTCGAGTTCTTTTGTTATTTGGTCAGCATTGTTCTTGAATATTTGCTGTAAGTACGGCAGTGTTTCTTGTAATGCTTTTTTATAAGAACAATGTGTTGCAACAGCAAGCTTTTGTGCTATTTGTTTTCTTTTGTTGTATTTTTGGTTTGCCATCCATTGTTTTAGTAGTCTTGTTGTTCTGCTATAGGTGACAAAGCTTGTTGATTTTTTGTCTTTGGCTGTTGCTATTCCTGCTGTTATTAGCATGTTGACGTATGCTAAGTATCTCCAGTATTGCCATCTGCGTATTCTTCCTCTGTACACGTCTGCTTTTGATAGCATTTCGTATGCTCGTGCCAAATCCTCTGGGCTTTTGTACTCTTTTGGCAGGTTTTCATCTATCCATAGTATTGCTTCGTCTATGTCTTCATCCACTAAGTCCAGTGCGCTTACTGCTACTGCTGGGTCTGTTGATTTCAGTATCTTGACTAATGCCTGCATTATGCTTTCTGAGTGTTCTCGTTCGCTTAGTGTTTCTAGTCCTTCTACTGTTAGCGCGTCTGCGTGTGCGAGTGTTTGTAGGTCTGTTATTGCTCCTCGCAAATCTCCTCCGCTTCTTCGCGCGAGTGTTTTCAGTACCAAGTCGTCTGCTTTGATTTTTTCTTTGTCAAGTATTCTTTGCAGTGCTGGCATCATTGCTGTCATGCTTACTGATGGGAATTC
>CABMGU010000035.1 GCA_902385765.1 uncultured archaeon | reverse complement strand
TTAAAGGATGCAAGACCATATGATTACGCTTACTTTGCCCGCGCAAAACCATTTGACAAGTTCTTCCAAAAAGAAAAACTGCTGGAAGTAGCAAAAAAGTTCTGGAACGACATAGGAATAGACTTCGGCAACCAGAAAAATGTGATTTTAGATGTTGAAGAAAGAGAGAAAAAAGTCCCAAGAGCATTCTGCATGCCGGTCAAGGTGCCTCAAGAGGTCATCCTCGTCATTAAGCCACACGGGGGCCAGGAGGATTATCAGGCATTCTTCCACGAATCAGGACACACAGAACATTTCGCAAACACAGACGCAAATCTATCATACCAATTGAGGAATCTTGGTGCAAACAGCGTCTCAGAAGCATACGCATTCCTGATAGAATATCTGCTGTCAAATGCCACATTCCTGCAAAAATATGTAGGAATGACTCCAGAAGACGCCAAAAAATTTGCCAACTTCATAATGGAAGAAAAACTACAGGCATTCAGAAGATATGCAGTGAAAATCATCTACGAACTCAAATTACACAGAAATGACCTGACAAAACTCGACGGAAAATTCATGCCAACAGCAGGAACATATTCCTCCACTGCAAAAATGTATGCTGACTTGCTGACAAAGGCAACAAAAATAAACTATTACCCTGAAAATTACCTGCTTGACGTTGACTCAGGACTTTACGCAGCAGACTATGTCAGAGCATGGCTGTTTGAAGTTATGCTGAGAAAGAAACTGGAAGAAAAGTTCGGCAACGAATGGTTCTCAAAAAAAGAATCAGGAGAATTCCTCAAATCATTATGGAAATGGGGCAATGCAGGCAAAAGCATAGAAGAACTTGCACAGATGATAGGGTATTCAGGCCTGGACATCAAATATCTGACAGACGATTTCCTGGCGTTTTTCAAAGCATAAACATTTTTATACCCTCCTCTTAATATTCCTGATATGAAGCCAAAAGCCGGTGATAAAGTAAAAATAACAACTTCTGATGGCGAATTCGAAGGCATTATACTTCCAAGACCGGAACTTCTATCGCAGGATATCACAGTTCTAAAGCTGAAGACCGGCTACAACATCGGAATTGAAAACAAGAAAATCAAGAAGATGATTGTTTTGGAAGAATACAAGACCCCGGTTTTAAAGGCAAAAAAACTCAAGCCAAAAGCAGATTTACCAACTGTAGCAATACTCTCCACAGGCGGAACAATCTCCTCAAGAATAGACTACAGAACAGGAGGCGTCTATGCCGATTACTCTGCAGAAGATTTTGTCGCAATGTGCCCAGAACTTGAAGAAATCGCAAACATCAAGGCAGCAAAAGTAATGAGCGTGATGTCAGAAGACGCCATGGCATCCGACTGGGTAAAAATGGCTGAGGAAGTTCTAAAGGTGATTAATGAAGTTGACGGGGTGGTCATAACGCACGGCACGGACACCATGCATTTCACAAGCGCAGCACTATCCTTTTTGCTCAAAGACCTAAACAAGCCAGTAGTCATAACAGGAGCGCAAAGGTCCATTGACAGAGGAAGCTCTGATGCGTTCATGAACTTAATCTGCGCAGTCACTGCTGCAGCAAAATGGGACGGAGCAGGAGTAGTTGTGTGCATGCACGGCACAATGTCAGACGAATTCTGCAACCTTACACGAGGAACCAAAGTCAGAAAAATGCACACATCAAGAAGAGACGCGTTCAGGGCAATAAACGATGAACCTTTTGCAAAAGTATTCACAGACGGCAAAATTGAAGTCATAAAAGAGGATTATGCAAAAAGAAACTCAGGAAAAACCTCCTTGCGCGAACTTGAGCCGAGAGTTGCAATGGTATACATTTACCCAGATATGGATCCGGGCATCATTGATTATCATCTAAAGGAGAAAGTGCACGGCCTCGTGATTGTTGCAACTGCACTCGGACACGTTCCCACTAACAATCCAAAATCGCTAATTCCAGCACTACAAAAAGCAGCAAAGAAAATCCCTGTAATGATATGCTCACAAACACTGTACGGCAGAGTCCACCCATACGTTTATGCAAACCTGCGAAAGCTGAGCATGGAAGTAGGAGCAACCTATCTCTCAGATATGCTTCCAGAAGCCGCGTATTCAAAACTTATGGTTGCGCTCAAACAGAAAGACGCAAAAGAGTTCATGCTGACAAACATTGCAGGCGAGATAAGCAGCCGGGAAGTAGACGACTGCTTTTTGATATGAGACCAGTACAAGATGTGCTCAACCAAATCAAATGGGACAAAAAAATCAAACCAGAAGAGTACACGATTGAGTACCGGGACTTCGGCAAACTCACAGCAATACCATACACTGCAATCAAGAAAATCGAGGGACTGTTCATAATAATAGAAAAAAACGGCGAAGAAACGAACATTCCATTGCACAGAATAAAAATAATCAAACAAAAGGGAGAAATCATATGGCAAAGGTCAAGTGCGGACTAGAAATACACCAACAGGTTGACACAAAAAAACTGTTCTGCGAATGCGATTCAATTATTCATGAGAATACACCACACTATACAATCACAAGAAAACTAAGAGCAGTTGTGGGCGAGACCGGAGAAGTTGACATAGCAGCAGCACAAGAAGCACTGAAAGGCAAAAAATACGAATACGAAGCATACGATGACAACTGCTGCCTAATAGAACTTGATGAAGAACCACCAAGAAGTTTGAGGCAGGAAGCACTGCTTGCAGGAGTACAGGTTGCCAAGCTGTTCAAAGCAAAGTTTGTAGATGAAGTACAAGTAATGAGAAAGACCGTAGTTGACGGAAGCAACACTTCAGGCTTTCAGCGTACTGCTCTGGTCGCTTATGACGGCAGGATAGATTCCTCACTGGGAAAAATCAGCATTCCAACAATCATAATCGAAGAAGACGCAGCAAGACTGATAAAAGACGAACCTGACAAGACAACCTTCAGACTGGACAGGCTCGGCATTCCTTTACTCGAGATTTCAACAGGACCAGACATTGTGTCGCCTGACCACTGCGCAGAAGTCGCTGAAAAACTCGGATTGTTCCTGCGAAGCACAGGAAAAGTAAAGCGGGGACTAGGCACAATACGACAGGACGTCAATGTCTCAATCGAGGGCGGCGAGCGAGTGGAGATAAAAGGAGCGCAAGACCTGAAATTACTTCCAAAACTGGTAGAATTGGAAGCAGTGCGACAGCAAAGCCTGATTGACATCAAAAAAGAACTTGAAAAAAGAAATGTCCGCGAAGTATTCGCACAAATCGTGGATGCTTCAAGACTGCTTGTGAACTCAAAATCAAAAGTAATAGCTTCTGCACTATCAAAAGGAGGAGCTGTACTTGGAATCAAACTGCCCTGCTTTAAGGGGCTGATTGGAAAAGAAGTCCAACCAGGAAGAAGACTCGGCACAGAGTTTTCTGACCGTGCAAAAGTTGCATCCGGCGTCGGAGGAATCTTCCACAGCGATGAACTTCCGAACTATGGAATACTTCCAGATGAAGTTGAGCAGATAGCAAAACACCTTGACTGCGGAAACCACGACGGCTTTGTACTTGTAGCAGACGCCAAGAACAGAGCTGAACGGGCATTACAAGCAGTACTTGTAAGAGCAAACGATGCCATCCGCGGAGTGCCGAAAGAAGTAAGAAGAGCAAACGAAGACGGCACCACAACATTCATGCGATTAATG
This sequence comes from uncultured archaeon, assembly GCA_902385765.1. Taxonomy (GTDB): domain Archaea; phylum Nanobdellota; class Nanobdellia; order Woesearchaeales; family ARS49; genus CABMGU01. Next base: position 5,628 of record CABMGU010000035.1, on the reverse strand, counting down.
CCAGGCGCAGCAAGAATGTACCCTGAAACAGACGTATTACCAATAAAGATTACGAAACAAATGATTGATTCTGTAGAAATACCTGAGTTAATAGAGCACAAAATCGGAAGATACGAAAAACTCGGGCTCGGACACGATTTAGCAGAATTAGTCGCAAAATCAGACAGAGCATTACTATTCGACCAGTTCGCCAAATCATTCAAAGCACTAAAGCCAGCTTATATCGCTGAATTGCTGATGACAGCAGAAAGAACTGTCAAACGACAATTCAATATCGAGATTAATCCTGCAGATGAAGACTTCTGCGCACTGTTAACTGCGCTTGAACACGAGGAGATATCAAAAGAAAGCGTTCTGGAGATATTAAAAGAGAAAAAATCCGTAAAAGAAGTTTTGAACAAATACCGCATGCTTTCAGAAGGAGAATTATTGAGAGAACTCACAAGGATTATTGAGGAAAGCAAAGGAATGCCGATAAATGCACTTATTGGAAAAGCAATGGGTGAGCTCAGAGGAAAGGCTTCTGGACAAAAGATTGTAGAATTACTGAAGAAACTAACTAAATCTTCCTAGAAAAACTCTCTATCGGCTCAAAGTAATATGCTTTTTGCAGCTTCTTTTTGACGACAATCTTGGACAGAATCATCAAAACGATTCCAAACAAGGTCCCTATTGTGTTGAATGCCAAGTCCCATCCAGTATTAATGTATCCGCCACCGACGGCCTCCATCAGCGTGTTGCCTTCCAAGCCAGCAACGCTGTCTCCTGGACCGAACATAAGCCCACCCTCACCAAAACCAAGCGAGAGGAATCCGACAAATTCTATAAGTTCAACTAATGCGCCCACACCAATTGTTGCAAAAAATACTGCAATCAACAGCAACAGGTTTTTTCTTGTAAACCATTTTGCATCCGCCCATTGAGACAGCCAGTTGAAAAACAACATTGCAAAAGGCATACATCCAATGAAGTGCGTTATATGATCCCATTGAATGGGCACAGGAGATATGTGATACCATCCAAATATTCCGCAAGCGTGCAGAATGTGACCGATTACCAATAATGTGAAAATCGGGGCAGTCATCCTGAACGTGTTGTATGACCACGCGTAGAATAACACCAAACAAATGAAAAATATCATGTCAGGAATGAAACCATAGACACCGTTTACCATTCCCAAAGGTATCATTACCAGAAAAATCAGAACGCTGACTGCCGTTATAATCCGTAATTGGTTATCCATGCTCCCCCGACGATATTCCTGCTGATTTTGTATATAAAATTAGCGCAACCTTTATAAAGGGCTAACTCGATTTTTAAGCATATGCTACAGTATATACTATGGGGAATTTCATTCATTTCACTATGGCTGGTCATAGTCTGGCTGAACTTTTTACATTCAAAGCCAACCAGGAAAAAAGTCCTTGCCACATTAAGCATAGGAATCCCTGTTTTCAGCAGAAACAATGACAAAGACCCAATCAGAACAATAAAATCAGTATTTTCTACAGGCTATCCAAAAGAACTTTTAGATGTCATTGTAGTAGATGACGGAAGCGTTGACAATTCACTGCAGAAAATGCGCAAATTCCAGAAAGCACACCCTGAAATGCCGTTCAAACTATTCCACAAAGAAAATGGAGGCAAGGCATCTGCATTGAATGCAGCTTTGGAAAAGGCAAAAGGAGAATATTTTGCAGTCGTAGATGCAGACAGCAAAATATCAAAAGACAGCATTGCGATATCACTATCAAACTTTGCAGACAAAAAAATCGGCGCAGTAATCAGCCGTATCCGAGTAGAAGAACCAAAAACCTTCCTGGAAAGACTGCAAAGAGTCGAGTACATCATGTCAAGCATGATAAGAAAAATAATGTCAAATTTCGGCACACTATCAATGACTCCAGGGGTGCTGTCAATGTACAGAACAGCAGTCATCCGAAAACTTGGAGGGTTCACACCAGACAGAAACAACCTGACTGAAGATTTGGAAATAGCACTGCGCCTGAAGTACAATGGCTACGAAATCAGGATGGAACCAGACAGCGTAACATACACGCGCGTTCCAACCACGATGTCAGAATTATGGCGCCAGCGCATCAGATGGACAAGAGGATACATCTTCAACCACTGGAACTACCGCAAAATGTTCTTCTCTTCAAAACACGGAATATTCGGAGTATTCCAACTGCCGGTAAACGTACTAGCAGTAATGATTCTCGTAGTAAATGTCAGCATAATCTCGTATGATTTACTGAACAGACTGTATGACTTTTTGTTCAGAAGCATCACAATACCAAACTATTTCCTTGACAGAATACTGAGCTTTCCAACACTGAAAGAATTCATCCTTGCACGCAACGTACAAGTGTACCTGCCCATTATGATTGCATTCATACTTGGAACCTACCTGATAATCTTCGCACACAGATTCTTCAAGGAACACTTCAGAGGAGAAATTACTCCGCTCATTTCATACGTACTTGTAATGCCTTACTTCTCAACTGTAAACTGGATTTCTTCAATATTCCAGGAAGCCACAAGAACAAAAAGAAAGTGGTAATCACAACGCCAGAAAGTTAGCTGCCCAAAGCATACCCTCGTCAGCATGATAGAAAAACGATTTGTAAGGCTTGCGGTTTGTGTAAACCTCATACAAAGTGTCGTATTTCTCTATGAGCTCGGCGTAGGCGTGCTTATACTCTTTAGCAAGAGCAGGCTTGTATTTCTTAACTGCTTTCATCCAGATAAAACCAAGGAGAGGCCACACAGCAGAAGTTTCCCAGTCCGGCACAAAAAACTCCTCTGCAATCATTTTCTGCCTGGCGCCATATGACAACGGCAGTTCATCCTGCAAGATACTTAACGTCTTATTGAAATCCTTTCCAACGCCGAGCCAGTACGGCAATGCATTCGCATCACCACTAGGCGCCAAACTAGCCATATCATCACGATAATAACCAATCCAATAACTACCAAGAGTCTTAACAAGCTCTTTCTCAGAATACGCAAACTTGAAACCAAGCTTTTTTGCTTCTCTGGCAAGCAGGATAGCCATACAATGGTCATAACAGCTGCTGCTGCGCACTGCATAATCACGCATACCAGAAAAATCAGCATTTCTCACTTTGCCATCCTCAAGAACTATGCACGCAAAAGCATCAATCTCCCTCTGCAGGAATGTTCTGTACTTTATTATGAGCGCTTTATCTTTTGCAAACCTTAAGGCGTGCAGTGTCAAGGCAACAGAATCAGGACTGTAAACATTTGGAAACGAAAAAGGAAATCCTTCCCTGCTAATCGTGGTTTTTATGCCTGTTTTGCAATATTTTGCAAGCGCTTAAGACAAAGTCTGCCTGACTTCTTTCAGATAGCCTAATCTGACAAGACTTTCAGCGCAATACCCAAAGTCTCTTGCCCAGAATTCCCTGTAATGGTGCGTGCTGGCCTGGAAATACCTGCCATTCCAGCAATTTTTTACGATTTGCCGGCAGATATCATCTGCATTGCCTTGGTATCTTGTTGGTCCTTTCAGCTTCTGCTTTAATGATGCCAAGAAATATCTAAGCCCTTGGAGGAAGTGTATTGGCTGATACATGTTACGCGCCTGGAGGGATTCGAACCCTCGATCTTTCGGTTAGGAACCGAACGCTCAAATCCAAGCTAAGCTGCAAGCGCATTTTGTTTCCATGATTGATATTTACGGAAATGTTTGGGATTACTAGAGCCGATTTCCACCATCCATTTATTAATTTGTATGCTTCCTTTCAATACAACCCGATCTTTCCTTCGCATTGACTTGAAGTTCTGAGTTTTTAATTGTTCGTGAATCTGATCAAGCAAAATGGGTTCGTTCATATGTATGGAAATACAAGGATATGGTTTTTTAGCGGGCGTTTTATCAAAATAAAAACATCCATCTGTATCAAAGATTCCCCTTATGACGTGTTTTACTCTATTCCAATCTTGAGCTATTGTATCCTCTATTTTCAGATTATTTTTCAAACCAATCGGGAAATGCAATGCTTTATTCAAAAAAAGAATCAGGTGCTTATGACAAAATATTATTTCCATTCCATTACTGTCCTTCTTATATTTGATAATGGCCGTCTTTCCAAATAATCTCTTAATTATGCTTCTTAGAAACATCAAATAACCTTTATCTTTTCTTGCATCACCGCTTATTCCAATCCACCAATAGCTTCTTTTGGTTTTGTACCGATAAAAAAGAGAGCTCAACCAACCGTCACCCAGCAAGGCTCCATAAAGTTCCAGAAAAGCAGGAGAATAAATATCTATCCTGAAAGCTTGTTTTGCCAATTGATCATTCTTAAAGGCACTGTTTAGGCCTCCCTTAATTTGGCGTCTTTTAATTTCTTCTTTACCGTATTTTTCCATAATTATCTTATAAGTTTTCTTTCCGCCCTTTTTTTGACCCCAGCCATCCTCCTGTCTATCGATAACTTTGAGATGATTCAATAATTCGTCAGGAATGAATTTTTCAGGAATATATCTTTGTTCAATGTAAAACCATTTCTCAAAAGTGCCTTTTTGTATCTTAAGTTTTTGAGCCAATTCATCCAAACTTTGCGCGTTATTCTGTTTCTTCAGGTATGCAAGCATTTTATTCTTTGAATCTCGTGTTAACAAAATTCTCATAAATCATTAAGAAACTGAACGTATTTATTAATTTTGCTCTATTCTGGCTGAGCTGTTGGAGTGCTTTCGAAGGTTATTTAAATCTTTATCTTTGTCGACGAGATTATGAACGTAATAAAGCACATCCCAGAAGACTTTGCTGTTGAAGAGGTTAGTGCTGTCCAGCCAAAAAGTTCAGGCAAATACACGTATTTCAGACTCTGGAAAAAAGACGTTACAACAATGGAAGCACTAAGAAGACTATCTGTTGCGTGGCGCATCAAGCTTAATTCGCTATCCTGCGCAGGAAACAAAGACAAAAAAGCAGTAACAGAACAGGTTTGCGGAGCTTACGGCGTTACTAAGGTCGATATTGACATGCAGAACGTCAAATGCACACTTCTCGGATACGGAGACGAGCCGGTACATCTTGGGCAGCTGGAAGGCAACAAGTTCAAGATTGTTGTGAGAAACCTGGAGAAGATGCCAAGGATTACGCCAAAATTAAGAAATTTATTTGGTGAACAGCGATTCAGCACAAGCAATGCCGACATAGGAAGACACGTAGTCAAAAGACAGTTCAAAGAAGCCGCAGAACTGATAATAAATCTATACCCACAAATTCAACTGAAAGGAAACGATTACGTTGGAGCACTAAGACGGCTACCACGCAAATTACTCCTGTTGTTTGTACACGCATATCAAAGCTTACTGTGGAACAAGGCAGCGATGCAAACTGACAAGGAAGTATTGCCAATAGTTGGATTCGGAACAGAAACAACAGATGAAGTGACTAAAAAAGTTTTAGCAGAGGAAGACTTGAAGCCGGCTGACTTTGTAATTAGAGAACTGCCAGAAGCCAGCGCAGAAGGAAGCGAAAGAAAAGTATGGACAGAAGCAAAAGACCTCAAAATCGGAGAACTTGATGAGGACGAATACTTTCCTGGAAAGAAAAAAATCACAATAGAATTCTTTTTAACAAAAGGAAGC
>CABMGU010000034.1 GCA_902385765.1 uncultured archaeon | reverse complement strand
CGCCTGCGCCTTCATCAGGCAACGACACGTGGTTGTTGGGTAACTTGTCGCCAAGCCAGTCTGTAGCGATTAACATTACTGTGAACGTCAGCAATTCAGTTGCTAATGGTACCGTTTTGAGTAATACTGTGAACGCGACTTATTACAACAGTTCCAATGATAATGCGACCGTGTCTGATACTGAGTCTACTACTGTTCGTGGTTATCCTGTGGTTAGTACTTTCAAGACTGGTGTTCCTGAGCCTGTGCCTCGTGGTTCGACGTTGTCGTATCAGATTGTGATTAACAATACTGGTGATGATGCTGCGTTTAATGTGAGTGTTGTTGATGTGTATCCTGTTGGTGTAGTGTTTAATGACAGCGTTCCTGCTCCTTCATCTGGCAACAATACTTAGTATCTTGGCAACTTGTCGCCTGGCTCAACTACAATTAACATTACTGTGAATGTCTCAAGCTTGGCTAACGGCACTGTTTTGAATAATTCGTATAATGTGACTTTTGCGAACTTCTTTGGTGCGTATTTGACGGTGAGTAATAGTACTGTGAATTCTGTTCTTGGTAGTCCTCTTGTTGTTGCGATTAAGAGTGATAGTCCTGATCCTGTTTTGAAGGGTACTCAGTTGAATTATACTATTTTAGTGAATAATACTGGCGATGATATGGCGTTTAATGTTTCGTTGTTGGAGTTGTACCCGTCTGGTGTTGCGTTTGACAGTGCATCGCCTGCGCCTTCATCAGGCAACGACACGTGGTTGTTGGGTAACTTGTCGCCAAGCCAGTCTGTAACGATTAACATTACTGTGAACGTCAGCAATTCAGTTGCTAATGGTACCGTTTTGAGTAATACTGTGAACGCGACTTATTACAATAGTTCCAACGATAATGCGACTGTTAGTGATACCGAGTCTACTACTGTTATTGGTTATCCTGTGATTAGTACTCTCAAGACCGGTGTTCCTAATCCTGTGCAGCGAGGCACCACGCTCACCTATCAGATTGTTGTGAACAACACTGGTGATGATGCCGCCTTCAACGTGACCGTAATTGATGAGTACCCGGCTGGTGTTGAGTTTAATGACAGCACTCCTGCGCCCTCATCCGGCAATAATACGTTTAGTCTTGGCAACTTGCCTCCTGGTGCGACTTCTATTTACATTAATGTCAATGTTAGTTCCAACCTTTCGAATGGTACTGTATTGAATAACACTTACAATGTTACGTTTGCGAACTTCTTTGGAACATATTCAACTGTTGACAATAGCACGACCACTTCTGTTCTCGGCAGTCCTGTTGTTGTGACGATCAAGAATGACAATCCTGACCCAGTCATCAAAGGTCACCAGCTCAACTATACTATATTCATCAACAACACGGGTGATGACACCGCGTATAACATCACGCTGAATGAGACGTATCCTTCGGGAGTGTTGTTTGACAGTGCATCTCCTGGTCCGAGTATTGGTAATGATACTTGGTTGTTGGGCAATCTGTCTCCGAACGCTTCTGTTCTCGTTAACGTCACGGTTAATGTCAGCATTACTGTGCCTAACGGTACTGTTTTGTCTAACACAGTGAATGTGACTTTTGAGAATGCTTCAGGTCAGACAGGTGCTGTGAGTGATACCGAGCTTACGACCGTTCTTGGCTTCCCGGTTATTGAGACGAGCAAGGTTGGCGTTCCTGACCCGGTCAGCAATGGCGGCCAGTTGAACTATACTATTTTGGTTAATAACACAGGTGACTATGTTGCTGAGAACGTGACTGTTGTTGAGTCTTACCCTGCTAATACGACCTTTGATAGTTCTTCTCCTGCTCCAAGTATTGGCAATGATACCTTCCTGCTTGGCAACCTGTCTCCTGGTGAAGCTACTGTTAATATTACTCTTAACGTCAGTGCTGCTGCTCCTAACGGTTCAATTCTGAATAATACATACAATGTGACTTACGGAAATATTACTGGAGAAAATGTTACTGTTACGAATGGCACGTTGACGACTGTTCTTGGAATTCCTCCTTCAGTTGTCATCTTATCTCCGACAGCCGGCTCCACATTCCTGCTCAATGAGTCGGTTAACATTACTGCGAATGTGACTGATATTTTCGGTGTTGTTGATACTGTTTTGTTCGAGATTACTTATCCTGATGGAACCAATGAAACCTATATTCCGAGCGTTAGCGGCACTCTTTACAATCTGACTTTCCTCAACTTAACTCTAATGGGCAATTACACCATTAGGATTTTTGCAAATGATACTGGTAATAATATCAATAATTCCGAGACGGTTACTTTCACAAGAATCACTTATCATATTATTGACCTTATCAATAGCACCGACCAGTTCTGGAATTATACAGTTACTGTTACCGCCAACTATTCTGGTTTGTTGGACTTGACAATTGACATCAATGGTAGCAGAGTGCACCAGATGAATATTACTTTGCACAATGAGGACTCGGTGTACAGTGTTATAAAATTGGATGACGATGTGCCGTATGATGATTCTGCATACTTTGATGATTATGCGATTGATACTTCTGGAATTAATTTCACGAATATTACCGTTTTTGCGACTTCTGCTGCTGACCTGATGTTGCACGTGTGCAAGTACTATAATTACACGGGAGAGGATTGTCCTGAGGGCAACTGGACTGAATTCAAGAATCTGACTATGGGTCAGAACTATACTTTCACTCTGACTCCTGGCGACCCCGGTTATCTTGAGACCAGCTCTGCTGTTGATGTTGCGGTTGTGCCGATTAATTACACTTCGTTTGTTATCGCGTACATTGATGCTGCCTTGAATCGTTCTGCTTTCAAGGTTATGAATACGAATGGAAGCGTTATCGTGAACACGGTTGTTGTGGATACTGATGTGAATAATGTTTCATCCAGAATTGACGTGTCTATGCTGAACGAGACTAACTTTGTGGTTGTCTGGGCTAGAGGCACTGCTAATGATTTGAAAATGCAGTTCTTCAATGTTAATGGCAGCAACTCTTCTTCAGTAATCCCGCTTGGCGGCAGTCTTGGCTTGAATAAGGATGTTGCCATTGGAGAGCTGGGAGACAGGTTTGCAGTTTGTTATGCCAATGATTCAAGCAATGATGCTGCCTTTATGGAGTTCTACAATAACGGCACTCAGGCTGTTGGCTTGTCGAATGTTGATGCTAATATGGCTCCTGGAGCGACTTTGCAGAATATTGTTGATTGTGCTGGAATTAACAGTTCGCGCTGGACTTATTTCTGGTTTGATGACGCTTCAAATGATGCGAAGTTCGCAATTCTTAATGAGGCGGGCGGTTCTGTTGCTACTGGTACTATCGACGCCACTGTTGGTGAGACTGGTCAGGTTGCTGTTGCGAGTATGAACGATGAGCAGTTTGGTCTTGTCTGGTATGATTCTTCAGATGCTAATATTCAGATTGCCATGCGTTCAAGAGACAATGCGGTCATTCTTGCGCCTGCAATTGTTGATGCTGCTGCTGGCACGATTTCGCGTGTTGCTGGCGGTACTGTCAGAAGGAATGCTACCAGTACTGAGGACTTGTTTGTGTTCGTGTGGTATAATAACGTCTCTAACACTATCAGGGCTTCAGTCTATAACAGCTCTGGCAGTCAGGTGACTGCTCCGTTTACTGTCGATGCTCAGCCTGGTGCTACTTTCCGTTTGCTTGATGTTGCTTCGCGTGACCCGATTACTAATGACACTCTCTGTCCTGGCAGGTTTGTGGTTGCTTTCAGCAATTCAACTGACCAGGGTATTTTCAAGGGCTTCTTTACAAATGGTCAGCCGTGGAATGGCGTGTGTGACATATCGCCTCCTTCAGTGTTTGATTTGATGCCTGTTGCAGATACTGTTTTCAATGTTACTGAGAGGATTGAGATTTCTGCTAATGTGACTGATGAGACTAACATCAGTCTTGTTTATGCAACTGTTCATTTGCCTGACGGTTCTGCCCAAAACATTACTTTGACGAACGTGCCTGGCACTGACAAGTTTAATGGTTCGTTCATTATTCCTATTCTTGCTGGCTTGTATAATGTGACGTTCTTTGCCAATGATACGTCTTATAACGTTAATAATACTGAGATGACGAACTTTACTGCTGTGATTAATGTTCCGATTATTGTTCTTATTAAGTCGGATTATCCTGACCCTGTTGTAAGGGGAACCCAGTTGCATTATGAGATTCTTGTTAACAGTACTGGCAACGGGACTGCGTATAATGTGACGCTTGTTGAGTCTTATCCTGCTGGCGTAGTGTTCAATAATGCATCTCCTGTGCCTACTTCAGGGAATACGACTTGGCTCCTCGGGAATATTTCTCCTGGAAATTCAACAACTGTTAACATTACTGTTAATGTGAGTGCCGCATTGCCTAATGGAACGATTCTTACCAACAATGTTGATGTGACCTTTGCGGACATTAATGGAAGCAATACTACTGTCAGCGCTTCAGCGCAGACAACGGTTGTTTCTGACCTTCCGCCTTACATCCAGCTTATTTCTCCCGCAAATGATACAAATACCACGAGCACTTCAAGGACTTTCAGCTTTAATGCGACTGATGATTTGTCTCCAACTATGAATTGCACTCTTGAGTTGAACGCCACGCTTAATGCTACCAATGCGAGCACTTTGAATAACACTGTTACGTCTTTCACGTTTGCTGGTCTTGCGCAGGCGCATTATTACTGGAGTGTCACGTGTATTGATACTTATAATAGTACGAACACTAGCGATACTTATCTCTACACTGTTGATTTGACTCCTCCTGACTTCAATAATTTGACGCTAGAGCCTGACGGTCCTGGTCCTCTTGACCCTGGACAGGAGATTAACTTTACTGGAAATGTTACTGATAATCTGACTGCTGTTGACACTGTCATACTGCACATTTTGAAGGAAGGAATTTCTATTCTTAATGTTACGATGACTCCGAATGGCACTGACTTGTACAACGCGTCTTACACTCCTATTATTCCGGGCAATTATTCGTTCTTCCTTACGGCGAACGATACTGTTGGGAATAATGGCACCGGTCCTACGATTAACCGCACGATTGAGTTTGAGTATACTTGGACGAGGTCTCCTGCAACGTTTGGCGCTGTTACCATTTCTCCTGGCCAGAATGGAACTCTTGGCACGTTGACGATTAACAATACTGGCGACTTTAATTTTAACTTTAATCTGTCAAGCACCTGGCCTGATACGTTCTTTAATGAATCGAGCTTTAATCTGACTCCGAAGGAAGTTCGGGTTATTGAGGTGAATGTTACCGCGCCTGTTTCATTCGGTTCTTTCCCTCTTAACATCACTATTACTGCTGGTCCGAATGCCACTCCGCCGTCTAACTATACTACTGCAACCATCGTTGTGACAAACAATGCGTTCTTGTACTCTCACTTCACTATTTTGCCTGTTCAGTTGACGCAGGGTCAGGCTGGCGTGCAGATTGAGGCTACTGTTGATAATATTGGAGTGCTAAACGCTTCAAATGTTACTTTGAATATCACTTTGCCTCCTGACTGGATTTTGACTGGCGGTTCATTGAGTGTGTTCTTCTCTGAGATAGAGACTAATGCCAGCGAGTCTAATGCGATTATTATTGCTCTTCCATCTGATGCAGTGGTTGGTCTTAGGGATATTACAGCATCTGCTGATGGCTTTAATGACAGCGGTGCCCAGCTTGGTCCTAATAATTTGACTATTAACACTACTGACCAGGTTTTAGTATTGCAGAAAGGCGGCGGTGGTGGAGGAGGCGGAGGTGGTGGAGGTGGTGGAGGTGGTGGTGCTGGTCCCAGTCCTTATGCAGGTGTTACTGCTGGCGCGTTCATCAAGACTTTTGAGGAAATGCCTGTGCTTGTCACAAATGAGACTATCGAGGTTGTGCGTGGCGAGAAGATTGGCTTCCCGTTGGAAGTTACTAACGTGTATGCTGAGTCTGTGATGAGGAATGTGACTTTGGATGTTCAGGGCTATATGAAGAAGTATGTTTCCTGGACTCCTCAGTATTTGGAAGACATCATTTACGGTCATACGAAGTTCTTCTTCATCAATCTTGCAGCTCCTGCGTATGCTGGAAAGTCTGAGCTGGATGTTACTTTTGAGATTACTGCTGAACTGGATGCTCCTGGAACTGAGATGAGGAACGGCATAATGTACTCTGTGATGTACAAGAAGAAAATCATTGAGTACAAGACCGTGCACGTGATTATCCGCGAGTTGAGCCAGATTCAGGCTGAGAAAGAGGTTTCTGATGTTGACAAGTTGTATCAGGAAGTTCTTGCTAAGGATTACCCGCACAATCTTGCTGATGCTTTGATGGAGCAGATAAGGCAGGCAATGGAGTCTGGCTTGTGGGAGAAAGTGCCTTATCTTACTGCAAAAGTGAAGGACTTGCTGACGAGAGAGTTATCTGCCGGTCAGGCTATCAGTGAGCTGCGTCTGCGTATTGATGATGCTGTTACTCGCGGTTTGGATGTTTCTGAATCTCGAAGAGTGCTTGAGCTTGCTTTGAAGTCTTTTGAGCAGGAGGACTTTGACAAGGCTTCTGCTCGTGCCACTCAGGCAATGGAGATTGGGGCTATTGAGACCACGCGTGCTTTCAATCTCTGGAATTTCGCGTATCGCTACTGGTATGCTTTGTTGCTGGCTGCTGGTCTTGGCGCTGTTGGCGCTTACTTTGCTTATCGCCGTGCTTTGATTGTTTACATCAGGCATCGCTTGCGCGCTTTGGCTAAAGAACAGGTTGTTTTGCTTGGTGATATGCGTGAGGCGCAGGTTGATGCGTTTGTGAAGAAGTCGATTAGTTCGCTTGAGTATTATAGGGCTATGCATCAGTATGAGCGCCAACTTGAGCGTATTAAGTCTCAGATGGCTCGCTTGAGGATAATGCGCTCCCGCTTGCTTACTGTGAAAACTGCGTTGAGGTATACTGTTGAAGAGCAGAGTAATGCAAGGGAATCCTTGCGCAGGGCTCAGGAGGAGTATTTCGTTAAAGGAAAGCTTCCGCGCAGGAAGTATCTTGTGCGTGCTGAAGAGTTGAAGTTGTTGCTTGCAGAGCTTGACGCTTCTGTGCTTGCATTGAAGGCGAGGTTGAGAAAATGAAAAGTATCGAATTGATTAAAGAAGTCGCGCCTGAGCAAGCTCAGGTTCATTTTTGCTCCCCTTGCAGGCATAGGGGAGAAAAAATGAAGTCGAAGACCGCGACTTTGTCTGTGCTATTGCTTTTATTGATTCCGTTTGCTGCCGCTGTTACTTTGCAGGACGCTGATGAAGCTTTCACGAGTGCTGCTTTGGATGTTCGGCAGATGAAGTCTGCCGGCTTGCCTGTTGACTCTTTGGAAGATGCTCTTGATGCGATGTCTGATAAATTGCACGGTGAGAACATTTCATTGTTGATGGATAAGATTGCTATTTTGAACGCGTCGAATGAGTCTGATAAGATGGTTCTTGCTTCCCAGCTTTCGAGTCTTGTTCAGGCGTCATTAAGTTCTGGTCTTCCTGTTGGTGCTAATTATTCTTTTGTTGTTGAGAAAGCCGTGTGGATTCGCGGTATGAAGGAGAAGGCTTTTGCTTCTGCTGAATTGTTGTCTGATTTGCAGAAGTCTATTGCTTCTATTAACGTGACGGTTAATCTTTCGCGCGTGATTGAGACTTTGGGTTCTGCTGAGATGGCTTTTAGCGATGAGCGTTACAATGATGTTCCTCCTCTTGTTGAGCAGGCGAAATCGCAGTTAGAGGACGCTCAGGTTGAGTCTGCTCGTGAGCGCGCTTTCCTGCGTTTGGCAAGGCGTAATGTTGTTGACTACACTAAAGATCACTGGCGTGGCTTGCTGATTGCTTTGGCAAGCGTGGTTATTGTTGGCTTTTGGATTTTCTTTGAGTCAAGGACTTTGTATGCTTTAAGGAAAATTCGTTTGTTGTCGATTGAATTGAGCGCTGTTGAGCAGACCGAGCGTTCCACGCAGGAGCAGTATTATTCCTGCAAAATGGGTGCTACTACATATAAGTCTCGTATGTCTGCTTTCAAGCAGAAACAGCGCAAGTTGAGGACTGATTTGCAGGTGTGGCACGGTCTTGCTAAGTCGTATAGGCGGTTTGCTGTTTTTTCCCGTTTTGGCTGATTTATTTGTACGGTAAATAGAATCCGAATGTTGAGCCTTTGCCGTATTTTGATGAGAAGAACATTTTTCCTTTGTGTGCTTCTATTATGCCTTTGACTATTGGAAGTCCGAGTCCTGTGCCTTGTGCTTTTCTTTCAGGGCTTGTTTCTGCCTGGTAGAATTTTTGGAAGATTTTTGGCTCGTCTTTTTCTTTTATTCCGATGCCGGTGTCTGTTACGGTTACCTTTATTCTGTCTTTGTCTGCTTCAACTGTTAGTGTTATCGTTCCTTTTTCTGTGAACTTTAGTGCGTTGTTTAGCAGGTTGCCGACTGCCTGTCTTAGCCTGCCGTAGTCTCCTTTTGCATTTGGCAAATGTGACGGTATGTTTGTTATGAATTTCAGTTTCTTTTTCTCTATTGCTGGTCTGTATTCTTCTTCTGCTTCTCTGAGCAGTATTGTTATGTTTACGTCTTTTATTGCCATTTTCATTGCTTTTGCTTCAAGCCTGCTGATGTCAAGAACATCATTTATGAGCCGTTTCAGTCGTTCAAGATTCTTGAATACGATTTGCAGTGTCTCTTTCTGCCGAGGTGTTATTTTTCCTTTCTTCTCTGTTATCAGCATATCGATATACGCAATCATTGGTGTTAGTGGCGTCTTTAGCTCGTGTGCTGCCACGTTCATGAATTCTGCTTTTAGTTTGTCAAGTGTCTTGAGCTCTTTCAGTGCTTCGTCAAGGTCGCCCATCATGTTCAGAGTCGCTATTCTCATTTCTTCTGCTTCTTTGAGTTTTGTATTAAGCTCGGTCTTCTTTGCTTCCAGTTCTCTTGTTCTTTCTTCTAATTGTTTTTTCAATTCTACCAATTCTTTTCTATCTCTTAAACAGATTTTAAATGACTGATTAGTGTTTTTCATTTCTCTTTTCCAGAAGTTCTACCTGTTTTTTGAGTTGTATCATTTTAATTTCTCTTCCTGCTGTGAATTTTGCGAATTTCTCCAGTTCCTCGTTTTTGGCTTTTATCTCGTCGTATGCTTCCTGCAGTTCCTGTGTTCTTTTTTTGAGGGCTTTTTCTTCTTCATCCCGTTCGAGTTCAATTGCTGCTCGTTTTGCCAGCACTGAATATATTTCTATTTCTTTTGGCGTGAATGGTTCTTTCCTGTCCTTGAATACTGTGCACAGCGTGCCTCTCACGCGGCCGTCTGAGAATACCAGCGGTATTCCGAAATATGTTTTTAGTTTGAATATTTTTATTAAGGCGTCGTTTCTGTATGGTTCTTTGCAGGTTTGGCATTTCGCTTTTTGCAGTTCGTTTGTGAATAGTGTTTTTTTGTTTTCAAGTACGTGGGAGCATATGGTGCCTTTTATCGGCTGTCTTCCAAGTTTTAAGATGAGTTTCGGCAGGTTGCATCCTGCCCTGAAATTGAACTCTTCTGCTTTTGCATAGTTGACCAGCACGAAGAATCCGTCAAAAATCTCGCGGACTTTTTTGCATAGCTGCTTTAAGACATCATCGCAGGTGCCTGTAATTGCTGTGCTTGTTTCGTATAAGTCCCTGAATGTTTTTTCTGATTTCCTGAGTTCCTTTTCTGACTTCTTGATTTGGGAAACGTCTCTTACTGTTGCCTGCAGGAATCTTTTTCCGCCCAGCTCTAATCTTGTCAGCAGGACTGTTGCTGAAAAGTCTTCGCCTGTTGCTCTTCTGTGCACCCATTCAAAGAAGTTAGTTCCTTCTTGCATTGCCTTGTTTATCATTTTCAGCGCTTTTGTTGCTGATGTTTGTCCGTCTGGCTGGTATTTCGGCGACCATTCGTAAGGTGCTTTTGATGTGAACTCTTTCTCGTTCTTGCATTTGAACATCTTGACTGTTGCAGGGTTTCCTGCTGTGAATCTCCAGTCTGGCGGTTCCAGCGTCATTATTGCGTCTGCAGAGGACGTGTAAAGGCTTCTGTATTTTTCTTCGGATTTTTTGACTTCTTCTTCTGCTTTCTTTTCTTCTGTTATGTTTTGCCCGAATATTGTGAGTCCTGTCAGCTTGCCGTGCTTGAAGATTGGCGAGGAGTTGTTCAGGATTGTCAGCTCCCTGCCGTATTTTGTCGTGCCTGTCGTCTCGATTGGCTTTTGGCTTCCACTCAGTCCGAGTTCCAGCATTTTCTTTGCTATCTGTCTTTCATTGTTGTGGATGTATTTTATGAGGCTGGTTCCTTTGACCTCTTTTAGCGAGTAGTTGAATGTTTTGAGCGCCGAGGGGTTGGCGTAAGTGACTTTTCCGTTCAAATCAGTTTCTATGACGATTTCCGGGGTGTGCTCCACTATGTCTTTGTAGTGCTCTTCTGTTTCTCTCACTCTTGTCTCGTTCTGTTCTCTTTCAAGCTCTATTGCAACTCTTTTGCCGAGCAAGGTGAGGATTTTTGTTTCCTTGTGTGAGAACGGCTCTTTTTTGTCCTTGAAAAGAATGCATAGTGTTCCGTGCACGCTGTTGTCTGAGAAAACCAGCGGCACTCCGAAGTACGTATTAAGCCCGAATGCTTTGACTGCTGAATCCTTGCTGTATGGCGTCTTGCAGGTTGGGCATTTTGCGTTTTGCAGTTCGTTTGTGAACAAGGGTTTTTTGTTTTCCAGTATGTGTGAGCATATTGTTCCTTCAATTTTTTCTTTTCCCAGCTTTAAGATTACTTTTGGCAGGTTGCATCCTGCTTTGAAATGGAATTCTCCTTCTTGTGCATAGTTGATAAGCACAAAATACCCGTCAAATAGCTCGTGGACTTTGTTGCATATCTTGTCCAGTATCTCGTCTGTTGTTCCGTTCAGTGCTGTGCTTGTTTCGTACAGGTCCTCAAAGGTCTTTCCTGATGCTTTCAGTTCTTCTTCTGTTTTCTTTTTTTCTGTTACGTCCTGTCCTATTGCAAGAATACCTGCAACCTGTCCTTGGTCATCTTTTATTGTCTTGTCATACCATTCGATGAGTTTTTCTTCTCCTTTTTTTGTGATGATGGGGTTGATGTTGCCTTTGGTCTGTATGCCTCCTACTGATTTAAGGAACAGTTTTTTGATTCTTGGCCGGTCTCTTTTCGGAAGTAAATCGCTGAACCAGTCCCTGCCCTGCATTTCTTCTAGTTTGTAGCCGGATATTTCTTCCATGTAGGGATTAAAATATGTGATTCTGCCTTTTTTATCTAATAACAGAATTATTGCTTGCGCAGTATTAAGCAGACTGTGAGAGAATTCTTTTTCCTTTTTCAGCTCTCCTTCTGCTTTCTTCTTTTCTGTTATGTCTCGTTCTGTTGTTGCTATTCCTGTTATTTTCCCGTGCTCTTTGATTGGCGTGTATGTTATGTCAACATGTATGGCCTTGCCTGTTTTTGTTTTTATTTCCTGTTCTGCCCTGAATGTCGGCTTTCCAGAAATTATTTTCCTGATTTGTTCTCGTGCAGACTTCTTGTGTTCTTTTGTTATTATTGTTTCAATGTTTTTCCCAATCATCTCTTCGGCAGTGTATCCGTATGTTTTCTCTGCTCCTTTGTTCCATTCTTTTATTTTGCCCTGTAAATCAATGATTATTATCGCATCATTAGAATCCAAGACTACGGTTGCGTAATACTTTAATCGTTCTGTATCAAGAAGTGTCATTTTACATTTTTGCGACTTTTTTTATTCTGTTTACGAGTTCTGTTGCAGTGAATGGTTTTGCTATGTAGTCTTTTATTCCTGCGTGCTTCAGCACTTTCAGTCTTTCTGGTGAAATCTCGAGCACTGTCAAAAATACCACTTTTGCTTTCTTGTATGTTTTTCTTATTTTTTCGAATGCGTCCCAGCCTGACATTTTTGGCATCATTATGTCCAGTAATACTATGTCTGGCTTTTCGTTCTTGATTGCCCTGATTCCTGCCTCTCCTGATGAATAGCTTGTTACTTTGTATCCTTCTGTCTGCAGTATGTCTTTTACCACTCTTTGCGTGTCAAGGTCATCTTCAATGTGCATTATTTTTATCATTTTTATCCCTCCTTTTTGATTATCCTGTCAAAGAATAGTGAGACTTTGTTCAGCAGTTCTTCGTGTTTTGTTGTGAATATTATTGCTTTTGCCTGTGATGCTCTTGCTTTCTCTACAAGGTCGTTTGTGAACCTTGCGACCATGCTGAGCTCGTTGTAAATCAGAAGTGTGCTCAAAGAGTCCATTACGATTGCTTTTTTGCCTTTGACGCTTTTCAGGAAGGTGCTGATTGCAAGGCTTATTGACGTCAGGCTGTTGGGAGTTAGGTCGTAGATGACGTTTTTTCCGTTTTGTTTCTCCACAACTCCTGCTGTCAGGCAGTCAATAAACAGTATTTTGTCAAGGCCAATCTTCTTCTTTTTCCAGCTCTGGCTTAAAAGGCTGTATGGCTTGTTCAGGCTTACGTACACTATTGAGGTCTTGTCTCTTTTTACCAGCCGTGCTACTTCGCTGTCAACGTTTTTCTGTATTTCCTGTGAGGGCAGTATGACTAAAAAAATTCTGCCTTTCGTTATTTGTCCGGTTTTTATCATTTAAGTTCGGTTGAGAAGACTTCCTGTTCCGGATAGACTATTATTCCCTGGTCTGGCCTGATTTCCATTGGCACGATTTTCTTGCGGAATCCAGAGCCTCTCATTTTTAGAATTTCTATTGCGCTTTCTCTGACGTTTCCGTGCCTTATGTTGTACATTACGAATACTCCGTCTGCCAAAAATTCTTCAACGCCTGATGCAGTTAGTTTTGTGACAGGGTCGGGTGTTTCTGATATCAGGAATGTTGTTGCTCCGACTTCGCTGAATAGCGTGAACAATTGTTCTATGTACAGCCTGTATGTTTCTTCTTTGCCGTAGAATGCTGATGCTATTTCTGATAATGAGTCTATTGCTATTCTGTCTGGGTTGAACCCTTTTGGTATTATCAGGTGTTTGATGTCTATGAGCAGTTCTCCTTTTGCTTTTTCAAGCATTGCGTCTATCTGTCTTGTGACGTCCAGAGGTGATATCTTTTTGATTAGCAGTTTGCCTGCTTTTTCCAGCGGGTCTGGGTTCCAGCCGAAGTCTCTCATGTGCTGTCTTAGCCTGTCTGGTGATTCCTCGAAGGTCATGTAGTAGACTTTTTCTCCTGCTTTTGCTGCTTCGTATAGTGTTTGCAGGCAGAATATGTTTTTTCCGCTTCCTGGTCCTCCGCATATGAGTGAGCTTACTCCTTTTGGTATTCCGTGGATGAATAGTTCATCAAGTCCTGCGATGCCTGTGCCTACGTATTTTTCTCCTGTTACTTTTATTCGTGCAGGGGCTGGTTTTTCTGCCAGTTTCTGTTGTATCTGTTTCTTGATGTCTTCGATGGCTGAACTCTTCTTGGAAGGCTTTGCCTTGTGTTTGATTGTGTGCTTTTCCTCTTTTTTCATATATGAGTGTTTAGTTTGCTTTCTTTAAAAATTTATCCCAAAATGCTCTTTATAAAGAAAAACCGGGCCCGAGGAAGACTCCGCAGGTGTTGTGATTGTATGCTGCGGAGCCGCGCGGAGCCTAAAAATGGGCCCGAGGAGACCTTAAGCTCGCGTAGCAAGCTTGAGGTGGCGAGAACCGCAGTTCGATGCCATTTTCGAATCTCCTCTTAACAAGACCTTGAAATGCGAAGCATAAGAAAATAAACTGGGCCCGAGGAGATTCGAACTCCTGACCCTTGGTGGACTTAGTCAGCCGGTATAATGTTTGTCCCGGCTGAGGTCATATAAGACCAATGCTCTACCAGGCTAAGCTACGGGCCCGTAGCTTTGAGTTCTCCTGTTTTGGTATTTAAAGCTAATGTTCTCAGAAAACTTATTCTTTTACTTTGTCAGCGTTTTGCTTGATGAGCGAGAGTGTTGAGATTTCGGTTGTGCTGTCTGTGAGGATATATGCGCAGATGTTCCACGTTCGCATTTTCGAGAAAATGAATTGTACGAATCGTTGTACAATTATGGGGTTGTTGTATATTGTTAATCCTCCGAGCCCTTCGATAATCAGGTATTTTCTTTTTTCTGGAAGCGCTTGTAATGCTTGTGTTATTGCTATGCTTAATTCTGTCAGTGCTGCGGGGTCTGGTATGGAAATGACTTGCGGTGATTCTGTCTTGCCGTAGACGTCTATGAGTAGTACGTTGGTCTTAATCTTCAGTTCTTTAAGAAGTTCTTCTGCCGGTCTTGTTATGCATACTATCAGTCCTGGAGCATTTTTGTTTTTTCTTATTAGTTCTAAGGTTTGCGGATGTATCTTCTCGCTTTTCAGGACGTACGCAGTTATTTCTCCTTGATGGGTGGTTTTAACGATTGCGAGTTGTTCTAGTTGCACTTTGCACCTCTGTACTTGTTAGTTTTGTATATCCTGCGATGCCGAGCAAGATGTATCCTAAAGCATAGATTAAGTCTATTGTTGCGCCAGTATAGTATTCTGCGAATACGCGCAGGTATGCGTATGTGAAATCGTATGTTATGAATGCCAAATAGCTTGTACATAATAGCAGCCAAGGTGTGGAAAGCTTGCTGTGTATGCGCCACAGTGGTATTAGGATGAGTATGACTAAAGTTATGTGGACTACATCAATGTATGGATAAATGAAGTCGATTAGCGTGGAAAAAGTGATGCCTTGTATTGCGATGTCTTTCACGAATAAGTATGTGATTGCAAGAAGGGCAAGCAAACCGACAGTTAATCCTGCAATGAGTTTTCTTGTTGGTGCAAACATTATTTTTAACTGCGCCCATAATGCGAAAATGAATATTAGATATGATGTGATCCAGAATATGTCTGCTATTGAAGGGCTGGGTAGTTCTATTCCTTTGAATATTTCGTAGTATGCCCAGTATGCTTCTCCCAGGAAATCGAACGTTGTTGCTATTGCCATGCGTCTCCAGACTGCGCGTTCATCTTCAAACTTGATTCTGAACGCCGTAATCCACAGCAGTATTGCTGCTATCAGTGAGACAAGAACAAAGGTCGTATCGCCGATTGACGTCAGGTCTTCGCGTGTGAAATAGAAGAATGTGGCGGCAATTAATATTGCTACAGATAGTATCACCAGGCTTTTTGCGAATTTCACGCTATCAATTATGATAGTGGCTTTTAAAAATGTTGCGTTCATGCGCCAGCCGAGATTCGAACTCGGGCAACTGCCTCTTTGCTGCTCATCCGGCTTTTGCATATGCTGTTACTGCCGTATGAGCGCAAATGGCAAGGCAGTGTCATAACCGCTAGACCACTGGCGCGATAATATTGCTTTTCAAATGGCCTGTATAAAAAGTTTACTGGAATTACTTGATAAAAGTTACCTGATCAAAGTTTTTGAAAGCATCATCGCCTGTCAGGAACTGCAGTCCGGAACGAAGTGAAATGGTGTATCCGAGTGCGTCAATGTAAGAAAAGCCGAGTTTTGCGTGTTTCAGCCTGAATTGTGCTGCTGGTTTAATATCTTCAGGCAATACGTCGATGCAGTATGGTAGCAGTCGTTCGAACAACTTGTCTGCCAGGCTTTCTTGGTTTTCTTTGCAGAGTACATAATACATTTCGTATAGATTGAGAATGGTGGTGGCAAGTCGTGCGTGTTTTACGAATTGGGCATAGCTTTCCGCGCCTTTCGCAATCTGGTATAATGCGTACGTTTCAAAGAACTGCATATTTACGTCCAGTCCTTTCGGGCTTCGTCCTTTAATTGTTGGGCGGTCTTGCTTGTTTTGAATTTTCCAAACAGGTCTGAGAGGTCTGTTTCTTTGTGTATTATTATGTGAATTTTTTGATTTAGCTTTATTCGTTCGGCTTCAACTATGGGTTTTGGTATTATAATTGCCATAGAATCTCCCCATTTTTTAGTTTCAACATCTAATTCTGCCATATCATTAAACCATGATATCTTATGATATATAAATCTTTCTACTCTATTTTTCCGCCTTCAAACGGTCCTACTATTGCTATTACTGGATTGTTGAAATACGTGTTTGCAACGTATTTGACTTCGGGAGCGGTTACTTTGTCGAGTTTGTCAGGGTATTCGACATCGTAATGGTATCCGTATCCTGTTGTTTCGTAGAGTGCGAGGTAGTTTGCCTGGTCTGTGGTTCTTTGGTGGTCTAAGAAGAAGAATCCTCTGAGTTTTTGTTTGACTGTTTTCATTTCTTCTTCTGGCACGTCTTCTGTTTTCAGCAGGCCAATCTGCTCTTTTATGCCTTCTATTGAAGCGTTTAATTTTTCAGGTCCTGTTACCATGCTGATTTTTACGAATCCCGTGCTTCTTGTGCTTGGCGCGATTGAGTACACGCTGTACGCGAGTGCCTGTTTGTCCCTTAATTCGTAAAATAGCCTGCTTCCAGAGCCTGAGCCGAGTATTGCGTTTGTCATTCTTATTTTGATGAAGTCAGGATGAACTGCAGGAACCAGTTGGTATCCGTATTGTATGTAGTAGCTTTCTGTGTTCATGTTTTGCGTGTTCGTTTTTGATTCTACTCTTATCGGCATTTCGAATGTTCCTTCTGGGGGTGTCTGGGCTGGTTTCATTTTTCCAAACAGGTAATTGAGTGCCTTGATTGTTTGTTTTTCCTTGATGTTTCCCACGATTGCGAGAATTATCCTGTTTGGCACATACCAGGTTTTGTAATGGTTTATTATGTCGTCTCGTGTTATTGCCTTGACGGTTTCAACGTAGCCGTCTACTGGGTGCTGGTATGGGTATCCTGCGTACATTGTTTTCATGAACAATTCTTCGTTCATCACTACTGGCTGGTCTTTTTTGGATTCCAGTTCTCCAATCATTAGTGCTCGTTCTTTTTCTATTTCTTCAGGAGGGAATGTCGGATGCAGTATTACGTCCTGCAGAATATCCGAGGCCAGGCTTAAGCTATCGCTTGGTATTTCTATGACTATCTCGTTTGATTCGTCGTATGTTCTTGCTTTTATTGTTCCGCCTTTTGATTCTATTTCCTTTACTATTTGTTCTCTTGTTCTTTTTTCTGTTCCTGCCAGCAATAATCTGTTTGTGAAATATCCGAGTCCCTGCTTGTCGCCGTCAGCTCCTATTGTTTTCTTCAGCATCAGGTCTATCCCGACCATTCCGGTATCCGGGTTTTCTTTGAGCAGCACTATCATTCCGTTGTTTAGGACATATTTGCTTCCTGCATCTGTGTGCTCTTGATAGCTTACGCTTGTGCAGGCTGCCAGTAATAATAGTAATATTGCTGTCTTTCTCATAGTTTTGGTTTTAGTTCATACATTGCGTATGCTGTGAAGTATTTTTGTGCGGCTTTTCTGATGTCTTCCTTGCTTACTGCGTTTATTTTTGTGATGAATTCAGAATAATCCTCTCCGTCAATCCACGCCTGTCCGATATCCATTCCTACCTGGAATATCTCTTCCTGTTTTCTGACTTTGTCCGCGCGTATGTTCATTTTTGCTCTTTCGAGCTCTTCGTCAGTTACATACTCTGTTTTGAACCTGTTTAATTGAAGGATTAGTTCTGCTTTTGCAAGGCCTGCTTTTTGAGGCTCTACTGTGGTGACTGCTTCAAATACTCCAAAGTCGTTTAATGGAACGAACACGCTTGTTCCTTTTGTTATGAGGTTCTTTTGTTGTTTGACGATTTGTTGCAGTCTTGAGCTGTCTCCTGAAGAGAATATGGTATTCAGGACTTCCATTGCGTATCTGTCCGGGTTTTTTGAGCCCGGTCCTGTGAATCCTATTGCGATGTATGTGTATCCTATGTCTTTGTAGCTGCTGTTGTATTTTTATTGTGATAATGGGCTTTCTTTTGGTAAGTCCAGTGCTGGCAGTTCTTGTTGTTTGAAGCCTGCGAATGCTTGTTTGATTTTTTCAAGTGTTTTTTCCTTGTTTATGTTGCCAACGACTATTATGTTCATGTTGTTTGGCACGTACCAGGTTTTGTAGAAGTTTATGATTTCTTCCCTGTTTGCTGCTGAGATGGTATTTTTGTAGCCTATGACTGGGTTCCTGTAGGGGTGCTTGTCTACCAGCAACAGTCCGAATTGGTCGTCAAGGAACTTTTCAGGTTCGTTGAAGCTGAAGCTTTGCTCTTCCAGTACCACTTTTTTCTCTTTTTCGATTTCGTTGTTGTCAAAAGCCGGGTTGAGCAGCAAGTCAGTCATGTATGGGAAGATTTCGTCAAATTTGTCTGACGGGACTGTTACGTAGTACATTGTCCAGTCCTGCGAGGTCATCGCGTTTAGTTCTCCTCCCAATGACTCGACTCTTTTGTGGAAGCTTCCTACCGGCTGTGTTGCTGTTCCTTTGAACCAGATGTGCTCGAAGATGTGTGCGATTCCTCTGTATTGTTCTGGCTCGTTTTTTGAGCCGACGTGCACCCAGAATTGTATTGTGACAAGCGGTACTGCTTTCATTTCTTTTATGGTGACGGTCATTCCGTTGTCGAGTTTTGTAACGTCCAGTTTTTCCTGCAAAGATGTCAGTGGCACGTCTACGAGCTTTACCGGGTTTCTGTAATAGTATGCAAGCCCGCTTAGAACTATTAGTAATAGGACTGCTCCTATGGCTAGTCTTTTCATGAATCTTTTAGTGTATTTCATCTCTTTTTTCTCTGAAAAAAGAGGCTCGCGGAAATCTTTTGCTTTCAACTCGTCTCTTTTTGGAAATACATATTTTGTAATGTATTTAAATGTTGGCACAAAATGTGTTTATTTTATTTCAACTATCTTTTTGGCAACTTTCACATTTATAAAGTTGCTTGAGTAAACAGGATAGGTGATTGACGTGATGGTAGCAACAAGGTCGTTTTTTAATTGGTTTCTCGCTGGCGAAGGTGTGAGGTAGCTATGTCTGAATGTCCCGTATACAAAACGGTTAAGCTTTTTGGCAAGAAATGGACTCTTGAGATATTCCAGGAAATCGCGTGCAACGGCCAGCACGGTTTTAACGGGATGCTGCATAAGATGTCGAAAATAAGTCCTGCTGTTCTGTCAAGGCGCTTGGAGGAGATGGAGGAAACCGGTCTTATTAGGAAGGCAATCATATCAAAAACCCCGCCTATCCGGGTGATGTATCGTTTGACTGAGAAGGGTCAGGGCGTCAGGAATATTGTTACTGATTTGATAAAATTGGAAGGCAGGTATGCAGATGATTCTTTGGACTGCAATAACGGTTGTCTGAGCTGTTATCTCTATAAGGTTTCTAAGGAAAAATAGTGGACCCGGGCGGATGTTCGAAGAGCGACCGAAGGGAGTTCTTTGAACTCGGAGGAAACCGAAGGTTTCCGAACGACCTTGAATCCGCCTTTAACTTTGCCGGCGAATGCGAAGCATATGAATGTAAGTGGACCGGGGCTGATTCGAACCGCCGACCTTCTCGGTGTAAACGAGACGTTATCTACGGGTTTTCCTTCGGAAAACTAGCCGCTAAACTACCGGTCCATGGTAAGGTACATTAATTCTGGTATCGTAGTGTTTTAAAAGCCTTTCTGTCTCAATCGCAGAAGGAGTAATTCCTGTTTGGATAAACTGTGAATATCTTATGATGTTTCTGGGATTGCTGCTTCCAACACGGGAGAAATATTTGGCTAGCTTGGTGCCGCTATAAAATTGAATTCTGTTGGTTGAAATGCCGTGTTGCAAGTTTAATTTACTGAACGCTTCGTGAACGGATGTTATGAGACTTGGAATTACTGAGGTGAAATCGAGCATGATTTTTGTGTGTGGGTGAGAGTATATGCCTCCATCTGTATCTATCAGGCCTCTTAGGCATGCAGCTAGTAATTTGTCATCTGAGAAAAAGGCTTCTGGAATCCTTATTTTAGCATCCTTTTTTCTGCCTTTTGGAAAACCGAGTTTGACCAAAAAACGCGTTATCTTTACGCTGTTGATTATCAAGCGCACAACTTGTTCTTTTTTAGCATAGTATATCTTTGGTTGTATGTTAAATAATGAAAAACAGAGTTTTTTCAAATATTGGGTTAAATACCATTCGTCTAATATTCCATTGCACGTTATGCAGAATGCTGCCATATTTCCATAAATGCACCCGTCACCCATCATTGCGCCATAGAATTCTGCAAAGTCTTCAGAATTAGTTTCAGGAATTCTAATCTGGCGTGGCGGTTGGTTTGGTTCTGTCGGTAAAGCTTCTGGAGGAATAGTCATGACTGTTTCTGTAGATTTTGTATTTAAATACTTCACGTCGAGATGTCCAGTGTCCAGTGGCTTTGCGCACAACATTTATATACCCTCTTTCTCCAGATTTTCATATGAACGACCGCATTTTTTCATTGCTTGTCGAGCAGAATGAGATTAGCTGGAAGTCTATCATTTTTGAGCTGATTAATTCTGAGAAGATGGACCCTTGGAATATCAATATTTCTTTGCTGACTGACAAGTATATTGAGCGTTTGCACCAGTTGAAAGAGCAGGATTTGAAGGTTGGCGGCAAGGTTCTTTTGGCAGCTGCAATTCTTTTGCGTGTGAAGAGCAACAAGCTTGTTGGTGATGATTTGGATGAGTTTGACAGGCTTATCGCTGGCACTGATGTGTCTCAGGAGCAGTTTTATGATGAGCTTGAGCAGGAGCTTGCAAGGGGTGAGGAGCTTGGCTTGAAGGAGGACTTTGAGCTGATGCCGAGGCTTCCTCAGGCGCGAAGGAGAAAGGTGAGCGTTTACGATCTTGTCAAAGCTCTGGACAAGGCTCTCGAGGTCAAACAGCGCCGTGTCCTGCACAGTGTTCCTCCTTTTATGGAACTGCCTGCCAGAAAGTTTGATGTTACTGCTGCAATAACTAATTTGTTTCACCGCATTCTTTCATTGTTCTCTGCGCGTCCAACATTGACTTTTAAGGAATTGTTGCCTGGAGAAACAAAGCAGGACAAGGTTTACACTTTTATTCCGTTGTTGCATTTATCGCACCAGCAGAAAGTGGAACTGGAGCAGAAAGAGCAGTTTGGTGATATTAATATCAAGATTGTGGAGGGTAAAAATGTTCAGCAATGATGAAAAGGAATTTTTGCGCGATATGGTTAAGCGCGAGTTGGAGCATTTTAAGAAGGAGCAGAAAATTCCGGGTGATTTGGAGGCTTCTGTCAGGTTTTTTAAGGCAGCGCACGAGTATGGCCACTTTTTGGAGCAATTGCTGGCTAAGCTAAAATGAAAGAGCCGTCTAATGAAGTGAAGCAGAAGTATATGGAATTGCAGTTGTTGCAGAACCAGCTTATGCAGGTTCAGAAGCAGTTGCAGGCTCTTGAATCGCAGGCTTCTGAGATGGATGCTGTTCAGGAAGTTCTTGAGGATTTTGCAGCTTCCAAGGTCGGCAGTGATATGTTTGTCACTTTGACTCCTGGCTTGTATGTTAAGGCAAAACTGGAAGCGAATGATTCGGTTCTGCTGAATGTTGGCGGCGGTGCTGTTGTTCAGAAGAATATTCCTGATGCAAAGAAGATTATTGCTGAGCAGGGAACTGAATTGCGCAAACTGCAGGATGAGCTTGCAGAGCAGATGAACAAGCTTGCTGTTGAAGCCGGAAGGGCTCAGGAAGAGCTGAGGGCGCTGGTAAAGTAAAATGTTTGGTTTTCTTAAAGATAAGCTGAAGGGAGTTCTTTCAAAGTTTACTAAGAAGGTGGAAGAGGAAGCTCCGGAAGAGAAAGTTGCTGTTGAGAAGAGTGTTGTTCCTCCTGAAAAGCCTGTTGAAAAGAAAGTCGAGAAGCAGGTAAAGAAAGTTGAAGCTGAAAAGCCGAAGCCAGTGAAGAAAGTTGAGAGAAAGCCCGAGCCGAGAGTTGAGAGGCCGAAAGTTGAAGTTGCGCCTGAAGTTCCCAAGGTTGAAGTGCAGGTTCCTAAAGTTGTTGAAAAGCCTGTTGAAAAGGGTTTTTTCGCGAAATTAAAGGACGCTGTTGTTGGAGAATCAAAGCCTGAAGTAAAAGTTGAACAGCCTGTTGAAGAGAAGGGCTTTTTCCAGAAGATTACTGAAACTATTACCACAAAGAGAATCAGTGCTGAGAAGTTTGATGAGTTGTTCTGGGATTTGGAGCTTGCTTTGCTTGAGAATAATGTTGCTGTTGAGGTTATTGAAAAAATCAAAAGTGATTTGAAGTCTCAGCTTGTTGACAAGCCGATTCCGAGAGGTCAGATTGACGAAACTATAGCCAACTCTCTGCATAAGAGCATTGAGGACTTGTTTGGCATCCCGGGAATTGATTTGTTGGAGAAAGCCCGCCAGAAAAAGCCTTTTGTCATATGTTTTGTTGGCGTGAATGGCAGTGGCAAGACCACAAGCATTGCGAAGGTTGCCAAATATTTGCAGAATAATGGTTTGAGTGTTGTTCTTGCTGCTGCTGATACTTTCCGTGCTGCTGCTATTGACCAGCTTCAATTGCACGCTGACAAACTGGGCGTTAAGCTTATCCGTCAGGATTACGGCTCTGACCCTGCTGCTGTTGCTTTTGATGCTATCAAGCACGCTGAGGCAAACAGGAAGGATGTTGTTCTCATAGATACTGCTGGTCGTTTGCACAGCAATACTAATTTGATGGATGAGATGAAGAAGATTATGAGGGTTGCAAAGCCTGATTTGAAAATCTTTGTTGGTGAAAGCATTACCGGAAATGATTGTGTTGAGCAGGCTAAGCAGTTTAATGCTGCTGTGGGAATTGATGGTATCATTTTGGCAAAGGCTGATGTTGATGAGAAGGGCGGTGCTGCGATTTCTGTCAGTTATGTTACCCAGAAGCCTATTTTATTCCTGGGCATCGGTCAGGAGTATGAGGACTTGCAGGAGTTTGATAAAGAGCGTTTGCTTGCGAGTATTGGGTTATAGTTATGCATCCTTTATTGCCTGATAAACTTAAGGAAGTTATCGCGAAAGAAGGTATTACGATTTTCCGTCCTGCGCAGGAGAAAGCCCTGAAAGCTGGCTTGCTGGAAAACAAGAGCTTGCTGGTTTGCACTCCTACTGCGAGTGGCAAGACTTTGATTGCTGAGATGGCTGCCTTGAAGCATATTCTTGAGGGCAGGGGCAAGACCATTTACATTGTTCCTTTAATCGCGCTTGCGAACGAGAAATACCGAGAGTTCAAGCGCAAGTATGGTCATCTCTGTAAAATAGCGCTGAGCATTGGCGACTTGGATAGTTCTGACCCTTATCTTGTTGATTATGACTTAATCATTTGTACTGCAGAAAAATTGGACTCGTTAATCCGTCATCATTCGCCGTGGCTCAGTCTTGTCAGTTTGGTGGTCATTGATGAAATTCACCTGATTAATGACGTTGAGCGCGGTCCTACTTTGGAAATTTTAATCACTGTTCTCAAGCAGGTCTTGAAGAGTGTTCAGCTTATCGGCTTGTCTGCAACAATCGGCAATCCTGATGAGCTTGCTGACTGGTTGGGTGCAACTCTTGTTCTTGATGACTGGCGCCCTGTTCCTCTGAAGAAAGGTACTTTTTACGGCGGGGAAGTTGAATTTATAGACTGATTTCTTTTTATGACGCCGCGCCTTGCTTTGCAAGGTTGATTTCTTCTCCCCTTAGCTTGCGTGGGGAGAAAAATCAAGTCTTTTAGACCGCGGCGTTCATTCAAACATTTATAGAAGAAAAATAATTATCCTGGAGAGAACTTGCTTCTGTAAAATGTGAATGCCGGGTCTGATGTCTGGCACTTGCATTCAAACAATTCTGTTATTTGGTCGTAGTTTCCTGTTGGGAGTCCTGGAAGTCCGTCTCGGCAGTTTGTGCCTGAACCGCAGGCTTGGTATGCGTCTTTTACTTTGAACCAGCTTGTGCCTATTTTTTGCGTTCCTGAGATTGCTCCTGTTTCTTCAGGTCCGCCAAATACAAAGATAAAGGCAAACACCGCGCCAAGCGCGATGAGTGCAAAAATAATCAAGCCAAGTGAGTCTTGATTCATGGCTTTGTTACGCAGGCCATTATTGGCTGTACTGCTGGGCTAGGGCTGCTTGCTAATGTTGCGCAGTAGAACCAGTCGCAGTAGTATCCAGGTATTGCTTCGTAAGCGATATTGCCCTGTCGTCTTGTCCTGATTTCTCCGTTAGGGCATCTTGGCAGGTTTGCGCCTTCTAATGCTGTAACGTAAATTGCATTGCTGATTTGTCCTGCCTGCTGGTCTACTATCGATTCCTCTCCAGGCACTGGTCCGTATCCTACTGGTGCAGGTGATTGTACCTGTGGTCCCAGTGGTGGCGGGAAGTATGCCTTTCCTGTTGCAGCAGGGCTTGTGAATAATAGTACTAGGCCCACTATTGCAAGTATTGCAACGATGCCTAAAAGCAAAATGCTTATTTCTTTTTTGTCCGTCATGATTTCATCCTCCTTTTTCAATACATTCTGGTTAACAATACTCTTTTTTCAAACCTGCACTGGTTTTGGTCCATCATGTCTTCGAGGCAGCAGTATACTGCATAATTCGCGTCATACCTCAAAAACACCACGGTTTGTGTTGGGTTTTTGCATTCAATGGCGAGGTTTCCTGCGTCTTCTGTTACGTATATGCTTTGGTCTTGCATTACTTGTCCTGTTGGCTGTTGCACAACAAGTGTAACCAATGCTAATACGCCTACTATTGCTATGGCGCCTAATATCGCTATGGTGCTCTTGTCACCTCTTTCCATTACTCTGGTTTGGGATTGTATTATATATAAACTTTACGGTTGGGAAACATTTATAAACGGCGGAAAAATTGAGGTTATTCATAAAGAGGTGTATTGATGGGGGAAATTAGAAAGGATTACATCTTGGACCGCTGGGTTATAGTCTCTCCTAAGCGTGGTCAGCGTCCTCACGAATTAAAAAAGCCTCCGATAGTTGAGTCTGGTGTTTGTTATTTCTGTCCTGGCAGTGAGAATTTGACGCCTCCTGAGATTGGTCGTATTGTGAAAAATGGCGGCTGGCAGCTGCGCTGGTTTGAGAACAAGTTTGCTGCGTTGAAGCCAGAGGGCGATTTTTCTTTTAAGACTGATAATCGTTTTTACTCTTCGTCTTCTGCTTATGGCTATCATGAGATTATTGTTGAGACTCCTCGCCACGACAAACAGCTCGCCCAGTTGTCTGTTGATGAGGTTGAGCAGGTTCTAAACGTTTATGCAAGGCGTATTGTTGAGCTTGAATCAAAGCCTGGTATCAAGTACGTGAACGTGTTCAAGAATCACGGCTTGTACGGTGGCACAAGTATTGTTCATTCTCATTCCCAGATTATGGCGCTCTCTTTTGTTCCTCCTGAGATTAACGAGAAGATTTCAGCAATGCGCCGTTTTATTTCGTGTCCTTATTGTTCTGTTGTTCAGTCTGAAAAAAACAGCGGTCGGTTGTGTTTTGAGAATTCTGATTTTGTTGCTTTCACGCCTTTTGCTTCGCGTTTTAATTATGAAGTGTGGATTTTCCCTAAGACGCATGTTGCCCGTCTTGAGAAAGTTAATTTTGCAGGGCTTGCTGATATTCTTGTCAGGGTTCTCAGGAAAGTCTATGATGCTGGTTTTGATTACAATATGATTGTTCAGTATGGTCCGAAAAATGAGGACTTCCATTTCCACATTGAAATCTGTCCGAGAGTTGCTATTTGGGCTGGTTTTGAGCTTTGTTCTGGTGTTATAATTAATTCTGTTGCTCCAGAGGATGCAGCCAAATTCTACAGGGGTGAAGAATGAGCTTTTTAGTCTCTAATGCCTCTGGCAGTTTTGGCTTGTTTGGGATTAAGTCTCGTTATCAGGGCTTGTTTTTTTCTGGTGATGATAAGGTTTTCAAGACGATTGCTCATTTTGATGTGAAGGGCGCTCCTGGCGCTATTTTGAATGAGTTCTGGAAGGTTTCCCGCAATCGTGATGGTGTTCAGGAGTCTTTTTGGTTTGCTCATCGTTTGCCTGTTTTCTTTTATGAGCTGTCCCGTTCTGCAAAAGTTGATGTTCTTTTTGATTGCAAGCTGAATTTTGATAATCGCGATTGGGGTCGTAATTATCAGTTTTCTTTTGAGGATAAGGCTTTGCTGGTTCATTTTGAGAAGTTGAATGATTCCCGTGAAACTTCAGGCGAGGAATATGATTTCTGGCTTGCCTTGTATGGTTGTGATTTTGAGAAGATTGACAAGTGGGAGCAGCAGACTTATTCTTTTGATGAATTGCGCAATAGCCCTCCTTTTTCCAGATGGGTTTTGCGCGGTTGCCGTGCTTCCGGCAGTTTTGTTGTTGCTTTTTCCAAGTCAAAGGATGATGCTTTGAAGCTTGCGAAGTCTTCCTGGAAAAACAGGCAGATGCTTGCCAAGGAGGCTGAAAAGTTTGCCTCAAACAGCATTTCTGCTGGTCATGTTAAGAATAGTGATTTCCGTTCTGCGTATGAGTGCGCTCAGTATTCTCTTGTCTGCCTGCATTCGAATAATGGCTTGTATGCTGGCTTGCCCTGGTTCCATCAGCGCTGGGCGCGTGATGAGCTTGTTTGCGTGAAAGCATTATTGCATTCCGGGCAGGAAAGTCTTGCAAAGGCTGTTTTGTTTGATTGGCTTGACAAGCTGAATAATTGCAAACTGCCTGGAGCTTTGGGCGAGAATGTTGCTGATTGCTGGCTGTTTTTGCGTTTTGAGGATTATCTTCCTGAGATGTCCAGGAAGGAGAAGGAGTATTTGCTGGAAAAGCTTTCTGCTTTCCTGCAGCGTGTTGAGAGTAATTTGCAGGATGGTCTTGTGATTAATGGCGCTAAGGAGACCTGGATGGACAGCATTGACCGTTCTGGTGCGAGGATTGAGGTGCAGTGTTTGATTTTGTCTGCCTGCCGTTTGTCTCGTTTGCTTGGCAAAGAAGTTCCTCTTGAGCAGACCCTTAAGGATAATGTTAAGAAGGCTTTCTGGAATGGCAAACATCTTTCTGATGGTGCTGGTGACCAGACTGTTCGTCCGAATGTTTTCATTGCTGCTTATGCTTATCCTGAATTGTTGTCGAAGAAGGACTGGATTGCTTGTTTTGATTTTGTTCTGCCTAAGCTGTGGCTTGATTGGGGCGGCTTGTCAACGGTTGACAAAAGCCATTCTTCTTTTGTTAAGAATCACACTGGTGAGAATTCCAAGAGTTATCATTCCGGCGATAGCTGGTTCTGGATTAACAATCTTGCAGGTGTTGTCTTGTTTGCTTTTGACAAGAAGAAGTATAAGAATTACATTCAGCATATTTTGAAAGCCAGCACTCGGGAGATTCTGGAAGAGGGCGTTATCGGTCATCATGCCGAGCTTAGCAGCGCTTCGAAATTATTGTCTGAGGGTTGTCTTGTTCAGGCTTGGAGTTCTGCGATGTATATTGAGTTGATTGAGGAATTGTTTAGGTAGTTGCCTTTCAAAATCATAATCTTAATAAATAATTCATCTATATTCTGTCGTATGGATATCCGTCTTGACAAGGAGACTTTCAAAGCTTTGGCTAGCAGTACTAGAGTTGATGTTCTTAAGCTTCTTGGCGGCAGGCGTTATATGCAGAGCGAGATGGCTGAAATTCTTGGTTTTTCTGTTCCGACTGTTAAGGAGCATTTGTCTGCTTTGGAAAAAGCCGGCTTGGTTGAGCGTAATGATGAAGGTCGCAAATGGAAATACTATTCTTTAACTAAGAAAGGTCATGGTGTTTTGCATCCTGAGGAGTTGAAGATTTTTATTGTGCTTGGTTTGTTCTGCTTGAGCGTTGTTGGCGGATTTTATACTTCTTTGAGCAGTCAGGTTGGAAAGGTTGGCACTTTTGCTGCTGAGAAGGCGATGTTGCGCGCGCCTGCTCCTGCGACAGATATGGTTCAAACTCTTGCAGGAACTGCTCCATCGCCTGTTAACTATTGGCCTTATGTTTTTGGCATTGCTGCCATCATATTTGCTTTTGTACTGATATATTTACTAGTCAAGTCCTATCAATATAATAGGATGTTAGGCAAAAGCCTTATCAAAAGATAGGGTATATATAAATGGGTGATTTACCGTAAAGATGGTGATGTAAAATGAAGAAAACAATGATTTTATTGGCAATTTTGTTGATAGCTTTAACAGCGTGTGAGACAAGGGTTGTTATGGAACAGCCTGGAGTTCAGCCTACGAACGCTATCTCTGTTCAGGGCTCAAGTGAGTTTGATGTTGCTCCTGATTTGGCTAAGGTTCGTTTCAGGATTGAGACTTTGAGTCCTACTGCTCAGGATTCCCAATTGCGTAATCGTGAGATTGGCGCCAGTGTTAAGTCTGCTTTGATTAATGCTGGCGTTCGCGAGAGCGAGATTGAAACCACGGATTATCGCATTGAGAAGGTTCAGGAATGGGATCCTCAGTATAACAAGATGATTGAGAAGGGTTACAGGACGAGCAATGCTTTTGTGGTGACTACTAAGGATTTGCCGAAGGTTGGTCCTTTGCTTGATGTTGGTGTTCAGGCTGGTGCTAATAATGTTGAAAGCATTAGTTTTGAGTTGTCTGATGATAAGCAGAAGGAAGTGAAGACAGAGGCTTTGACAAAGGCTACAAAGAATGCCCGCGAAAAGGCAGATGCTTTGGCTAATGGCGCTGGCGTGCGTTTGGGCAAGGTGCTCAGCCTGCAGGAAAGCAGTTATTTTGTTGCTCCTGTTGCCAGGTATGATATGATGGCTATGAAGTCTGAGATGGCTGGCGGTGTTCCGTCAACAGATGTTTCGCCTGCGAGCGTCCACGTTTCTGCTCAGGTGAGCGTGAGTTATGAAATCGGTTGATTTTTTGTTTTTATTTTTTGTTTTGACTGCTTGTGCAGTTGTGCCTCCTAAGACAGTTCATCCTATGATGGATAATCCTTCTTTGTGTAATTCTGATGCTGACTGCACTTGCGGCGGTATTGATAAAAATACGAATAATTGTTTTGTTGGAAACAAATTGTATGCTTCCCAGTATGTTGATTTTTCCAAGAGCTGTCCTGATTTCTGCACCGGCATTGCAGGTCATCTGGAGACCAAGTGTGTGAGTAATGTTTGCAAAACTGTGCCTCGTGAGAACTGGAATAAGCCGGTTGCCTGCACTATGGAAGCAAAGTTGTGTCCTGATGGCAGTGCTGTTGGGAGGTCTGGTCCTAATTGCGAGTTTGCTCCGTGCCCTGGTGTTGAATGTTCAACAGATGGTGATTGTGTTGCTGCAGAATGCTGTCACGCGACTGCTTGTGTTCCTAAATCTCAAGCTCCTAATTGTGCTGATGTTATGTGCACGATGGAATGTCGTGGTGGTACTTTGGATTGCGGTGGCAGTTGTGTTTGCAAGGAAGGAAAGTGTAATGCTGTTCTTGCTTAGAATTTTATGAATTTTGGTTTGTATTTTGCGAATGCTGTCCTGATTTCTTGCTCTCGCGTTTTATAGTGCACTTCTGTGAGAGTGTCTAATGGCACTTTTCGTGGCACGAATAATGCGCCATCTTGTGGCGGGTGTTCCAGTTCTATTCCGAGTATGATTTCATAGTGTGGTGCGATGAGCCAGGACTTGTCTGATGTGAGTGAAACGCATTTTATTCTTTCTTCTGTTTCTCGTGCAGCATATCCTATTTTTGCAAGTTCTAATGCGGTTTCTTCTTCGTCCATTCCATTGTTTTTGTTTGTGATTTTTTTATAGCTGTTTGGGTTTTTTTCTTTTAGCTGTCTCAGGAATATTATTTCCTGTTCCCACGGCGAAAGTATTGCCCCGTCTCTTGCTATCTTTATTGCGCGTCCTGCTGGTGTGCCGTGGTAGAATAGTGTCATAGCGCCGCCCTCATCAAGCTTTCCGCCCACGCTAATGGTGTGTTCTCGTTGTGTTCGGAAGTTTCTCCGTAATACAATTCCGGCATTCCTTCCTCTGTCATTGCGTTCTTTGCTTTATCGAGATAGAACTTGTATTTGTTTGTCTTGCCGAGCTGTTTGTAAATTATTGCGAGCCACAAGTGTCCGAGTGGCCATTCTGCTTCTTTTCCATTATTATAATACTCGTCTCCAAAGTATCTTATGGCTCCTTTTTCTCTGACAAGTTCTGCTTCAACGTTTTTCAAAATCTCGTCTCTTTCTTTTACTGTCACAATCTTGTAAGGCCATATCAATGATAGTAATGCCAAATCTATGTGCTTTGTTATGCTCTCTCTCGGCAGTATTTTTCTTAGTGCATATTCTCCGTGTGCTATCAGGTGCAATGGTACGTGAACAATGTGGTCTACTGCAAGTAATCCTGCGAGGCAGGCTCCTATTGAGCTTGCGTGCACTTCCTCGTTGTTTTCCCACATTCCGTTGTCTGCGTCGTGCCAGTATTCTATTGCTCCCAAGTAATTGACTAGTTTTTGCACTATTTCTTTGTCTCCTTCGCGCCATTCATATTTTCCTTTTTTGTCCAAATCTCCTATTTTCCAGAGTAATGCGCCTATTGCGTCGTTTTGCTTGTTTCCCCATTCTCCTGCTACTTCGCTTCCGTCTTTTTCGTATCTTGGGTGTATGTATCTGTGTGCGTCTTTTGTGGGCTGTTTTATCATCCAGTCTATTTTGTATTCGTGTTTTTTGAGTATGTCAAGAATTGCGTGTATTGTTTTTACAGAAGTTTTGTACCCTTTGGTCTCCAGCCCGAACAGTGTGTAAATATTGTCTCTTATCCAGACTCTGTGGTATCCTGTTTTCTGGACAGGCGCTGCAGGATAGAGTCCTGTCGGGTACTTCATTCTTTGAATTAAAAGTTGTGTCATAGAGTATCCTTATATCTTTGTGCTATTTCTGTCAAATCTCTTAGTCTTCTTTTTGAACGTCGGGTAATTGGTTCTTGTAATGCCTCCTCGAATGTTACAACCCGATCTTTTCCGTGCTCTTTGGCGAAATAGAGAGCGTAATCTGAGAAGACATATATCGCTTTGGCAATCTCTTTTGTGTCTGGGACGCGGTCAGCGGAATTATAGGCTCTTAAGATGGTATCCAGTGAGGCCACCCCTCCGCTCACTGCTATTGATGGTAACTGCTCTTCTTTTTGCGAGTCTGATGCAATTTTCTTGCGTAATTCTTCTGCGCGATTTCTGCCTTGGCATGTTGAATGCGCGGGTAAAAGGACGACAATTTCCTCTCCGCCCAGCCTTATGGGATTTTCATTTCTTAGGATTGCGGCATAACTTCCGTGATAAGAGGGCATAGTCAGAGAATTTTCAATTGTTCTTGCGAGGTTTCTTAGAATCGCGTCACCAGCATCATGTCCGTATTTCGTATTAATTTTTCTAAAATTGTCTACGTCAAAAATCAGGTGGACGAAATCTTGGTTTGTTTTTAATCCTTTATCGACGAGTCCTTGTACAAGTGCGGCATAGCCATTGCGATTGAGTAAGTGAGTTAATGAATCTCGAATGGCATAATCAGTTATTCGTCGAATTATTGCTCTGTGCTCATGGACTAATGGCATTAACTCATCTTTTCCTGTTGCTGTTTGGATATGGTAAATTAGGTTTCTTTCAGCTTGTAAAAGCTCGAATACGTTCATTTCAGCCGGTTTTCTGCTTAAAATGTCTCCCATTTTACCACTCTTAAGTAATGACTATTTATAAACCTTTCGCATAAGTTATTTAAATACTGGATGCTTTACTACCATTATGAAAGCCCAACTTTCGCCAGGTCTAAAGGAACTAATAGCGAGGATAAAGGAAAATGGAAAAGAAATAGCCACAGGTCCGCGACGTCCATATGATCTTGTGGTGCCTTATGTGGAATATAGGGTCGATAAAACGAGCGAATTTGATAGGCATTTTACGATTAGGGCATCTTCGTTTGAAGAAGCTGTTGATGTTGCTTGTGAAAGAATAGAAACGGCTTGCTGGGATGCTCAACTTCGTGGAGATATTGAAGGCTGGGAAATTTATAGAGGTAGGGTGCGAGAAGTTTCTCCTAAAACTAAAACGTGCGCCAATCATATTGCCCTGCCCTCTTATTCTAATTAACATCATCACAACATTTATATACACTATATTTCTATATCCGTTAAGAAAGAGGTGTATATAGTGAGCAAGCTTGCAATTTCAATTCTTATTGTGCTGGTTTTAGCGTGCGCAGCGTTTGCTTTGCCTACTTGGTGGGTTTATGATACTAATATTGACAGTTATTCTGGTCAGATTGCAAGGGATAGGCGAGTGTTTGACCCGTATTCCCGTGACCGTTATTTTGGTAGCGATTATCAGAGGGATTTCAGTAATTTCGGGACAAAGGGCCCTACTGACCGTTTGACCAAGACTGGAGCGAAATCTGCATTTTCAAGTGTTTTCAATCTTGATGTTAACGCATTTATTCCAAGGGGTCGCGACCCTAGTGCTATCAGCAACTGGGACCCGAATATGCGTGGTTATCCGATTATTGATGTTAGTGCTGATATGTTGCCGTATGGTGCTCTTCAGCAGGTTATTGGTCCTAATGATGTTATGGCTAAAGGCGCTGCCAGGCTTGTCAGTTTGGGCGACGAGTATGGTGCTGGTTTGACTAAGGCTTTGCCAAGTACTCAGGTCTTTGTGCAGGCGAATAATTTGCCTCCTTTGGACGAGACTGAGGTTTACGAGGTTTGGCTGTTTAACAGCGAGAGGGAATATCCTTTGAGTGTTGGCTTGATGAAGGTTGGTATCGATCACACAGGACAGCTTATTTTTGAGATGAGGCGCAGGGCTGACCAGTTTGATGCTGTTATGATTACAAAAGAGCCGTTCCCTGATTCAGATCCCCGTCCTAGTGATATTATCCTGTGGGGTTACTTCGGCCAGATTAGGGATACTTTGAATCCTTCAGGTTCAGACTTTAATCAGAGGTTAAGATGAAACAGTTGATTATTGCACTGCTGATTATTTTGGTTAGCTTGCCTGCTCTTGCCATGGTTCCTGAGACGAGTTATAAGACTGCTTTTAATTTTCCTCAGCGTTATGGTGTTGAGCGCGTGGC
Organism: uncultured archaeon; assembly: GCA_902385765.1. Classification (GTDB taxonomy): domain Archaea; phylum Nanobdellota; class Nanobdellia; order Woesearchaeales; family ARS49; genus CABMGU01. The sequence continues at coordinate 303 of CABMGU010000034.1, read as the reverse complement.
TAATTACGATCCTCGTGTTAATTACGGTCGTATTGATATGATTGTTTACCTTAGTCCTGTGCAGGTTACACAGTACAAGGGTGTTGGCAGGGGCGGTTATGCTCCTATGTACCCTCGTGCCACTGCGCAGATTTTCAGTACTACTGACTGGTATGGTTTTCCAAGTGCTACTGTTAACGTTGTAACTAAAGATTTGCCTCCTTCTTATGAGAATAATATTCAGTATGAAGTGTGGCTTGTCGACCAGGAAACAGGTTACCGTTCGTCTCTAGGCACGTTTACCACTGGCTTTGGCGGTGTCGG